>NZ_CP123923.1:5808750-6145000 GCF_030450125.1 Streptomyces sp. WP-1
AGGCCGGCTGCGCGGTGACCGTCGTCGAGGCCGCCGACCGGCCGCTCGCCGGGGTGCTGCCCGCCGAGGTCGCCGCCCCCATGGCCGGCTGGTACGCCGACAGCGGCGCCGAACTGCGCACCGGCGCGCGCGTGGAGCGCGTCGAGGACGGCGCGGTGGTGCTCGCCGACGGCACCCGGCTGCCCGCGGGCGCGGTCGTCGTCGGCATCGGCGCCCGCCCCGCCACCGGCTGGCTGACCGGCTCCGGCATCGAGCTGGGCGCGTCGGGCGAGGTCGTCACCGACGCCCGGCTGCGCGCCTCCGCGCCCGATGTGTACGCCGTCGGCGACTGCGCCTCCTTCCCCTCGGCCCGCTACGGCGAACGCCTCCTCGTGCACCACTGGGACAACGCCCTCCAGGGCCCGCGCACCGTCGCCGCGGGCATCCTCGGCGAGAGCACCGCCGTCTACGACCCGGTGCCGTACTTCTGGTCCGAGCAGTTCGGCCGCTTCGTCCAGTACGCGGGCCACCATGCCGCCGCCGACCGGCTGGTGTGGCGCGGCGACCCCGCGGGACCCGCCTGGACGGTGTGCTGGCTGCGCGCGGGCCGCCTGGTCGCCCTGCTGGCCGTGGGCCGGCCGCGCGATCTCGCCCAGGGCCGCAAGCTGATCGAGGCGGGCCGCGTCCTGGACCCGGAGGCGGTGGCGGACCCGGCTCGCCCTCTGAAGGACGCCACGACGGATTAGCGCCCCGAAGAGGCGCGGGGAACCGCGCGACCGGCCACGACGGAGCCGCGCTCGGCCACCGGCACAGAGCGCCGCTCCCGGCCGAGCGCCTACCCTGTACCCGTGACCGAGATTGACACGAAGATCGACGCTCTCGTCCCCGCCTGGCTCACCCTCCCCGACATCGCCGAACAGTTCGGCATCGAGGTGACGCGTGTGCGGCAGCTGGTCAAGGACGGCCAGCTCATCGCCGTACGCCGGGGTGAGAACCGCGCGCTGCACGTCCCCGCCGCCTTCATCGACGGCGACCAGATCGTCAAGGGCCTCACCGGGACCCTGACGCTCCTGCGGGACGACGGCTTCACGGCCGAAGAGATGATCGAATGGCTCTTCACCCCCGACCCGACCCTGCCCGGCACCCCCGCGCAGGCCCTCAGCGAGAATCGCGGCACGGAGGTGAAGCGCCGCGCCCAGGCGCTCGCCGTCTGAGCCCGACCACCTGAGGGGGTGGCGTACGACGCCCCGCGCGCCGTACGCCACCGCCCGCCCAGCACACACCGACCCCCGGGGGCCCACGCATGTCCGACTCCGCCCGCGCCGAACTCGCCGACGCCCGGCTGTACCTGTGCACGGACGCCCGCAGGCGTCAGGGCGACCTGCCGGAGTTCCTGGACGCGGTGCTGGCCGGCGGTGTCGACATCGTGCAGCTGCGCGACAAGGGCATGGAGGCCGCCGAGGAACTGGCCTGCCTGGAGGTCCTCGCCGAGGCCTGCGCCCGGCACGGCCGGCTCCTCGCGGTCAACGACCGGGCCGATGTCGCGCACGCCGCCGGCGCCGATGTGCTCCACCTCGGCCAGGGCGACCTGCCGGTCCCCGCGGCCCGCGCGATCCTCGGCGACGACGTGCTGATCGGCCGCTCCACCCACGCCGAGGACGAGGCCGCCGCAGCCGCCGTCCAGGACGGCGTGGACTACTTCTGCACCGGGCCCTGCTGGCCCACCCCCACCAAGCCCGGCCGCCCCGCCCCGGGCCTCGACCTGGTCCGGTACACGGCCGCGCTCGGCACCGAGCGCCCCTGGTTCGCCATCGGCGGCATCGACCTCGGCAACCTGGACGAGGTCCTGGAGGCCGGGGCCCGCCGGGTGGTCGTGGTGCGCGCGCTCACCGAGGCGGACGACCCTGGCGCCGCCGCCGCCGAGTTCGCCCGGCGGCTGCGGCGGTCCTGACGAGCCCGCTCGGGGGGCGTGTCCCAAAGCCTTGTCCCAGGGACGCGTCCCAAGGGGTGGACGACAAGCCGACAATTCGGGCAAATTTCCGGAGTTCGGTTGGGGGACCGCCGTCCCCTGGCTAACCTGCGGGTATGGCCCTCGGAACCGCATCCACCAGGACTGATCGCGCGCGCACCGTGCGTGACATGCTCGCCGGCGGCAAGACCACGTACTCCTTCGAGTTCTCGGCGCCGAAGACCCCCAAGGGCGAGCGGAGCCTGTGGACCGCGCTGCGCAGGGTCGAGGCGGTCGCCCCCGACTTCGTCTCCGTCACCTACGGCGCCGGCGGTTCGACCCGCGCGGGCACCGTCAGGGAGACCCAGCAGATCGTCGCCGACACCACGCTCACCCCGGTCGCCCACCTCACCGCGGTCGACCACTCCGTCGCCGAACTGCGCAACATCATCGGCCAGTACGCCGACGCCGGGATCCGCAACATGCTCGCCGTGCGCGGCGACCCGCCCGGCGACCCCATGGGCGCGTGGGTGGCCCACCCCAAGGGCCTGACCTACGCGGCCGAACTGGTGCGCCTCATCAAGGAGTCGGGCGACTTCTGCGTGGGCGTCGCCGCCTTCCCGGAGATGCACCCGCGCTCCGCGGACTGGGACACCGATGTCGCCCACTTCGTGGACAAGTGCCGGGCGGGCGCCGACTACGCCATCACCCAGATGTTCTTCCAGCCCGAGTCCTATCTGCGGCTGCGCGACCGGGTGGTGGAGGCGGGTTGCGACATCCCGGTCATCCCGGAGATCCTGCCGGTCACCAGCGTGCGCATGCTGGAGCGGCTGCCCAAGCTCAGCAACGCTCAGTTCCCTGACGTCCTGAAAGAGCGGATCCTCGCGGCGAAGGACGATCCGGCGGCGGTACGCTCCATCGGTATCGACTTCGCCACGGAGTTCTGCGCGCGACTGCTGTCCGAAGGCGTGCCCGGACTGCACTTCATCACGCTCAACAGCTCCACGGCGACCCTGGAGATCTACGAGAACCTGGGCCTGCACCACCCCCCGCAGGCCTAGACCTGCCGCGTGGTGTTGAGACACACTGCGTAACGGCCACTGGGAGAGGGGCGTACATGGGCTGGACGGTCCTCTACATCGCATTCGGCGGCGTCGCGCTGTGGTTGCTCGGCGAGGTGCTGCTGCAGTACAAGGCGCGGCTGCGCTGGCGGCTGCTCGCCTTCGCCGGCTTCCTCGGGGTGGTGGTCGGCGTCATGATGCCGTCCGTCCTCGTGATCGGCGCGGGCGCGATCGCCTTCGCCGTCGGTCAGACCCTCGTCACGCTCTCCTTCCGCCGCGGCTTCGCGGCCGGCTGGGCGGTCCGGCGGCCCGAGGCCGGCGCCGCGGAGTCCGGCGGCAGCAAGCGCCGCCGCGGCCGCGGCGACCGCAACGCCCGGGCGGCGCAGGCCCCCGCGCCCGCACCGGCCGGCCCCGCCGACGAACCGGCCCCCGGTCAGGACCCGTACGCCCCGGACGGCTCCGTCCCGGACGCGTACGACGACTACGACCGCGACGACGTCTTCTCGCCCGCGCGTCCCCCGGCCGACGGCGCCTCCGTCTACGAGCCGCAGCCCCTGCCCGAGGACACCGGCAACTACGGCGTCTACGGCGACACCGCCACCCACGCCGCCCAGCAGCAGGGCCAGTCCTACGACTACTCCGGCTACGGGCAGCAGCAGGGGTACGGCTACGAGGGCGCCCCCCAGCAGGGCTACGCCAACTACTCGGACCCCTACATCGGCAGCCGGCCCTACGCCGCCGACGGCTACGACCCCGGCTACGCCCAGCAGTACGGCCAGCAGGGTTACGCCCAGGACCCGTACGCCACCGGCGGTTACGGGGAGACCCCGGCCGGCGGGGTGTGGGTGCCGCAGCAGCGCACCGACGAGGGCGAGGGCGGCGAACTCCCGCAGGAGCAGCCGTACCCCTACCAGGGCCACGGCCGGCAGCAGCCGGGCGCCGGGTACGACGAGCAGCAGTACCGCTACTGAGACGCGGGGGGGGGGTACCGACCGGGGCGCGGCCGGGGCGCGGTTCGGGCCCCGGGTGCGGCTCAACTCCCGTTCGGGGCCCGGCTCACGCGCGGGTCACTGTGAGCCCCGAAAGTCCGGTCCCTCCACGATCAGCCCGGACACCAGCGCGCCCGACATGCCCGCGTGCGGCAGCCCGCCGCCCGGGTGGGACCAGCCGCCGACGGCGAACAGGCCCGGTGTCCCCGTGGCGTTGGCCGGGTGCAGCACGCCCCGGGGGGCGGCCAGCGCGGGCGGCGGGACCGCGCCCCCGGTGGCGCCCGTCTCCCGCGCGGTGTCCAGCGGGGTGCGCACCTCGCGCCACAGGATCCGCTCCCGCAGCTCGGGCACCGCGCGCTCGGCGGCGGTGATCATGCGCTCGGCGAACGCGTCGGCGACACCCGGCGCGCCCCAGTCGTACCGCGTCGCCGCCGGGACCGTCGCCGTCAGCACCATCGACTCGTGCGTGTCGTCGGGGCGCAGCGCGGGGTCGTCCGGCCGGTCGACGCGGACCGTCGGCAGGCCCGGCGGGGTGCCGTGCCGGAACAGCTCCAGCTCGCCCTCGGTGTCGGCCGAGTGCACCACCGTGCGATGCGCGGCACCGGGCTCGCGGGCGCCGCGCAGGGCCAGGCAGACCACCATCCGCCCCGGGAACCGGTCCTCGGGCTCCGGCGCGACCGCCCCCGGTCCGTACGGCGTCCCCTCCACCAGGCCGCCCAGCCGCCAGGGCTCCGCCCCGACCACGAAGTCCGCCTCGGCCACGGTCCCGTCGGCCAGCTCGACCCCGGCCGCCCGGCCGTCCTCGAACAGCACCCGGGTGATCTCGGCGCCGAAGACGAACTCCACCCGCCGGGCCAGGCACCGCTCGTACACCGCACGCGCCAACTCCCGGATCCCGCCGCGCACATACCAGGTGCCGAAGGCGTGCTCCATGTACGGCAGCACGGCCGCGCTCGCCGGGGCGGTGGCCGGGTCGACGCCGTAGGCCAGGGCATACCCGGCGAGCAGCGCCGTCAGCCGGGGGTCGCGCAGCTCCCAGGCGCCGATCTCGGCCAGGGTGCCCGCCCGCCGGGTGCGCAGCAGCCGCTTGTGCGGGACCGCCGGATACGGCTCCTTGCCGGTCAGCACCTGCCAGTCGGGCCACAGGGGCTCCTCCAGCAGCGGCCGGCGGGTGCGGTCCCAGGCCTCGCGGGCCCGCACCAGGAAGTCGCCCCAGCGGGCGCCCGCGCCGCCGCCCAGCGCTTCGTCCAGCGCCGCGACGACGCCCGCGCGCGAGGCGTTCGGCAGGGCCGCCTCGGTGCCGTCCGCGAAGAGGTGCCGCGCGGAGGGGTCGACCTGGACCAGCTCGACGCGGTCCTCCAGCGGCTCCTTGCCGGTCTTGACGAACAGGTCGCGGTAGACGGCGGGCAGGGTCAGCAGCCCCGGGCCGGTGTCGAAGCCGAACCCGTCCCGCTCGAAGCGGCGCACCCCGCCGCCGTAGGTGTCCGTGCGCTCGTACACCACCACCCGGTGGCCCGCGACGGCCAGCCGGGCGGCGGCCGCCATCGCGCCCATACCGGCGCCCATCACCGCGATCCGTGCCATGTCCGTGACTCTAGCGACCACCACCGACAACGCGATCCCGGGGCGGCCTCCACGCGGCTCAGGGCACCCGTGAGGCCAGCCGGCGCTCCTCGCGGCGCTGGGCGCGGCGGCGCAGGAAGCGGCGGATGCGGGAGACCAGGAAGAACAGCGCGGCGAGCCCCGCGACCAGCAGCACCGCCGCGATGACCGCCGCCGCCCGCGGATGGAACATCGCGAAGGAGACCAGCGCGCCGACGCCCAGATCCTCGCCGATGCTCAGCGCGATGTTGCTGAACGGCTCCGGCGAGGCGTTGACCGCCATCCGCGTCCCGGCCTTGACCGAGTGGCTGGCCAGCGCCGTCGAACCGCCGATCAGCGCGGCCGCCACCTCCGAGTACGAGCCGCTGTGCCCGGCGAGCAGCGCGCCCACCCAGGCGCCCGCGGCGGGCCGGATCACGGTGTGCACGGAGTCCCATACCGAGTCGACGTAGGGCACCTTGTCGGCGGCCGCCTCGCACAGGAACAGCACGCCCGCGATGATCAGCACCTCGGGCCGCTGGAGGGCCTGCGGGACGTCGTCGCTCACCCCGGTCACGCCGAACAGGCCGAGCAGGAGCACCACCGCGTAGGCGTTGATGCCGCTGGCCCAGCCACTGGTGAAGACGAGAGGGAGTACGGACACGCAGGCGATCGTAGCGAGGTCCGGGGCGCCCGTCCTGGGCATGTACACGCAGGCCTGAGTATCCGTACCTAGTTCACCGGATGAGTAGGCGCACGGATGGGCCGGAAGGGGCCGGCACGGAAGAGTGGAGCCCGGCAAGGGGGCGCGGCCCGGTACCGCCGGCACGGGGCGGCGGAACGGTGCCCGCCGCCTGGCCACGACCCAGGGGGAGTACGGGGGTTACGGGGGGTCACGGGGGAGAGGTACGGGGGAGCGCGAAGGCGCCGGTCCTGACGCGGACCGGCGCCTTCCGTGTGCCGTTCGGCGGTGTCCGGCCGCCCGATGGCTCTGCCCCGGTCGCCCGGTGGCTCAGACCCGGCCGCTGACCCGGCCCTGGAGCAGCCGGGACAGGGCCGCGTGCACATCGTCCAGGGAGCGCTGCGGCTGGAAGGACTTCCAGTCGAGCGCGGCCACCAGGACCATGCCGACCAGGGCCGCCGACGTCAGCTGGACGTCGATCTCCTCGCTGAACTCGCCGCCCGCCACGCCCTCGCGCAGCACGCCCTCGACCACGGCGACGGCCTCCTGGCGCACCACCATCAGCGTGGACTGCCAGGCCCGGTTGGTGCGCCACAGCTCGGCCACGTACAGCTGGGTGAAGGCCGGGTAGCGGTCGATGAAGACCAGGCCGGCGCGGACCATCGCGTCCAGCGCGTCCACCCTGCTGCCGCCCTCGTGCGCGGTCTGTTCCGCGGCCTCCTTCAGGGAGGCGGTGAGCAGGCTGACCCCGTGCCGCAGCAGCTCCTCGAAGAGGACCGACTTGCTCGCGAAGTTGTAGTAGACGGTGCCCTTGGCGACCCCCGCCCGCTCGGCGATCTCGTCCACGGTGGTCGCGGAGAAGCCCTGCTCGGCGATGAGCGTGACGGCCGCCTCGTAGAGCTTCTGCCGGGTCGCCTCCCGGCGCGTGCTGCCGCCGGACCTGGCGCTGCTGCGTTCCATGGCACCGATTCTCACAGGTACCCGGGCCGTCCGGGCCGGTCCGGGGCTCACAGGCTCAGCTCCGGGTGCAGCCGGTCCAGCGTCCACACCTGCCGCTTGCGGGCCGCGAGCGCGGTCAGCGCGAGGGCGCCCACGGTGAACGCGGTCAGCACCGCGCACGCCTGCCACACCGGGCCCAGCCCGCCGCCGGTGATCAGCCGGCGCAGCGCCGACACGACGTAACTCATCGGCAGATACGGGTGGATGGCGTTGAAGAAGTACGGGCTGGTCTGCACCGGATAGGTGCCGCCCGCCGAGGTCAGCTGGAGCATCAGCAGGGCGAGGACCAGGATCCGGCCGGCCGCGCCGAAGCGGGCGTTGAGCCACTGCACGATCGCCGCGAAGCACGCGGCGACCAGGAACAGGAAGCCGATCGTGCCGGCGGCCCGCAGCATCTGGAGCCCGATCGCCCAGTGCAGTACGGCCATCAGCGCGACCACCTGGAGCACGCCCAGCGCGACCACCGGCAGCCATCCGGCGAACGCGATCCGCCACGGTGGTGAACCGGCCGCCAGGGCACGCCGGTTGAGCGGCGGGATCAGCATGTAGGCGACCATCGCGCCCACCCACAGGGACAGCGGGATGAAGTACGGGGCGAACCCGGTGCCGTAGTTGGGCGCCTTGTGCAGATCGTGGGAGGCCAGCTGGACCGGGTCGGCCATGACGCCGGTGCGCCGGTCGCGGTCGTGCTTGTCGTAGTCGGGGATCTTCTTGGCGCCGCTGTGCAGCCCGCCGGCGAGCTTCTCCGAACCGTCGGACAGCTTGTACAGGCCGCCGTCGAGGGTCTGGGCGCCGGTCTTGGCGGTGCCGATGCCCGCGTCCAGGGTGGTGGCGCCCTTGTTGGCGGTGGCCAGGCCGGTGTGCAGCTTCTTGGCGCCGTCGGCGACCTTCTGCGCGCCGGCGTTCAGCTTGTCGATCTTCTTGACGGCGTCGCTGACGTCCTCGTACAGGTGCGGCGCGCTCTTCTGGAGGGCGGTCGCCTGCTTCTGGAGGATGCCCAGGTTGTCCCGCATGGTCGTCAGGTCGCCGTTCTGGTCGGCGATCAGGGTGCTGAGGTCGTCGGCGACGCCGGACACGTCCGCGGCGGCCTGCTTCGCCTTCTTGAGCTGCGGGCAGGCCGGGTCGGGGACGGGGGTGGCGGCGGTCTCGCAGCGCTCCTTGTAGATGTCCGCGAGGGCGGCGGCGGACAGGTGCGCGGCCTTCGCGGCCAGGGGCGCGTGTTTCACCAGGACGTCGAGGTTGTCCTGGACCGTCCTGGCCGAGTCGGCGACCAAACCTGCGGTGTCCCCGATGGTCTTCTCGTTGTCCTTCAGGAACGGGCCCGCCTCGGCGTAGACGCCGTCGACCTTGTCGGCGAGCGCCTGGGTGCCGTCGGCGACCTGCCGGGAGCCCTGCTGGAGGTCGCCGGAGCCCGTGTCCAGCTTCTTGATGCCCTTGGCGAGCTTCCCGCTGCCGCTCTTGGCGTCCACGAGCCCGTCGGCGAGGTCCTTGGACCCCTTCTCGGCCTTCCCCAGGCCGGTGTTCAGCTTGTCGGCGCCCTTGGCGGCCGTGACCGTCTTGTCGTGGATGTCGGAGAACGAGATGAAGATCTTGTCCAGGAAGGACCGCGACGCCTTGCTGGACGCGGCCGAGCGCACCTCGTTGAAGACCGTGCGGGATATCTGCCCGACGATGTAGTTGTTCGCGTCGTTGCTGCGCACCTGGAGGGCGCCGGTCTCCGGGTCGCCGCCGGAGCTGGAGGCGATGCGCCGGCTGAAGTCGCCCGGCATGGTGAGCGACAGGTAGTACGTGCCGTTCTCCACGCCCTTGCGGGCCTCGGCGTCGCTGACCTCGTGCCAGTCGAAGGTCTTGCTGTCGCGCAGCCGGGACGCGAGGTCGTCGCCCGCGGTGATCTTCTTGCCGCCCGCGGTGGCGCCCTTGTCGTCGTTGACCAGGGCCACCGGGATGCGGTCCAGGCGGCCGTACGGGTTCCAGAAGGACCACAGGTACAGGCCGCCGTAGAGCAGCGGCAGCACGAGCAGGGCGACGAGGGCGGCGCGCGGGAGCCTGCCGCGTCCGAAGCGCCGCAGTTCCAGGGCGGCGAGCCTAGGCGAGCGCATCGGCGTCCTCCTCGGTGCGGCGGTCGGCCTTCCGGCTCCCGGCGCCGTCGTCCGTCTCGGCCGTCTCCTCCGTGCCGCCCGTCTCCTCCGTGCCGTCCGTGTCGTCCGTCCGGCTCGTGGACACGGTGACACAGCCCTCGGGGGCGTTGCGGCACACCGCCAGGACCGTCGTCCCCGCGCCCGCCAGGGTGCCCAACAGGTCCCACACCTCGGCGCGTTCGGCCTCCGACAGCTTGGTGTCGAGGTCGTCCACGCCCAGCAGCCGGGGCCGGCCGATGAGCGCCAGGGCGACCGACAGGCGCAGCTCCTGCACCCGCTCCAGGTCGCGTACGGCCGTCCGGGAGCCCTTGGGCAGCGACTCCAGGTCGAGTCCGGCCGCGGCGAGTGCCTCGTCCACGCGCAGCCGTGCCTCGTGCGAGCGCCCGGCCCGCGGGTGCAGCAGCTCGCGCAGGGAGTCGCCGAACCGGTGCTGGAGCAGGGCGCGTTCGCGCAGGTGCTCGCCGACGGTCAGGGCGGGTTCCAGATCCGTCACCCCGGGCACGTTGGCGAGCGCGCTGAAGCGGCGCACGGCCGCCAGGTGCCGGGGAAGTGTGGATCCGCCGACAGTGGCTACTCCCTCGGTGGACTTCATCCGTCCGGTGAGCGCGAGCAGCAGACACGTACGGCCGGAGCCGGACGGTCCCTCGATCGCGATCAGCGAGCTGGGTGCCGCGTCGAGGGTGACGCCCCGAAAGGCCCACCCCCGTGGTCCCTTGAGCCCGAGGTCCTCGGCCGTGACGTGCGCGCCGTCCACAAGCCCCCCTGCGGTTCGGTATTTTTAAACTGACTGGTCAGTATAAAACTATGCCCATCGTCGCGTGAAGTAAAAGTCCAGGTCAGGTCGGATTGTCAGTGGCATACCTCACGATGGGTACAGACGGCACCCGTGCTGTCACCCAGACGACAGGAGGTTCGTCATGGCCCACTCGTCCGCAGCCGCCGCACCCCGGCGCCGCGCCCTCGGCCCTGCCCCCTCACTGACCAGCGCCGTCCCCTCCGCGACCGGCCCGGCGAGCGATGTGCACCCCGTGGTCCGGCAGGCCACGGCCCCGCCCGCCGCCCTCGACCTGCTCACCCAGGCCCGCGCCGGCCTCTCGGAGGCCACCACCCTGGAAGCGCCGAACGAGCGCTATGCGGCGGCCCACCTCGCCGCCCTGCGCACCGCCGCCGCCGTGCTCGCCGCCCGCGGCCGGCCCGAGACCTCCCCGCGCCGCCGCGCCCGGATCCGCAGCGCCTGGGAGGTGCTGCCCGAGATCGCCCCCGAACTGGCCGAGTGGAGCGCCCTCTTCGCCTCCGGCGCCGCCCGCCGGGCCCGCGCCGAGGCCGGCATCCGGGGCGCCGCGAGCCGGCGGGACGCCGACGACCTGGTCCGGGACGTGGCGGTGTTCCTGCGCCTCGTGGAGCGGATGCTCGTCCTCCAGCCGGTCCTGCCCCGGCCCCGCCAGGACGCCGGGGAGCCCGGCGCTCCGGGGGCCCGCGGTGACCTACCGGATGCCGGCTGAGCACGGGTGGTGCGCCCGGCGTCCGCCGAGCGAGACGGACGCCGGGCGCGGCCCCCGCGATGACCAGGCGGAGCGCCGGAGGCAATAGGGTGGAGACGTCTGAAAGACGTCCAGCCTGCCGAGGAGCCAACTGCCGTGTCGGACCCGATGCGCCCGCCCGTCTCCCCTCACCACCCGCATACGGCCTCGCTGCGCTCCGACCGCTCCGGCACCCGCGCCTCGCTGCGGACCGCCGTGGTCTCGGAGGTCCTCCAGGACGCCCTCGACCGGCGGGTCAAGGCGACGGGGCGGGACGCGCTGGACGTCCTCGACACCGGGGGCGGCAGCGGCAACTTCGCGGTGCCCCTCGCCCGCGCCGGCCACCGTGTGACCGTGGTCGACCCCAGCCCCAACGCGCTGTTCGCGCTGGAGCGCCGGGCCGCCGAGGCCGGTGTCGCCGACCGGGTCAAGGGCGTGCAGGGCGACGCCCACGGCCTGTTCGACGTGGTCGAGCGCGGCGGCTACGACGCGGTGCTGTGCCACGGCGTCCTGGAGTACATGGAAGACCCGGCCGAGGGCCTGCGCAACGCGGTCGCGGCCCTGCGCCCCGAGGGCGTCCTCAGCGTGCTGGCCGCGGGCCTCGGCGGCGCGGTGCTCGCCCGCGCCCTCGCCGGCCACTTCACCGACGCCCGGCAGGCCCTCCAGGACCCCGACGGCCGCTGGGGCCCCGGCGACCCGATGCCGCGCCGCTTCACCGCCGAGCAGCTGACCGCGCTGGTCGAGGGCGTGGGCCTGCGGGTCGGCGCGGTGCACGGCGTGCGGGTCTTCGCCGACCTGGTGCCCGGCGTCCTGGTGGACACCGAGCCCGCCGCGCTGGACGCGCTGCTGCGGCTGGAGGCGGCCGCGGCCGAGCTGCCCGCGTTCCACTCCGTGGCCACCCAGCTGCACGTGCTCGGCGAGACGCCGGCCGCCACCGAGGTCTGAGCACGCGGCCGACCCGCCGCTGATCAGGGCATCGGCGGCGGATGGAGTACAGCACAAGCCCCCCGATCGAGGGGTTTGCGCCGTATGATCGAGGTACACCACCCGGCATGACGGGTCGGCCGCCGGGGAATGGAAGCATCGGCGAGCCGGGACGGCCATGGCGGGACCCCGGTTGGTCAATTGGCGCAGAGGGGCGGGTTTCACGGGGGCGATTCCCTGCCTATCCTGAAGGGACCCCCCGGGTCGCCCCGGCGACCGCACGATGAGGAGGACTCCGTGCCGCTCTCGGAGCACGAGCAGCGCATGCTCGAGCAAATGGAGCGAGCGCTGTACGCCGAAGATCCCAAGTTCGCGTCAGCGCTTGAGGGAAGCGGGCTGCGTACGTACACCCGGCGGCGGGTCTACCAGGCGGTCGCGGGCTTCCTCGTCGGTATCGCGCTCCTCATGGCCGGAATGGTCGCCCAGTTGATCTGGGTCAGCGTCGTAGGTTTTCTCGTCATGCTCGGCTGCGCGGTACTCGCGGTCACGGGCTGGCGCAAGGCGCCCAAACCGGGGGAACAACCCGCGGGCGCGGTTCGGCGCCCGATGCGGGCCAGGCGGTCCATGATGGATCGCATCGAGGAGCGGTGGCAAAGACGGCGGGACGAACAGGGACGGTAGCGCTCCGCTGCTTCGGCCGGGCTGCCTGAGCTTTTCCCAGGGGTGATCACCAGGACCGGTGGTCACCCCTCGGCTTTGTCTCCCGCTGTGCTGCCGCCCTGCCGCCCTGCCGTCGTCGGCTGGCGCGCCGTGGTGGCTGGTCGCGCAGTTCCCCGCGCCCCTGACAGGGCGCGGGGGTGCGCGTGGCTAACGCTCCGAGGAGCGCGGGCGCCGGATCACCGGCCGGGCCGCCGTCGCCCGGGTGCGGAGCGTCGACCAGCGGGCCGAGAACGCCCACAGGACACGGACCGCCGAGCGGGGCAGGAGGCGGGCGCGCAGACGGGCCTTGCGGGAGGCCGTGCCGTGGAGGGCCGCCGCCGCTTGGCGTACATCGTCGGCCACGCCCGGGGCGGGACGCGGCCGGGGGGCGTACAGGACCTGTTCCAGGGCGCCGGCCACGCGGTGGACCGCGGCGCCGGCCGGTCCGTCGAGACGGCCCAGGCGGATGATCCGGTCGGCCGCGCCCCGCGGGGTCAGCGACTCGTCCGGCGGGATGCCCAGGTCCCACGCGCTGTCGGTCAGCTCCTGCCACGCGGCCAGCGTGTGCGCCGCCGCCCCCTCGTCGGTGCGGGCATGCCCACCGAGCCGCACCGACCGCATCCGGGATCGCCACAGCAGCGGCGAGAGCGGCACGGCCAGCACCACCAGTACGGCCGGCACGGTCAGCGCGAACCACCACGGGCCCGGGCCGCTGCCGCCTCCGGCCGGGACCGCCGCCGCCGACGGCGTGTCGCACGCCCCCGGACCGCCCGCGCAGTCGGCACCGTCCGACGGGGCCGCCGACGGCTTCGAGGAGCCGTTCTTGGACGGCAGCGACTGGTCCGGCTGTGAGGTGCCGGGCGCCACCGGCTGGGTGTACGACGGCACCACGCCCCGCGTCGGCGTCGGCTCGAACCGGGTCCAGCCCACGCCCTGGAAGTACAGCTCGGGCCAGGCGTGCGCGTCCTTCAGGCTCACCGTCACCGAACCGTCCGCCTGCGGGGTGCCGGGCGCGAAGCCCACCGCGACCCGGGCCGGGATGCCGAGGGTGCGGGCCATCGCCGCCATCGCGAAGGAGAAGTGGACGCAGAACCCCTGTTTCTTCCTCAGGAAGTTCGCTATGGCGTCCGGACCGCTGCCGACCGCCACCTGGGTGTCGTACTGGAAACCGCCGTCGGTGGAGAACCAGTCCTGGAGCCGGACGGCCTCCTCGTAGTGGTTCTTCGCGCCCGCCGTGACCTCCCGGGCGGTCCGCGCCACCACCTTCGGCAGGGTGCCGGGCACCTCGGTGTACTCGCGCCGCAGCGCGGCCGGCGGCTCCGGCGCGGTCGCCAGCTGCCCCGCGGTCGGCCGCACGTCCAGGCTGGTCACCTGGTACGTCGTACCGCGCGTGGTCTGGCCGTGGTCGCCCACCAGGGTCATGCCGACCGGTTCGTACCGCCAGCTGCCGTCGATCCGCACCTTGCTCGGCGGGTAGGGCATCGGCAGCCAGTCCTGCGCGTACCAGTCCGCCGCCTTGACGGTGGTCCGCACGGTGTCCCGCCGGACGTCCGCACCCAGCCCGGACGGCGCCGGGAACGTGCTCGGCACGCCCACGATGTGCCGCTGCGCCGGCTTCCAGGTGGTGCCGTCGAATTCGTCCAGGGAGACGATGCGCAGATACAGGTCCGAGAGGTCGGGGCTGCTGGAGCGCACGGACAGCACCGTGCGGTCGTCGGTGGTGTTCAGACTGTCGCGCAGCGACACCAGCGGGTTGACCGCGGAGATGGTGCCGCCGCGGCCGGGGCCCGCGCCCACTCCCGCGCCGTCCGCGGCCAGCAGGCCGCCCCGCATCGCGGGCAGCACGAGCGGCACCACCAGGGCCACCCCGAGGGCGACCGCGCCGATCCGCCGCCCGGTGCGCACCGGGGCGACCGTGCCCCCGTCCGGGGGGCCGCCCTGGGCGCGGGGCGCGGCGCCGAAGACACGGCCCCACTGTGCGAGGCGGTCCCGGCCCTCGGCGAGCAGCAGCATCAGATAGCCGCCCGCCGCCACCAGGAACCACAGCCAGTCCGGACCGCCCTGGGACAGTCCGGCGGCCACCGAGTACAGCGCGAGCAGTGGCAGCCCGGCGGGCGCGGCGCTGCGGAAGGTCACCGCGAGGGTGTCCACCAGCAGGCCGATCAGCAGCACACCGCCGATCAGCATCAGCCGGATGCCGTCGGTGAGCGGCGCCGGTATCGCGTACTGGCTCACGTCCTGCCCGCCCTGCCGCAGCAGCTCGGAGAGGTACGAGAAGGTGTCGGGGCCGGGGATCACCCCGGCGATCGCGTGCCCGCGGGCGAAGACCAGGGTGAGCAGCACCAGCGTGGCCACCGCCTGCACCACCACGGTCAGCGGCCGGCCGAGCGGCACCCGCCGCGCCGCCGCGCCCACCCCGCTCTGCACGACCACCAGCGGCACCAGCTCCAGCAGCCAGGACGGCCCGTTCACCAGCGGCAGCAGCGCGCACGAGGCCATCAAGGTGGCCGCCGCCGCGCACAGCGCCAGGCGCGCCCGCCCGCTCATGCCCGTGCCTCCCCCGCCACCGCGGCCAGGCCCGAGCGCTCACGGTCCGCCCGCTGCCACAGCTCGTCGAGGGCGGCACCGCGCGGCACCTCGACCACCGTCCAGCCCGCCTCGCGCAGCAGGTGCAGCCGGTCCGTGCGCGGGTCCTCGGGGTGCGGGGGCTCGGACGGGTCGCGGGTCCAGGTGGCCGGGTCCAGGACGAAGGCGACGGCGCCGCCACCGCGTCGGCTCATCCCGGCGACCGTGGTGGCCTGCTCCTCGTCCAGGTCGCCGAGGAAGGCGATCAGCAGGCCCTCGCCGCCGCCGCGCAGCGCGTCATGGGCCCGCGAGAGGTCCTCGCCGCCGGAGTGGTCGATCACCGCGAGGGTGTCCAGGATCAGCCCGGCCGCGTCCGCGGACTCCTGGCCGCCGCCCGCGAAACCGTCGGCGCTCTCACCGGGCACCGCGCTGCCGGTGTCGGTCAGCAGCCGTACCGAGAAGCCGCGTTCGAGCAGGTGCACCAGCGTGGAGGCGGCGCCGGAGACGGCCCACTCGAAGGCCGAGTCGGGGCCCGCGCCCTCGTAGGCGCCGCCGCGGGTGTCCAGCAGGACGGTGCAGCGGGCGCGCCGGGGCTGTTCCTCGCGGCGCACCATCAGCTCGCCGTAGCGCGCGGTGGAGCGCCAGTGCACGCGGCGCAGATCGTCGCCGTACCGGTAGCCGCGCGGGATCACGTCGTCCTCGCCCGCCAGGGCCGGTGCGCGCCGGTGCCCGTCGCCGTAGCCCTTGGCCTCGCCGGCGAACCGGGTCGGGGCCAGCGGGGTCACCCGGGGGATGACGGTGAGGGTGTCGGACTCCGCGAAGGAGCGGGTCAGTTCGCACATCCCGAAGGGGTCGGTGAGCCGCAGCTGGAGCGGGCCGAGCGGATAGCGGCCGCGCAGGTCCGAGCGGACCCGGTAGGACACCTCGCGCCGGCCGCCCGGCTCCATCCGGTCCAGCACGAACCGGGGCCGGGGCCCGAGCACATAGGGCACCCGGTCCTGGAGCATCAGCAGCCCGGTGGGCAGCCGGGAGACGTTGTCCATCCGCAGCCGGACCCGGGCCTCGCCGCCGGCCGGGACGCGCTCGGGGGACAGCGCCCGGGTGCCGGACACCCGGTAGCGGGTGCGGTGGAGCACGGCCGCGCAGGTCAGCGGCAGCGCGGCCAGCAGCAGGCCGACGCGCAGCAGTTCGCTCTGGCCGAGCACATAGGCGCAGATCGCGGCGGCGATCCCGGCCGCCAGGAAGGAGCGGCCGCGGGTGGTCAGACCGGCCAGCGCGGTGCGGATCCCGCCCGCCTCCACGCGCCCGGCCGCCGCCCGCTCCGTCCCCCCGGCGCTCATCACAGACCCCGCGGGGGCTGCTGGGGACAGGCGGGCACGCCGCGGCCGATGCCGTCGAGCCCGCCGCGCGCGCCCGGGGCGGCGGGCACCGGGGTGCGCTGGAGGATCTCCTGCACCACCTGCTCCGCGCCGCGGCGGTTGAGCTGGGCCTGGGCGGTGGGCAGCAGCCGGTGCGCGAGGACGGCCACGGCGAGTTCCCGGACGTCGTCCGGCAGCGCGAACTCCCGGCCGGCCAGGGCGGCGGACGCCTTCGCGGCGCGCAGCAGATGCAGAGTGGCGCGCGGTGAGGCGCCGAGTCTGAGATCGGGGTGGACACGGGTGGCGGCGACCAGTTCCACCGCGTACCGGCGCACCGGTTCGGCGACGTGCACCCCGCGCACCGCGTCGATCAGCTTCACGATCTCGTGCGCGTGCGCCACCGGCTGGAGGTCGTCCAGCGGGTTGGCCCCGCCGTGCACGTCCAGCATCCGCAGCTCGGCCTCCGCGCTCGGGTAGCCGACGGAGACACGGGCCATGAAGCGGTCGCGCTGGGCCTCGGGCAGCGGGTAGGTGCCCTCCATCTCGACCGGGTTCTGGGTGGCCACCACCATGAAGGGGCTGGGCAGTTCATAGGACTGCCCGTCGATGGTGACCTGGCGCTCCTCCATGGACTCCAGCAGCGCCGACTGGGTCTTGGGCGAGGCGCGGTTGATCTCGTCGCCGATCACGATCTGCGCGAAGACCGCGCCCGGCTTGAACTCGAAGTCGCGGCGCTGCTGGTCCCAGATGGAGACACCGGTGATGTCCGAGGGCAGCAGGTCGGGCGTGAACTGGATGCGCCGCACCGCGCAGTCGATGGACCGCGCCAGCGCCTTGGCGAGCATCGTCTTGCCCACGCCGGGAACGTCCTCGATCAGCAGATGGCCCTCGGCGAGCAGCACGGTCAGCGCGAGCCGTACGACCTCGGGCTTGCCCTCGATCACGCCTTCCACCGAGCCGCGCACCCGCTCCACCGTGGCACTCAGATCGCTGAGGTTGTCTCGACCGTCATAGGTCGTCACCCGGCCCTCCTCGGCCCGTTCTTCCCGGGCCGGCACGCGTGATCACGGCCGGCCCACCCCGAAACACGGACACCACGCGGAAATGGTTCCGCGCGATGTCGCACACCGCATTCTTGCTGCCGTTACCGATTCGTGTCACCGCCTGTGGACAACTGCCCGCACGATGTCGGTCGTACGGCCCTTTCGGCCAGGCTTTCGATACGTTTCGGCGGGTATTGCGCCGGGGGCGGAAGCTCGGAACGGAAAGTGCCCCGGGGTGGCCGGGGCGCCGGTCAGGCCGGGTCCACCTCGCGCAGCGCGCCGGTGCGCACGTCGAAGACGAAGCCGCGCACGTCCTCGGTGCTCAGCAGGAACGGCGAGGTGCGCACCCGCTGCATCGACTGCCGTACGTCCTGGTCGACGTCGCGGAAGGACTCCACCGCCCACGCCGGGCGCTGGCCGACCTCCATCTCCAGGTCGTGCCGGAACTCCTCGGTGATGGTCTCCATGCCGCAGCCGGTGTGGTGGATGAGCACCACGCTGCGGGTGCCCAGCGCCCGCTGGCTGATGGTCAGGGAGCGGATGACGTCGTCGGTGACGACCCCGCCCGCGTTGCGGATGGTGTGACAGTCGCCCAGCTCCAGACCGAGGGCGGCGTGCAGGTCGAGACGGGCGTCCATGCACGCCACGATCGCGACCTTGAGCACGGGCCGGGCGTCCATGCCCGGATCGGCGAACTGGGCGGCGTACCGCTGGTTGGCCTCCACCAGGCGGTCGGTCACCGCGCCACCGCCGCTTATGGCGCCTTCGGATCCAGTGGGAACTGCTGCAGAAGTCGACATACTCATGACGTTACTGGTCACTCAAGGACGTGGCCCGCTGTGAGAGCGGACAAAGAACGTCATCGTGGCTTGTTGTGAGCTACCCCATACGGACGGCAAACCAGGGCCGGAAGGGTGAATCTGTTCGAAAGGCGGCGTCCGTGCGGAGGCGGTGCGCGACGCGCAGGCCGGTTGATTGACCGTGAGACACCGTGGACTAAAGTGACGCGAAGCGGGAGGCGTGTTCCTCCCCGCTGGTGAAACCCCGGAGACCCGGCACCCGCCCGGATCCGTCTCCCCGCGTGCGCGGCGCGTACGTACGGCCCGGCCTCCTCCCGCTCCCCGGTCGGCTGACGCTTCCGGCGCCGGCCGCCCCCCTGTTCCTGAGCTGGCGGGGGCCCGCGGTGCGCACGGCGCCTCGCCGGAATGAGAGGCCCCCTTGAGCCAGAGTCGACACGTCCCGGTGATGCTCCAGCGGTGCCTGGACCTGCTGGCACCCGCCCTGGAGCGCCCGGGAGCGGTGGTCGTCGACTGCACCCTGGGCCTCGGCGGGCACAGCGAGGCGCTGCTGGCCCGGTTCCCCGAGGCCCGTCTGATCGGCCTCGACCGGGACAAGGAGGCGCTGCGCCTGTCGGGGGAGCGCCTCGCGCCCTTCGGCGAGCGGGCCACCCTGGTGCACGCCGTCTACGACGAACTGCCCGACGTCCTGGAGCGGCTGGACGTCCCGCGCGTCCAGGGCGTCCTGTTCGACCTCGGCGTCTCCTCCATGCAGCTGGACGAGGCCGGCCGCGGCTTCGCCTACGCCCAGGACGCGCCACTCGACATGCGCATGGACCAGACGACCGGCATGAGCGCCGCCGAGGTCCTCAACACCTACCCGGCGGGCGAACTGGTGCGCATCCTGCGCGCGTACGGCGAGGAGAAGCAGGCCAAGCGGATCGTCGGGGCGATCGTGCGCGAGCGCGAGAAGGAGCCGTTCAGCAACAGCGCCCGTCTGGTGGAACTGATCCGCGACGCGCTGCCGCAGGCCGCCAAGCGCACCGGCGGCAACCCGGCCAAGCGCACCTTCCAGGCGCTGCGCATCGAGGTCAACGGCGAACTGTCGGTCCTGGAGCGGGCGATCCCGGCCGCCGTGCGGGCCCTCGCCGTCGGCGGGCGGGTCGCCGTGCTGTCGTACCACTCGCTGGAGGACCGGCTGGTCAAACAGGTGTTCGCGGCGGGTGCGGCGAACACCGCGCCGCCCGGACTGCCGGTGGTGCCCGAGCGCTACCAGCCGCGGCTCAAGCTGCTCACCCGTGGTGCCGAACTTCCCACCGAGGAAGAGATCGCCGAGAACCGCCGGGCCGCCCCCGCCAGGCTGCGGGGTGCCGAGCGCATCAGGGAGGACGCCGAGTGAGCCGGACGGGTGGGCTGGTCCCCGGGACCCCGGTCCCCGGAACCCACTGGGGGAGCGGTGCCTAGGAAACCCGAACTGAAGGGGCGGGCCGCGCGGCTCGCCCGGCTCTTCCCGGCCGGCCGCGCCAAGGCCGCCCGCACCCCGTTCGTCCTCCTCGTCGTCCTGCTCCTCGGCGGCGGCCTCATCGGGCTGCTGGTGCTGAACTCCGCTCTGAGCGAGGGTTCGTTCAAACTCGCCGATCTCCAGAAGCGGACCCAGAACCTCACCGACGAGGAACAGGCCCTCCAGCGGGACATCGACACCTACTCGTCCCCCGACGCCCTGGAGCGCCGGGCCCACGAACTCGGCATGGTCCCCGGCGGCGACCCCGCCTTCCTCGACCCGAACGGCACGGTCAAGGGCGTACCCGGCGCCGCCTCCCCCGAGGCGGCCGCATTCGAAGGCCCGCCCGCCCCCGAGTCCCTGGAGCTCACCCCGCCGCCCGGCCTCCCGGCCGGCCCCGCCCCGGCGACCGGGGCGCGGAGCCCGGTACCCCCCGGCGGCGCCGCCCCCGCGGCCCCGGCCGCCGCCGGCACCCCCCAGTCCGCTCCCACCCCGACCCCCGGCAGGTGACGGAAGTGTCCGACAGGGAACCCCCGCGCCGCCGCGTGCCCCGCCCCGCGAAGCCGTCCCGGCCACAGGGCGCCGCACGCCGGCAGCCAGGGCCCGGCGCCCGCCCGGTACGGCGCCCGAGCGCGGGCCGGGTGCCCGCCCAGCGCCCGCTGCGGCTCGGCAGCCCCCGGCCCCGGCTGCGCCTGGTGGGCCTCGCCCTCGGCCTGGTGCTGGCCGTCTTCGTCGTACGACTGCTCCAGGTGCAGGCCGTGGAGGCCAGCGCGTACGCGGCGAAGGCCGAGGTCAACCGGTACGTCGTCCATACGCTGGCCGCCGAGCGCGGCGGCATCACCGACCGCGACGGCGTGGCCCTCGCCGTCAGCGAGGACGCCTACGACATCACGGCCGACCCGACGATGTTCAGCGCCAAGCAGCTGAAGATCGCCGACGGACCCGAGCGGGCCGCCGCCCTCCTCGCCCCGATCCTCGGCCAGGACCAGGCCGCCCTGGTGAAGAAGCTGCGGCCCGCCGACAAGAACTCCCGCTACGCGCGGCTCGCCACCCGGCAGACCCCCCAGGTCTGGAAGCAGATCAAGGACCTGAAGTCCGCCCTCGCCCAGAAGGCCGGCGCCGCCAACGTCCTGGCCGGCGTCTTCGCCGACCCCAGTAGCCAGCGCGTGTACCCCAACGGCGACCTCGCCGCCTCGATACTCGGCTGGGTGAACGCCGACGGCAAGGGCGGCGGCGGCATCGAGCGGATGCTGGAGAAGCAGCTCGCCGGGAAGAACGGCAAGATCCGCTACGCCCAGTCCGGCGGCCGCGAGGTGCCCACCGTGGGCTCCGCCGAGACGCCCGCCGTGCCCGGCTCCGACGTCGAGCTGACCATCGACCGCGACATCCAGTGGGCGGCCCAGAACGCCATCACCGAGCAGGTGAAGAAGTCCAAGGCCGACCGCGGCTACGTCGTCGTCCAGGACACCCGCACCGGCCAGATCCTCGCCATGGCCGACGCGCCCGGGTTCGACCCCAACGACCTCTCCAAGGCGGACCCGGACGCCCTCGGCAACGCGGCCGTCCAGGACGCCTACGAGCCCGGCTCCACCGCCAAGGTGATGTCCATGGCCGCCGTCCTCCAGGAGAACGCGGCGACCCCGCTCACCCATGTCGTCGTACCCAACCGGCTGCACCGCGGCGACCGGCTCTTCCAGGACGACGTCGACCACGCGACCTGGGACCTCACGCTCAACGGCGTGCTCGCCAAGTCCAGCAACATCGGCACCATCCTGGCCACCGGCCAGCTCGGCAAGACCCAGCCGCAGGCCAACCAGGTCCTCTACTCCTACCTGCGCAAGTTCGGCATCGGCAGCTACACCGGGCTGCACTTCCCGGGCGAGACCCCGGGCATCCTGGCGCCGCCGCAGAAGTGGTCCACCTCGCAGCAGTACACGATCCCTTTCGGCCAGGGCTTCTCCATCAACGCCCTCCAGGCCGCGTCCGTGTACTCGACCATCGCCAACGGCGGCGTCCGCGTCCAGCCGAGCCTGATCCGCGGCACCAAGGGACCCGACGGCCGGTTCACCCCCGCGGCCAAGCCCGAGGAGACCAGGGTCGTCAGCGCGAAGACCGCCAGGTCGGTCGCCGAGATGCTGGAGTCCGTGGTCGACGACGAACAGGGCACCGGCATCTCCGCGCGCATCCCCGGCTACAACGTCGCCGGCAAGACCGGCACCGCCAACCGAGTGGATCCGGCCACCGGCAGATACCGCGGCTACACCTCGTCCTTCGCCGGGTTCGCCCCCGCGGACAAGCCCCGCATCACGGTCTACTGCGCCATCCAGAACGCCACCTCCGGCGGCTACTTCGGCGGCCAGATCTGCGGGCCCATCTACAAGAAGGTCATGGAGTTCGCCCTGAAGACCCTCCAGGTCCCGCCCACCGGCGCGCCGCCCGCGAACCTGCCGGTCGAATACAAGCCCTGACCAGCACCGAAAGCACAGGATCCAGCCAGTGACAACGATCACCCCAGGACCCGGGAACCACCGGCCCCCCGAGCCCTCGCTTCGCTCCGAGGCGGGTGCGCCCGGTACGCTCACCGCCGTGCCACACGCTGATCAGTCCCAAACCACCCAGAAGGGCGCTTCCGTGACATATCCGGGACCGCCGCGACCGGTCCACGTCTCCGCCACACCCCTCGCGGAGCTGGCCGATCAGCTGGGTGCCGCCGCCCCGGACGCCACCGCCGAGATCACCGGGATCACCCACGACTCGCGCGCCGTCCGCCCCGGCGACCTGTACGCCGCCCTCCCGGGCGCCCGCCTGCACGGCGCCGACTTCGTCACCCAGGCCGCCGGCCTCGGCGCGACCGCCGTGCTCACCGACCCGACCGGCGCCGAGCGCGCCGCCGCGACCGGACTGCCGGTCCTGGTGGTGCCCGACCCGCGGGCCGGGATGGGCGAACTGGCCGCCACCATCTACGGCCACCCCGGGCGCGACCTGCTCCAGATCGGCATCACCGGCACCTCCGGCAAGACCACCACGGCCTACCTGGTCGAGGGCGGCCTGCGGACCGTGAAGGCCACCGGCCTGATCGGCACCGTCGAGATGCGCATCGGCGACGAGCGCATCAAGTCCGAGCGCACCACCCCCGAAGCCACCGACCTCCAGGCCCTGTTCGCCGTCATGCGCGAACGCGGCACCGAGGCGGTCGCCATGGAGGTCTCCAGCCACGCCCTGGTCCTCGGCCGGGTCGACGGCTGCGTCTTCGACATCGCGGTCTTCACCAACCTCAGCCCGGAACACATGGAGTTCCACTCCGGCATGGAGGACTACTTCCGGGCCAAGGCGCAGCTCTTCACGCCGGAACGCAGCAGGCTCGGCGTCGTCAACGTGGACGACGAGTACGGCCGCCGCCTCGCCGAGGAGGCCACCGTCCCCGTCGTCACCTTCTCCGCCGAGGGCCACCCCGACGCCGACTGGCGCGCCGAGCACGTCCAGGTCGGCCCGCTGGACTCGACGTTCACGGTCCTCGGCCCGAACGGCGAGCGGGTGCAGGCCAGGTCGCCGCTGGCCGGACCCTTCAACGTGGCGAACACCCTCGCCGCCGTCGTCGCCCTCGCCGCGGCCGGCCTCGACGCGCAGACCGCCGCCGACGGCATCGCCGCCGTCCCGGGCGTCCCCGGCCGCCTGGAGCGCGTCGACGCCGGACAGCCCTACCTCGCGGTCGTGGACTACGCCCACAAGACCGACGCGGTCGAGTCGGTGCTCAAGGCGCTGCGCAAGGTCACCAAGGGCCGGCTGCACATCGTCCTGGGCTGCGGCGGCGACCGCGACCAGACCAAGCGCGCCCCGATGGGCGCCGCCGCGGCCCGGCTCGCCGACACGGCCGTACTGACATCGGACAACCCCCGCTCCGAGGACCCGCTCGCGATCCTCGCGACCATGCTCCAGGGCGCGGCCTCCGTGCCCGCGCACGAGCGCGGCGAGGTGCTGCTCTTCGAGGAGCGGGCCGCCGCCATCACCGCCGCCGTGGGCCGCGCCCAGGCCGGCGACACCGTGCTGGTCGCGGGCAAGGGCCACGAGCAGGGCCAGGACATCGCCGGTGTGGTCCGTCCCTTCGACGACCGCCAGGTGCTTCGCGAAGCTATCCAGAAGACCCAGGGATGAACTTGTGATCGCCCTCTCCCTCGCCGAGATCGCAGCTGTCGTCGGCGGGCAGACGCACGACATACCGGATCCGTCCGTGCAGGTCACCGGACCGGTCGTCCGGGACTCCCGGGAGGTGGTGCCCGGCAGCCTGTTCGCCGCGTTCGTCGGCGAGCGCGTGGACGGCCACGACTTCGCACCGCGGGTCGTCGAGGCGGGCGCGGTCGCCGTACTGGCGTCGCGCCCGGTCGGCGTGCCCGCGATCGTGGTCGAGGACGTCCAGAACGCCCTCGGTGCCCTCGCCCGGCACGTCGTCGCCCGGCTCGGCGCGACCCTCGTCGCCCTGACCGGCTCGGCGGGCAAGACCAGCACCAAGGACCTCATCGCCCAGGTGCTGAGCGGCAAGGCGCCGACGGTGTTCACGCCGGGCTCGTTCAACAACGAGATCGGGCTGCCGCTGACCGCCCTCACCGCGACCGAGGAAACCCGTTTCCTGGTCCTGGAGATGGGCGCCCGGGGCATCGGCCACATCCGCTACCTCACCGGCCTCACCCCGCCGCGGATCGGTGTCGTCCTCAACGTCGGGACCGCCCACATCGGCGAGTTCGGCGGCCGCGAGCAGATCGCCCAGGCCAAGGGCGAGATCATCGAGGGGCTGCCCGAGGACGGCGCGGCCGTGCTCAACGCCGACGACCCGCTGGTGCGCGCCATGGCACCGCGTACCAAGGCGAAGGTGGTCCTTTTCGGAGAGTCGGCCGAAGCGGACGTACGTGCCGAGAATGTACGACTCACGGACACCGGACAGCCCGCCTTCAGGCTTCACACACCCTCCGGTGCATCTGATGTGACCATGCGCCTGTACGGTGAGCATCACGTGTCGAACGCGCTCGCCGCGGCCGCCGTCGCCCATGAGCTGGGCATGTCCGCGGAAGAGATCGCCACCGCGCTCTCCGGGGCGGGCTCCCTCTCCCGCTGGCGCATGGAGGTCACCGAGCGCCCGGACGGCGTGACCATCGTCAACGACGCCTACAACGCCAACCCCGAGTCCATGCGGGCCGCCCTCCGGGCACTCGCGGCCATGGGCAAGGGACGGCGTACGTGGGCGGTGCTCGGCAAGATGGCCGAGCTGGGGGACGAGGAACTCGCCGAGCACGACGCCGTCGGACGGCTCGCCGTCCGGCTCAACGTCAGCAAGCTCGTCGCCGTCGGGGGGATTGAGGCCTCCTGGCTGCAACTGGGCGCATATAACGAGGGTTCGTGGGGTGAGGAGTCGGTGCACGTGTCCGACGCACAGGCGGCGATCGACCTGTTGCGCAGCGAGTTGCGCCCGGGGGACGTCGTCCTCGTGAAGGCGTCCCGTTCGGTGGGGCTCGAAGGTGTCGCCGCGGCGCTGCTGGAGACCGGTGCCGAGGGTGAGGTTGCCGCCCGATGATGAACCAGATCCTGTTCTCGGGTGTCATTGGCCTCTTCCTCACCCTGGTCGGCACCCCGCTGCTGATCAAGCTGCTGGCCCGCAAGGGCTACGGCCAGTTCATCCGTGACGACGGCCCGCGCGAGCACCTCAGCAAGCGCGGTACGCCGACCATGGGTGGTATCGCCTTCATCTTCGCCACGGTCGCCGCGTACTTCCTGTCCAAGGTGATCACCGGCAAGCCGCCGACGTTCTCCGGTCTGCTGGTGCTCGGCCTGATGGTCGGCATGGGCCTGGTCGGCTTCCTGGACGACTACATCAAGATCGTCAAGCGGCGTTCGCTGGGTCTGCGCGCCAAGGCGAAGATGGCCGGCCAGCTGATCGTCGGCATCTCCTTCGCCGTCCTGGCGCTGATGTTCCCCGACGCCCGCGGCAACACCCCGGCCTCCACCAAGCTGTCGTTCATCACGGACTTCGGCTGGTCGATCGGCCCGGTGCTGTTCGTGATCTGGGCGCTGTTCATGATCCTCGCGATGTCGAACGGCGTGAACCTGACCGACGGTCTGGACGGCCTCGCCACCGGCGCCTCCGTCCTCGTCTTCGGCGCCTACACCTTCATCGGCGTCTGGCAGTACCAGGAGTCCTGCGCCAACGCGCAGACCCTGACCAACCCGGCCGCCTGCTACGAGGTGCGCGATCCGCTCGACCTCGCCGTGGTCGCCTCCGCGCTGATGGGCGCCTGCCTGGGCTTCCTGTGGTGGAACACGTCCCCGGCGAAGATCTTCATGGGCGACACCGGCTCGCTCGCCCTCGGCGGTGTCCTCACCGGCCTGGCCATCCTCTCCCGCACGGAGCTGCTGGTGGCCATCATGGGCGGCCTGTTCGTGCTCATCACCATGTCGGTCGTCATCCAGGTCGGCTCCTTCCGGCTCACCGGCAAGCGCGTCTTCCGGATGGCACCACTCCAGCACCACTTCGAACTCAAGGGCTGGTCCGAGGTCCTGGTCGTGGTCCGCTTCTGGATCATCCAAGGTATCTGTGTGATCGTCGGACTGGGCCTCTTCTACGCGGGATGGGCAGCGGAAAAGTGACCACCGGCTCGGCGCCCTTCGACTTCCAGGGCAAGCACGTCACCGTCGCGGGACTCGGCGTCTCCGGGATCCCGGCGGCCGAGGCGCTGCACGCGCGCGGCGCGATCGTCACCGTCGTCGACGACGGCGACGACGCCCGCGCCCGCGAGCAGGCCGAGGGCCTGCGGGCGCTCGGCATCACCGTGCGCCTGGGTGACGGCGCGACCCTCCCGGAGGGCACCGAGCTGATCGTCACCGCCCCCGGCTGGGCGCCCGGCAAGCCGCTCTTCCAGGCGGCCGGCCAGGCGGGCGTACCGGTCTGGGGCGACGTGGAGCTGGCCTGGCGGCTGCGGGGGCCCGACGCGGCCCCCTGGCTGGCCGTCACCGGCACCAACGGCAAGACCACCACCGTGCAGATGCTCGCCGCCATCCTGAAGGCGGCGGGCCTGCGCACGGCGGCCGTCGGCAACATCGGGGTCTCGCTGCTGGACGCCGTCCTCGGCGAGGAGACGTACGACGTCCTCGCCGTGGAGCTGTCCAGCTACCAGCTGCACTGGGCGCCCTCGCTGCGCGCCCACTCCGCCGCCGTCCTCAACCTCGCGCCCGACCACCTCGACTGGCACGGCTCCATGGCGGCGTACGCCGCCGACAAGGGCCGCGTCTACGAGGGCAACCAGGTCGCCTGCGTCTACAACGTGGTCGACAGGGCCACCGAGGACCTGGTGCGCGAGGCGGACGTCGAGGAGGGCTGCCGGGCCGTCGGGTTCACCCTCGGCACCCCCGGACCCTCCCAACTCGGCGTCGTGGACGGCATCCTGGTCGACCGCGCCTTCGTCGAGAACCGGCAGAAGAACGCGCAGGAACTGGCCGAGGTCTCCGACGTCCGGCCGCCCGCCCCGCACAACATCGCCAACGCCCTCGCGGCGGCGGCCCTCGCGCGCGCCTTCGGGGTGCCCGCCCAGGCCGTACGGGACGGACTGCGCGCCTTCCGGCCGGACGCCCACCGCATCGAGCACGTCGCCGACATCGACGGCGTCGCCTACGTGGACGACTCCAAGGCCACCAACACCCACGCCGCGCAGGCATCGTTGGCGGCGTACGAGTCGATCGTGTGGATCGCGGGCGGCCTCGCCAAGGGCGCGACCTTCGACGAACTGGTCGCCGCCTCGGCGAAGCACCTGCGCGCCGTCGTCCTGATCGGCGCCGACCGGGCCCTGATCCGCGAGGCCCTCGCGCGACACGCCCCGGAAGTACCCGTGGTCGACCTCGACCGGACCGACACTGGGGCGATGCTCCAGGCGGTGACGGAGGCCAAGCGGCTCGCGGTCGCCGGCGACACGGTGCTCCTCGCGCCGGCCTGCGCCTCCATGGACATGTTCACCAACTACAACCAGCGCGGTGACGCGTTCGCGACGGCGGTCGGCGAACTCCGCGCCTGACCCCGGCCGCCCGCCGGGCGGATCCTGGGAGGGACGCGTGGGGCGGCCGACGTCCAGTGGAGGCGCCGATGCCCAGTAGCCGTACCGGAAAGCCCCCCGTGCAGCGGGCGTCCCGGCGTCCCGCCGTCCCCGGCGCCGCGCGCGAGAACCCCGTACGGCGGTTCGTCACGCGCGCCCGGCGGGCCTGGGACCGGCCGCTGACCGCCTATTACCTGATCGTCGGCGGCAGCATGCTGATCACGGTGCTCGGCCTGGTGATGGTCTACTCGGCCTCCCAGGTCACCGCGCTCCAGATGTCGCTGCCGGGCTCGTACTTCTTCCGCAAGCAGTTGCTGGCCGCGGTGATCGGCGGTGTCCTGCTGTTCGCGGCCTCCCGGATGCCGGTGAAACTGCACCGGGCCCTGGCCTACCCGATCCTCGCCGGCGCCGTCTTCATGATGGCCCTGGTGCAGGTCCCCGGGATAGGGATGTCGGTCAACGGCAACCAGAACTGGATCTCTCTCGGCGGCTCCTTCCAGATCCAGCCCAGCGAGTTCGGCAAGCTCGCCCTGGTGCTGTGGGGCGCCGACCTGATCGCCCGCAAACAGGAGCGGAAACTGCTGACCCAGTGGAAGCACATGCTGGTGCCGCTGGTGCCGGCCGCCTTCCTGCTGCTCGGACTGATCATGCTCGGCGGCGACATGGGAACCGCGATCATTCTCACAGCGATCCTGTTCGGGCTGCTGTGGCTCGCGGGCGCCCCGACCCGGCTGTTCGCGGGCGTGCTCTCGGTCGCGGTCGTGCTCGGGGTGATCCTGATCGAGACCAGCCCCAACCGGATGGCCCGCCTCGCCTGCATCGGCGCCACCGAGCCCCGCGCCCAGGGCGCCGACTGCTGGCAGGCCGTGCACGGCATCTACGCGCTCGCCTCCGGCGGACTCTTCGGCTCCGGGCTCGGCGCGAGTGTGGAAAAATGGGGCCAACTGCCGGAAGCGCACACCGACTTCATCTTCGCCGTCACCGGTGAGGAACTGGGTCTGGCGGGCACACTGTCGGTGCTCGCCCTGTTCGCGGCTCTAGGCTATGCGGGTATCCGCGTGGCCGGACGCACGAAAGACCCCTTCGTGAGGTACGCCGCGGGAGGTGTGACCACCTGGATCATCGCTCAGGCGGTGATCAACATCGGTGCGGTGCTCGGCCTGCTGCCGATCGCCGGTGTTCCGCTCCCGCTGTTCTCCTACGGGGGATCCGCCCTGCTGCCGACCATGTTCGCCATCGGGCTGCTGATCGCGTTCGCGCGCGACGACCCCGCTGCGCGGACGGCGCTTGCGCTGCGGCAACCTCGCTTTGGTAGAAAGCGGGCGGGAGGCTCCGGTGCGGTTCGGGGGTCTCGGAGATGGAACACGATGCGACGGCGTGCCTCGGCGGCGCGTTCGTCCGGAGAGCGGTGAATTTCGGTGCATGTCGTACTCGCCGGTGGAGGGACCGCCGGCCACATCGAGCCCGCGCTCGCCCTCGCGGACGCCCTGCGCAGGCAGGACCCGAGCGTGGGGATCACGGCCCTGGGCACGGAACGCGGTCTGGAGACCCGGCTCGTCCCGGAGCGCGGCTACGAGCTGGCGCTGATCCCCGCGGTGCCGCTGCCGCGCAAGCCCACCCCCGAGCTGATCACCGTCCCCGGGCGGCTGCGCGGCACCATCAAGGCCGCCGAGCAGATCCTCGAACGCACCAAGGCGGACGCCGTGGCCGGCTTCGGCGGCTATGTCGCGCTGCCCGCCTACCTCGCCGCCAAGCGGCTCGGCGTGCCCATCGTGATCCACGAGGCCAACGCCCGTCCGGGCCTGGCCAACAAGATCGGGTCCCGGTACGCGGCGCAGGTCGCCGTCTCCACGCCGGACAGCAAGCTGCGCGGCTCCCGCTACATCGGCATCCCGCTGCGCCGCTCCATCGCCACGCTGGACCGCGCGGCCGTGCGCCCCGAGGCCCGGCACCGCTTCGGCCTCGACCCCAACCTGCCCACGCTGCTGGTCTCCGGCGGCTCGCAGGGCGCGCGCCGGCTCAACGAGGTGGTCCAGCAGGTCGCCCCGTGGCTCCAGCAGGCCGGTATCCAGATCCTGCACGCGGTCGGCCCGAAGAACGAACTGCCGCAGGTACAGCAGATGCCGGGGATGCCCCCCTATATCCCGGTAAGTTACCTGGACCGGATGGACCTCGCGTACGCCGCGGCCGACATGATGCTCTGCCGCGCGGGCGCGATGACCGTCGCCGAACTCTCCGCCGTCGGACTGCCGGCCGCCTACGTACCGCTGCCCATCGGCAACGGCGAACAGCGGCTGAACGCCCAGCCGGTGGTCAAGGCGGGCGGCGGACTCCTCGTGGACGACGCGGAACTGACGCCCGAGTGGGTGCAGCACAACGTGCTGCCCGTGCTCGCCGATCCGCACCGGCTCTACGAGATGTCCCGCGCCGCGAGCGAGTTCGGCCGCCGGGACGCCGACGAGCTGCTCGTCGGCATGGTGTACGAGGCCATCGCCTCGCGCCGTTAGGACCGTATGACGAAAGGGTAGTGAGGGTGGCCGGACCGACGACTCGTGAACGCGGGGAACGCCAGCAGGAGTCGTCCGGTCCGCCGCTCACTCGAAGGATAAGGCGACTACGTCTTCGTACGATCGTCATCCTGGCGGTGGCCGTGGTGCTCGTAGCGGCCGGTGCCGTATGGGTGTTGTACGGCTCCTCGTGGCTGCGCGTCGAGCGGGTCCCGGTCTCCGGCACCCGGGTGCTGACGCCCGCCGAGGTGCGTGACGCCGCCGCCGTACCGGTGGGGGCGCCTTTGGTGTCGGTCGACACCGGAGCCATCGCGGCCCGAACCCGGCGCGAACTGCCGCGAATTGACACGGTCGAGGTGTCCCGCTCCTGGCCGCACGGCATCGAGCTGAAGGTGACCGAGCGAACCCCGGTCCTGCTGGTGCGAAAAGGAAAGAACTTCGTCGAAGTCGACCACAAGGGTGTCCGGTTCGCCACGGTCGCGCAGGCCCCCGAGGGCGCTCCGCTGCTGCGGATGTCCGTGTCCTCGTCGGGCTCGGCCGCCGCGAGCCTGCGGCGCTTCGGCACCGACCGGCTGGTGCGGGAGGCGGTCCTGGTCGCCGGCGAACTGCCGGGCCCCGTCAGGCGCCTCACCGGCACCGTCGACGTGCACTCCTACGACGACATCCGGCTGGAGTTGGCCGACGGCCGCACCGTCGCCTGGGGGAGCGCGGAGAACGGCCGCGCCAAGGCGCGGACCCTGACCGCACTCATGAAAGCAGCTTCCGGCGCACGCCACTTCGACGTCAGCGTCCCCACCGCCCCTGCGTCATCGGCGAGTTGACGCGCATCAGTGCAGGCCAGCACCCTGGTTGGGCACGGCTATGGCTGATCACATAGGGTGAAAAGAAAAACGGGAGGTTCGGCGTGTTCGTTGAACGGGCGCCACTTGTCGACTTAGTGTCCTGTTCAGAAGACTCCAGGGAACAGACACACTGGTAACCCTAAACTTCAGGCTTAGGGTTCGGGTCGGCGCTACGGACCGTCCCATTCGGCATCTGTCGTCACGGCGCGGGCAACCGCCCGCGGCGGCGACGTAATTCGAGGCGAGAGGCCTTCGACGTGGCAGCACCGCAGAACTACCTCGCAGTCATCAAGGTCATCGGTGTCGGCGGCGGTGGTGTCAATGCCATCAACCGGATGATCGAGGTCGGTCTCAAGGGTGTCGAGTTCATCGCCATCAACACCGACGCACAGGCGCTGTTGATGAGCGACGCCGACGTCAAGCTGGACGTCGGCCGGGAACTCACCCGCGGACTCGGCGCCGGCGCCAACCCGGCCGTCGGCCGCAAGGCCGCCGAGGACCACCGCGAAGAGATCGAGGAGGTCCTCAAGGGGGCCGACATGGTCTTCGTGACCGCCGGTGAAGGCGGCGGCACCGGCACCGGCGGCGCGCCCGTCGTGGCCAACATTGCGCGCTCCCTGGGTGCCCTCACCATCGGCGTGGTCACGCGCCCGTTCACCTTCGAGGGACGGCGCCGCGCGAACCAGGCCGAGGACGGCATCGCGGAACTGCGCGAAGAGGTCGACACCCTCATCGTCATCCCGAACGACCGGCTGCTGTCCATCTCGGACCGCCAGGTCTCGGTCCTGGACGCCTTCAAGTCCGCGGACCAGGTCCTGCTCTCCGGTGTCCAGGGCATCACCGACCTCATCACCACCCCGGGCCTGATCAACCTGGACTTCGCCGACGTCAAGTCGGTCATGTCCGAGGCCGGTTCGGCCCTCATGGGCATCGGCTCGGCCCGCGGCGACGACCGCGCGGTGGCCGCGGCCGAGATGGCGATCTCCTCCCCGCTCCTGGAGGCGTCCATCGACGGCGCCCGGGGCGTGCTGCTCTCCATCTCCGGCGGCTCCGACCTCGGGCTCTTCGAGATCAACGAGGCGGCCCAGCTGGTCAGCGAGGCCGCCCACCCCGAGGCCAACATCATCTTCGGCGCGGTCATCGACGACGCCCTCGGCGACGAGGTCCGCGTCACCGTGATCGCGGCCGGCTTCGACGGCGGCCAGCCGCCGGCCCGCCGGGACAGCGCCCTGGGCTCGGCCTCCACCTCGGCCCCCGCCCGCCGCGAGGAGCCCGCGCCGGTACGGCAGTCCGAGAGCCGTCCGTCCTTCGGCTCGCTCGGCAGCGTGAAGCCGAAGGAGGAGCCGGAGCCGGCCCCCGAGCCGGTGGCCGACATCCCGGTCGCCCCGCCCCTCACCCCGGCGCCGCGCCCCGCCTACTCGGACAGCGCGGCCGAGGAACTGGACGTCCCGGACTTCCTGAAGTGATAGGACAGCGCGAGAGCGTGAGCGGCGCGCACTTCGCCTTCACCGACCGGTGGGGCGGGGTGAGCGCCGCTCCGTATGAGGAGCTGAACCTCGGCGGCGCGGTCGGCGACACGCCCGAGGCGGTGGCGGCCAACCGGAAGCTGGCCGCCACGTCGCTCGGCCTGGATCCCGCTCGCGTGGTGTGGATGAACCAGGTGCACGGTGCCGAGGTGGCCGTGGTGGACGAGCCCTGGGGCACCCGTCCGGTGCCGGAGGTCGACGCCCTCGTCACCGCCCGGCGCGGACTCGCCCTCGCCGTACTCACCGCCGACTGCGTGCCGGTGCTGCTCGCCGACCCCGTCGCCGGGATCGCCGCCGCGGCCCACGCCGGCCGGCCCGGCATGGTCAAGGGGGTCGTCCCCGCCGCCGTACGGGCCATGGCCGAACTGGGCGCCGTGCCCGAGCGGATCGTCGCCCGCACCGGACCGGCCGTCTGCGGCCGGTGCTACGAGGTGCCGGAGACCATGCGTGCCGAGGTGGCCGCGGTGGAGCCGACGGCGCACGCCGAAACCAGCTGGGGCACACCGGCGGTCGACGTGAGCGCCGGAGTGCACGCGCAGCTCGACCGGCTCGGGGTGTGCGACCGGGCGCATTCGCCGGTGTGCACGCTGGAGTCGGGGGACCACTTCTCATACCGCCGCGACCGCACCACCGGTCGGCTCGCGGCCTATGTCTGGCTGGACTGATGGGGAATGACGGACCGTAAGACCGAACTCGCCGGGAATCTGGCGCATGTGGAGCAGCGCATCGCCCGCGCCTGCGCGGCCGCGGGCCGGCGGCGGGAGGAGGTGACCCTGATCGTGGTCACCAAGACCTACCCGGCGAGCGATGTGCGGTTCCTCTCGGAGCTCGGGGTGCGCCATGTCGCCGAGAACCGCGACCAGGACGCCGCGCCGAAGGCGGCGGCTTGTGCGGATCTGTCCCTGGAGTGGCACTTTGTCGGCCAGCTGCAGACCAACAAGGTGCGCTCCGTGGTCGGTTACGCCGATGTCGTGCAGTCGATCGACCGCGCACGGCTCGTCACCGCGCTGTCCAAGGAGGCGGCGCGCGCCGGGCGCGAGGTGGGGTGCCTGATCCAGGTCGCGCTCGACGCGGACGCGACCGGGCGGGGGGAGCGCGGGGGCGTCGCCCCGGACGGAATCGAAGAGTTGGCCGACCTCGTCGCCGGCTCGCCGGGACTGCGGCTCGACGGTCTGATGACCGTGGCTCCGCTCACCGGTGAGTACGCGGGACGCGAACAGGCGGCGTTCGAGCGCCTCATGGTTTTGTCGACCGACCTGCGCCGCGTCCATCCGGCTGCAACCATGGTGTCGGCAGGGATGAGTGCGGACCTGGAGCAGGCCGTGGCTGCCGGGGCGACACATGTGCGCGTCGGCACTGCGGTACTCGGTGTCCGTCCCCGGCTCGGGTAACGTCGCCAGGAAGTCGGACCACAGCAGAAAATATGGTCAGTGTTCGCGAAACGGACACAACGACCGCGTGGATCGCGGGCACTTGGCAGTCGTCAGCCGATCCACCACAGAGCGGAGGACTCAGAGCATGGCCGGCGCGATGCGCAAGATGGCGGTCTACCTCGGCCTCGTGGAGGACGATGGGTACGACGGCCGCGGATTCGACCCCGATGACGATTTCGAGCCCGAGTTGGACCCGGAGCCCGAGCGGGACCACCGGCGGCACGAGCCGCTGCATCAACCGCATGAGGCACATCAGCCCCAAAGGGATGAATCGGTGCGAGTGGTGCAGCCTCCGGCGCCCCGTGAACCGGTGTCCAGGGCGGCTTCGCTACCCGCGGAATCCGGTCGCCCGGCGCGGATCGCGCCCGTGGCGTCCATCACACAAGAACGTCAGTCCCTGGAGAAGAACGCGCCGGTGATCATGCCCAAGGTCGTGTCGGAACGAGAGCCTTACCGGATCACCACATTGCACCCGCGGACCTACAACGAGGCCCGTACCATCGGGGAACACTTCCGTGAGGGCACCCCGGTGATCATGAATCTGACTGAGATGGATGACACAGACGCCAAGCGACTTGTCGACTTTGCGGCCGGTTTGGTGTTTGGTCTTCACGGCAGTATCGAGCGGGTGACGCAGAAGGTGTTCCTGTTGTCTCCTGCTAACGTCGATGTCACGGCGGAGGACAAGGCCCGCATCGCAGAGGGCGGGTTCTTCAACCAGAGCTGAGACGCAGACCGGACCGCAGTACGCAAGAGCTCGGAACAGGGGAGAGGGAAACGCAGGCCATGGGCGTGTTCGCGCAGGTGATCTACATCGCGCTGATGGTGTTTCTCGTCGTGCTCATCTTCCGGCTGGTCATGGACTACGTCTTCCAGTTCGCCCGCTCATGGCAACCCGGCAAGGCGATGGTGGTCGTACTGGAGGCCACCTACACTGTCACCGATCCACCGCTGAAGCTTCTGCGGCGGTTCATTCCGCCGCTGCGTCTCGGGGGCGTGGCGCTCGACCTGTCCTTCTTCGTACTGATGATCATCGTCTACATTCTCATCGCCATCGTGCAGAACTTCGTGAGATGAGCGTGTGGACGACCCGGTCTTGCCGACTGCCGATGACTACGTTGAGGTGAAGAGATGCCGTTGACCCCCGAGGACGTGCGGAACAAGCAGTTCACGACCGTCCGCCTCCGAGAAGGCTATGACGAGGACGAGGTCGATGCCTTCCTCGATGAGGTCGAAGCCGAACTGACCCGTCTGCTCCGGGAGAACGAGGACCTGCGCGCGAAGCTGGCGGCCGCCACGCGGGCCGCGGCGCAGAACCAGCAGAACTCCCGGAAGCCTCCGGAGCAGGAACAGCAGCAGCAGGGCATGCGAGGACCCGGCTCTCCGGTACCCGCCGGCATATCGGGCCCGCCGCAGCAGCAGATGGGTGGCCCCATGGGTGGTCCGCCCCAGCTGCCGAGCGGTGCCCCGCAGCTGCCCGCCGGTCCCAGCGGGCAGGGTGGTCCTCAGGGTCCCGGCCCGATGGGCCAGGGTCCGATGGGACAGGGCCCGATGGGTCAGGGCTCCATGGGACAGGGGTCCATGGGTCAGGGCTCGATGGGGCAAGGCTCCATGGGACAGGGCTCCATGGGACAGGGCCCGATGGGTGGTCAGCCGCCCATGCAGCAGCAGATGGGTGGCCCCATGGGCGGTCCGATGGGTGGCCCGATGGGCGGTCCCATGGGCGGTCCCGGTCAGGGCCCCGGTGGCGACAGCGCCGCCCGTGTCCTCTCGCTGGCCCAGCAGACCGCCGACCAGGCGATCGCCGAGGCCCGCTCCGAGGCCAACAAGATCGTCGGCGAGGCCCGCAGCCGCGCCGAGGGTCTGGAGCGTGACGCCCGTGCCAAGGCCGACGCCCTGGAGCGGGACGCGCAGGAGAAGCACCGCGTCGCGATGGGCTCCCTGGAGTCCGCTCGCGCCACGCTGGAGCGCAAGGTCGAGGACCTGCGCGGCTTCGAACGCGAGTACCGCACGCGCCTGAAGTCGTACCTGGAGTCGCAGCTGCGCCAGCTGGAGACCCAGGCCGACGACTCGCTGGCCCCGCCGCGTACCCCGGCCGCCGCGTCCCTGCCGCCGTCCCCGGCGCCCTCCATGGCTCCGGCCGGCGCGAGTGCCCCGTCCTACGGCGGCAACCAGGCGATGGGTGGTTCGCCCTCCCAGACGTCCGGTCCGTCCTACGGCGGTCAGCAGCAGATGACGCCCGCCATGACCCAGCCGATGGCTCCGGTCCGCCCGCAGGGCCCGTCCCCGATGGGTCAGGCTCCCTCGCCGATGCGCGGCTTCCTGATCGACGAGGACGACAACTGAGCGCCGGCAGCGGTGAGTAGTACGCCATAGGCGTCGGCAGCGCTGAGAACGCGGCCCCGGACTCCGGTCCGGGGCCGCGTTCTTTTGTGCGCGGTGCCCTTTCAAGCGGGGTGTGTCGAAGCTTTCAGGGGCGCGGGGAACCGCGCACGCCAAGCGTGCCAGGCCGCACCCATCAAGAAGGGCCCGCCCTCCGGACCGGAGGGCGGGCCCTTCTCAAGCGACCGCCGGCGCCTACGCCTTGCGCAGCCGGAACACCAGGCTCAGACCCTCGTCGGCGAAGGCGTCCCCGTAGCTGTCGTCGGCCTCGCCCTGGGCGAAGTCCGTCGCCAGGACCTCGTCCGCGATCAGCTCGGTGTGCTCACCGAGGGCCGCGATCACCGCCGGGTCCGTGGACGTCCACCGCAGCGCGATCCGGTCCGCGACATCCAGGCCGCTGTTCTTGCGCGCCTCCTGGATGAGCCGGATCGCGTCACGGGCGAGCCCCGCCCGGCGCAGCTCCTCCGTGATCTCCAGGTCCAGCGCCACCGTCGCACCGGAGTCGGACGCCACCGACCAGCCCTCGCGCGGCGTCTCGGTGATGATCACCTCGTCCGGCGCCAGTGTGATCGTCTCACCGTCGACCTCCACCGAGGCCGTGCCCTGCCGCAGCGCCAGCGACAGCGCGGCGGCGTCGGTGGCGGCGACGGCCTTGGCCACGTCCTGCACCCGCTTGCCGAACCGCTTGCCCAGCGCGCGGAAGTTGGCCTTGGCGGTGGTGTCCACCAGGGAGCCGCCGACCTCGGACAGGGACGCCAGCGAGGAGACGTTCAGCTCCTCCGTGATCTGCGCGTGCAGTTCGCGGTCCAGGGTCTCGAAACCGCTCGCCGCGATCAGCGCGCGGGACAGCGGCTGGCGCGTCTTGACGCCCGACTCGGCACGCGTGGCACGGCCCAGCTCCACGAGCCGGCGCACCAGCACCATCTGCTTCGACAGCTCCGGGTCGATCGAACCGAGGTCGGTCTCGGGCCAGGACGCCAGGTGCACCGACTCCGGGGCGCCCGGGGTGACCGGCGCGATCAGGTCCTGCCACACCCGCTCGGTGATGAACGGGGTGATCGGCGCCATCAGCCGGGTGACCGTCTCCAGCACCTCGTGCAGCGTGCGCAGCGCGGCCTTGTCGCCCTGCCAGAAGCGGCGGCGCGAACGGCGGACGTACCAGTTGGACAGGTCGTCGACGAACGCGGACAGCAGCTTGCCGGCGCGCTGGGTGTCGTATCCCTCCAGCGCCTGCGTCACCTGGTCGGTGAGCGCGTGCAGTTCGGACAGCAGCCAGCGGTCCAGCAGCGGGCGCTCGGCCGGGGCCGGGTCGGCCGCGCTCGGCGCCCAGTTCGACGTACGGGCGTACAGCGCCTGGAAGGCGACCGTGTTCCAGTACGTCAGCAGCGTCTTGCGGACGACCTCCTGGATGGTGCCGTGGCCCACCCGGCGCGCCGCCCATGGGGAACCGCCGGCCGCCATGAACCAGCGCACCGCGTCCGCGCCGTGCTGGTCCATCAGCGGGATCGGCTGAAGGATGTTGCCCAGGTGCTTGGACATCTTGCGGCCGTCCTCGGCGAGGATGTGGCCGAGGCAGACGACGTTCTCGTACGACGACTTGTCGAACACCAGGGTGCCGATGGCCATCAGCGTGTAGAACCAGCCGCGGGTCTGGTCGATGGCCTCGGAGATGAACTGGGCCGGGTAGCGGCTCTCGAACAGCTCCTTGTTCTTGTACGGGTAGCCCCACTGCGCGAACGGCATCGAACCCGAGTCGTACCAGGCGTCGATGACCTCCGGCACGCGCGTGGCCGCCCTGCCGCAGCCCTCGTGCGGGCAGGCGAAGGTGAGCGCGTCGATGTACGGGCGGTGCGGGTCGAGCCCGGACTGGTCGGTGCCGGTCAGCTCGGACAGCTCCGCGCGGGAGCCGACGCAGGTGAGGTGGTCGTCCTCGCAGCGCCAGATCGGCAGCGGGGTGCCCCAGTAGCGGTTGCGGGACAGCGCCCAGTCGATGTTGTTGTTCAGCCAGTCGCCGAAGCGGCCGTGCTTGACCGTGTCCGGGAACCAGTTGGTCTTCTCGTTCTCCTGGATCAGACGGTCCTTGACGGCCGTCGTACGGATGTACCAGGAGGGCTGCGCGTAGTAGAGCAGCGCGGTGTGGCAGCGCCAGCAGTGCGGGTAGCTGTGCTCGTACGGCAGGTGCCGGAAGAGCAGGCCGCGCTGCTTGAGGTCCTCGGTGAGCTGTTCGTCGGCCTTCTTGAAGAAGACGCCGCCGACCAGCGGCACGTCCTCCTCGAAGGTGCCGTCGGGGCGCACCGGGTTGACGACGGGCAGGCCGTAGGAGCGGCAGACCTTGAGGTCGTCCTCACCGAAGGCGGGGGACTGGTGGACCAGACCCGTGCCGTCCTCGGTGGTCACGTAGTCGGCGTTCACCACGTAGTGGGCCGGCTCCGGGCTGTGCCCATCGGTTCCCTCGCTGACGCTCGGGAACTCGACCAGCTCGAAGGGGCGCTGGTAGGTCCAGCGCTCCATCTCGGCGCCGGTGAAGGTCTGCCCGGTGGGCTCCCAGCCCTCGCCGAGCGCCTTGGCGAGCAGCGGCTCGGCGACGACGACCTTCTCCTCGCCGTTCGTCGCGACGACGTAGGTGACCTCCGGGTGGGCGGCGACCGCCGTGTTGGAGACCAGGGTCCAGGGGGTCGTCGTCCACACCAGCAGCGCGGCCTCGCCGGCCAGCGGGCCGGAGGTGAGCGGGAAGCGGACGTACACCGAGGGGTCGACGACCGTCTCGTAGCCCTGTGCCAGCTCGTGGTCGGACAGGCCGGTGCCGCAGCGGGGGCACCAGGGGGCGACGCGGTGGTCCTGGACCAGCAGGCCCTTGCCGAAGATCTCCTTCAGCGACCACCAGACCGACTCCACGTACTCCGGGTCCATGGTCCGGTAGGCGTCGTCCAGGTCGACCCAGTAGCCCATCCGGGTCGTCAGCTCGGCGAAGGCGTCGGTGTGCCGGGTCACGGACTCGCGGCACTTGTCGTTGAACTCGGCGATGCCGTACGCCTCGATGTCCTGCTTGCCGGAGAAGCCCAGCTCCTTCTCCACGGCCAGCTCGACGGGCAGGCCGTGGCAGTCCCAGCCGGCCTTGCGGGCCACGTGGTAGCCGCGCATGGTGCGGAAGCGGGGGAAGACGTCCTTGAAGACGCGCGCCTCGATGTGGTGGGCGCCCGGCATGCCGTTGGCGGTGGGCGGACCTTCGTAGAACACCCATTCGGGGCGGCCCTCGGACTGCTCCAGGGTCTTGGCGAAGATCTTCTGCTCGCGCCAGAAGTCGAGCACGGCGTGCTCAAGCGCGGGCAGGTCGACCTGTGCGGGCACCTGGCGGTACGTCGGCGCTGTCATCTGCGAGCATCCTCCAACGGACTTGCTGCCTTCCGTCGGAGGGACGAGAGCTTCGATTCCTACGCCGTGTGCGGCGCGCTCCCGCGGTACCACCCTCCTTGGCCCGCCGCCGTGACTCCGTCGCCGGTGGGCCCCCTCATTGGGTTCGCGAAGCCGGTTCTACTGGCCTGGCCCTTACGGCTGCGGCTTTCTTCCGGCGGCTCCGGGGTGATCTTCACGTCGCGCTCGCCCCCGGGCTTCCACCGTCCCCGGGTCGCTCTGGGCTGCGTACGCCGCTACTCGTCCCCATCCATGCTGCTCGCTGCGCCCAGTGTACGGCGCCGCGCGGACAGCGGCCGACCGCTTTTCGGGGCGGCGGCCGCCGGGGGCCCGGCGCGGGCGCCCGATGCCCCGAATGGCGAGGGTACGGGGGGTGATGCCCGGCGCGGCGGATTACCCGGCGGGGAGCTGGGCACAACGGATGCAGGCCCGTCGCGCGGGGGGTGCGGCCGGGCGAACCGGGCGGTGTGCCCCGTTGCCGCGGGAGGCAAGTCGATTTATCGTCCCAGCACGATTCGCGAGCGAGATCACCCTATGTGAAGGGGCCGCGGCCATGGTGGCGAGAGAGAGCGCGAAGAAGACCGTGGCCGGGAGGACGGACACCGAGGAATCCACTGACCGGAAGGCCGCTGCCAGGAAGGCGGGGGCGCGGAAGGCGGTGGCCGAGGAGGGGGACGGGAAGGCGGTGGCCAGGAAGGCCGCCGCCGAGAAGGGAGCCACCGTGAAGCCGGTCCTGGAGCAGACGGGCGCGGCCGAGGAGGCCGCCGCCCACCCGGTGGCGAGGAAGACGGCCGCCAGGAAGACGCCGGAGAAGAAGGCGGCGGCCGAGAAGAGCGCGGTGGCCGAGAAGACGGCGGAGGCCGCGCATGGAACGGGCGCGGCTGAGAAGCCGGCGGGCGGGAGACCGGCGGCCAGGAAGGCGGCGAAGAAGGCGCCCGCCAGGAAGAGCGCGGCCAAGAAGACGGCGGCCGGGGGCGCGACGGCCGGCGACACGGCGGCCGGGGGCGCCGCCGAGGCCGGAACCACCGCCGGGAAGGCCGCGAGGACCACGGCCCGCACGGCGGAGCCGGACGCGAAGAGCACGGCCAAGAAGGCGGGTGCGGCGCGGGCCGCGAAGCAGACAGGAGCCACGAACGTGGTTGCGAAGAAGACCCCTGGCACGGCCACGGCGGACGACACCGCCGTTCCCAAGGCGCGCCTCGCCGCGGCGGACCCCGGCGAGCTGGCGGTGCGCCCCGGTGAGGACCCCTGGACCGGACAGGAGGTCACCGAGGCGCGTGCGGAGCTCCAGTCCGAGATGGAGCGGCTGCGCCGGGAGATCAGCTCCTCCGAGGAGTCCCTGGTCGGTCTGATGCGCGACTCCGGGGACGGCGCGGGCGACGACCAGGCCGACACCGGGACCAAGAACATCACCCGCGAGCACGAGCTGGCGCTGGCGGCCAACGCGCGCGAGATGCTCACCCAGACCGAACGGGCGCTCGAACGGCTGGACGCGGGCACCTACGGCCTGTGCGAGAACTGCGGCAACCCCATCGGCAAGGCCCGGATGCAGGCCTTCCCGCGGGCCACCCTGTGCGTGGAGTGCAAGCAGAAGCAGGAACGCCGCTCCTGAGCGTGTGGGGCCGCCGGAGCGTGCCGTAGTCTCGTCCCGAGTCAGGTACCTAGGTCGAGGGACGCACGTGGCAGAGGCGGAGCGCATCATCAATACGCCGGACACCCCGGAGGACGGCGCACATCGGACCCCGGAGCACGCCCCGGAGCAGGAGCGGACCGGCCGCGGCCGCCGGATCGCCGTGCTGTTCGCCGTGGCCGCGTTCGCCTACGCGCTCGACCTGATCAGCAAGACGCTGGTGGTGGCCAAGCTGGAGGGCCACGCGCCGATCAAGCTCGTCGGGGACCTGCTGGAACTGAACGCCATCCGCAACCCGGGCGCCGCCTTCGGTTTCGGCGCGGCCTTCACCGTGATCTTCACGGTGATCGCCGCCGCGGTGATCGTGGTGATCATGCGGCTGGCCCGCAAGCTCTACAGCTTCCCCTGGGCCATCGCGCTCGGCCTGCTGCTCGGCGGCGCGCTCGGCAACCTCACCGACCGGATCTTCCGCGCCCCCGGGGTGTTCGAGGGCCAGGTCGTGGACTTCATCGCGCCCAAGGGCTTCGCGATCTTCAACCTCGCCGACTCCGCGATCGTGTGCGGCGGCATCCTGATCGTGCTGCTGTCCTTCCGCGGCCTGGACCCGGACGGCACGGTCCACAAGGACTGACGGCAGGGCCCCCGCGCACCGGGGCCGGGGCCGGTTTTCCACAGGCTCGGTCGGGGCCGCCGTGCCCGTCCGGCATACTCGACGGGTGAGCACGATTCCCGAGATCCGTACCCTGCCCGTGCCCGACGGCCTGGAGGGCGAGCGCGTCGACGCCGCCATCTCCCGCATGTTCGGCTTCTCCCGCACGAAGGCGGCCGAGCTGGCCGCGTCCGGCAAGGTGCAGGTCGACGGCGAGGTCGTCGGCAAGTCCGAGCGGGTGCGCGGCGGCGCCTGGCTGGAGGTCGAGATGCCGCAGGCACCCGCGCCGGTGCAGGTGGTCGCCGAGCCCGTCGAGGGCATGGAGATCGTGCATGACGACGATGACGTGGTCGTGATCGTCAAGCCGGTCGGCGTGGCCGCGCACCCCTCCCCGGGCTGGACCGGACCGACCGTCATCGGCGGTCTCGCCGCCGCCGGCTACCGGATCTCCACCTCCGGCGCCGCCGAGCGCCAGGGCATCGTGCACCGCCTGGACGTGGGCACCTCCGGCCTGATGGTGGTCGCCAAGTCGGAGTACGCGTACACCTCGCTCAAGCGCCAGTTCAAGGAGCGCACGGTCGACAAGCGCTACCACACCCTGGTCCAGGGCCACCCGGACCCGACGAGCGGCACCATCGACGCCCCGATCGGCCGCCACCCCCACCACGACTACAAGTGGGCGGTCACCGCCGACGGCAAGCCCTCGGTGACGCACTACGACCTCATCGAGGCCTTCCGCGCCGCCTCCCTGCTCGATGTGAAGCTGGAGACCGGCCGCACCCACCAGATCCGCGTCCACATGGCCGCCCACCGCCACCCGTGCGTCGGCGACCTCACCTACGGCGCCGACCCCACCCTCGCCAAGCGGCTGCGCATCACCCGCCAGTGGCTGCACGCCGTGCGCCTCGGCTTCGAACACCCGGGTGACGGCAGCTGGGTGGAGTTCTCCTCCGACTACCCCGAGGACCTCCAGCAGGCCCTGGACCTGGTCCGCGAGGAGACCTACGGATGACCGGGACCCCCACCGTCCGCGTCGCCGGAGACCCCGCCGACCTGGAGGCGTGCTTCGCGGTCCGCAAGGACGTCTTCGTCCGCGAGCAGGGCGTGGACGAGACCATCGAGTACGACGCGTACGACGCCGTCGCCGTGCATGTGCTCGCCCTGGGCGCGGACGGCACCCCGCTGGGCACCGGCCGGCTGCTGACCGGCGAGGCGGCCGTCGCCAAGACCGGCGCGGACGCCTCCGTCGGTTCCCTCGGGCGGCTCGCGGTCTCCCGCGCGGCCCGCGGGCTCGGCATCGGCGCCGCCCTGGTGCGGGCCATCGAGGACGCGGCCCGCGCGCGCGGCCTGGCCGCGGTGGACCTGCACGCGCAGACCCAGGCGCTGGGCTTCTACGAGCGGCTCGGCTACGCGGCGTACGGACCAGAGTTCCTGGACGCCGACATACCCCACCGGGCGATGCGCCGCGCCCTGTGACCACCGGCACTTGAGGCGGTGAACGGGGTACGGCGGTAGCCACCGTGGCGATGCCCTGAGACAGCCGGTGGCCGGTCGGCATGGCAGGCTTGAACCCTCTCGTGCCATGACGACCCCGGAGTGCCGGCCTTGGATCAGTTGGCTCTGTTGTTCGCCCTGCTGCTCGGGGCCCTGGTGAGTGTCCCGGTGGGCGACCGCCTCGGGGTGCCGGCCCCGGTGCTGATGACCCTGTTCGGCGGGGTCCTCGCGGTGGCCGACTTCGTGCCCAACGTGAACATCCCGCCCGAGCTGATCCTGCCCGGCCTGCTGCCGCCCCTGCTGTACGCGGCCGTACGGCGCACCTCCTGGCGGCAGTTCACGACCAACAAACGCCCGATCCTGACCCTGGCCGTCGCCCTGGTGTTCGTCACCACGGTGTGCGTCGCCTTCGTCGCCCACGCGATCGTGCCCGGCCTCTCGGTCGCCGCCGCCGTGGCGCTCGGCGCCCTGATCGCCCCGCCCGACCCGGTCGCCGCGACCAGCGTCGCCGGACAACTCGGGCTGCCGCGCCGCCTGGTGTCCATCCTGGAGGGCGAGGGGCTGTTCAACGACGTCACGGCCATCGTGCTCTACCACGTGGCGATCGCCGCCGCCGTGAGCGGTCTGTTCTCGCCCTGGCGGGCCGGGCTCGCGCTGGTGCTGTCCGCCGTGGTCGCGGTGGCCGTGGGGCTGCTGCTCGGCTGGGGCGCGAACCGGGTGATGGACCTGCTCGGGGACCCGACGCTCCAGATCGGCCTGACCCTCCTGGTGCCGTACGCCTCCTACGTGCTCGCGGAGAAGCTCCAGGGCTCCGGCGTCCTCGCCGTGCTCACCACGGCCCTCTACCTCTCCGAGTACGCCACCGGCGCCGACGACGTGATGACCCGGCTGGCCGGACACACCTTCTGGGACATCATCGACACCCTCGTCACGGGCGTCGCCTTCGGTCTGATCGGCCTGGAGCTGCACAACGCGATCCGCACGGCCAGCGGGCGGTGGGGCGAACTGCTCGGCTGGGCGGCCGCCGTCGCCGGTGTGGTGATCGTCGTACGACTGCTGTGGCTGCTCCCGGCCACCTGGCTGACGAAACGGCTGCACGCCCGGCGCGACGTGGAGGAGGAGATCCCGGCGAGCTGGCGGGAGACGGTCGTGATGTGGTGGTCCGGGATGCGCGGGGTGGCCTCGGTCGCGCTGGCGCTGGCCATCCCGCTGGAGACCGACGCCGGAAAACCCTTCCCGGACCGGGACGAGATCGTCTTCATCGCCTTCGGGGTGATCGTGGCCACCCTGGTGATCCAGGGGCTGACCCTGCCGTGGCTGGTCAAACGGCTGCGGGTGCAGGCCGACGCCGAGCGGGAGAAGGAGTACGAGAAGGATCTCGCGGTGCGCGCGGCCAAGGCGGCCAAGCGTCGGCTCCGGGAGATCGAACAGGTGGAGGAACTCCCCGAGGAACTGTCCGAGCAGATGCTGCGGCAGGCCTTCGACATCGGCATCCGGATCAGCCCCGACATGGGCGAGGAGGAGCGCCGCGAGGCACAGCACCAGCGGGCCAAGCGGCTGAAGCGGATCCGCCGCATCCAGGGTGAGATGCTCAGCGCGGCCCGGCACGAGGTGCTCGCCGCGCGCAGCGAGCCGGGGATGGACCCGGAGATCGTGGACCGCGTCCTGCGCCATCTCGATGTGCGCAGCCTGCGCTGACGCCAGGAGCGCGCGGCCGGCCGCTCGGCTGGCTGTGTATATCCGGGCATACGTATGTATGGGGTCTGTGGACAATCGCAAGCGCCGTCCGCCGGGTACTTCTACTCTCGGATCATGACTCGCAACATCGTGATCAGCGGAGGCGGTACGGGCATCGGGCTGGCGACGGCACGCGCCTTCGCCGCGGACGGGGACCGGGTGCTGCTCCTCGGGCGGCGCGCGGAGGTGCTGGAGAAGGCCGGGGTGCCGGGGGCGCTCACCCACGCGGCCGACCTCTCCGAGCCCGCCGACGTGCGGGAGGTGGCCCGGCTGGTCGCCCGGGAGTTCGGCACCGTCGACGTGCTCGTGCACAGCGCCGGGGGCTCCGGCGGCCTGGAGCCACCGGCAGGCGGCGAGGACCCCCTCGACCGGGTGGCCCATGCCTGGACCGTCGCCTTCAGACTCAACACCCTGACCGCGGTGCTGCTCACCGAGGCCCTCCAGGAGCGGCTCGCCGAGCCCGGCGGCCGGGTGCTCTTCCTCAGCTCCATCGCCGCCTACCGCGGCTCGGGCAGCGGCGCCTACGCGGCGTCCAAGGCCGGGCTGCACCCCTATGCCCACGATCTGGCCCGCCGCCTGGGCCACCGGGGCATCACGGTGAACGTGGTCGCGCCCGGTTACATCGAGGCCACCGACTTCTTCGGCGGCAGCATGTCCGAGGAGCGGCGCGGACAGCTCGTGGCCGAGACCTCCACCGGCCGGGCGGGCGAGCCGGGCGACGTGGCGTCCACCCTGCACTGGCTGGCCTCGCCCGCCGCCGGGCACATCACCTCACAGATCATCCAGGTCAACGGAGGCGCCGAACGCGGACACTGAGCCGGACCGGCCCGCCCGCCGGACCGGCCCGCTCGCCCGCCGGACCGGCCCCGCCCCGCTCAGCTCCGTCCGGTGCGCGGGAACTCGTACGCCTTGCGCAGCGAGTGCCGGTCCGGGGAGGGGACCCGGTAGGGCGGCAGCACCGCGTCCGAGGTGTTGACCCGGGGCAGCGCGTAGGGATGCTCGGCGGACAGCCAGGTGATCATCTGCTCGCGGACCGCGACCCGCACCGTCCATATGTCGTCGGCGTCCTTCGCGGTCACCAGCGCGCGCACCTCCATGGTGTTGGCGGTGGAGTCGGTGACCACCAGATTGGAGGCGCGGCCGTCCCAGGCCGGGCACTGGCGCAGGATGTCGCGCAGCTTCTCGCGCATCGCCTCCAGGGGCGCGCTGTGGTCGAGCTGCCAGAACACGATCCCGGTCATCTGCGGGGTGCCCCGCGACCAGTTCTCGAACGGCTTGGAGGTGAAGTACGACACCGGCATGGTGATCCGGCGCTCGTCCCAGGTCCGTACCGTCAGAAAGGTCAGGGTGATCTCCTCGACCGTGCCCCACTCGCCGTCCACGACCACGGTGTCGCCGATGCGGACCATGTCGCCGAAGGCGATCTGGAGCCCGGCGAACAGGTTCGACAGCGTGGACTGCGCGGCGACACCGGCCACGATGCCGAGCACACCGGCCGAGGCCAGCAGGGAGGCGCCCGCGGCGCGCATCGCCGGGAAGGTCAGCAGCATCGAGGCCACCGCGACCACGCCGATGATCGCCGCGACCACGCGCATGATCAGCGTGACCTGGGTGCGCACCCGCCGTACCCGCGCCGCGTCGTGGTGGGCGCGCGCGTAGCGGCTGTACGTGGTCTCGACCACGGCGCTCGCGATCCGGATCGCCAGCCAGGCCGCGGCCCCGATCAGCACCAGGGTCAGGGTCCGGCCGACCCCGACCCGGTGCTCCTCCAGCAGCTCCGCCTGGTCGTAGGAGCCTCTGAGCAGGGCGGCGCACAGGACCAGCTGGTACGGGACGCGGGCCCGCCGCAGCCGGTCCCACAGGGGGGTCTCGGGGTGGCGTTCGTCCGCCTTGCGCAGCAGTACGTCGGTGGCCCAGCCGATGAGGACGGTCAGGAACACGGACGCGCCGACCACGATCACAGGGCGCAGTACGGTCTCCATGCCTTCGAACGTAACCGCCCACGGCGATCGTGAACGTGTGACTCGTCACGCCCCGGGCCCGAACCGGCCCTGGCCCCCGTGGCTGGCACCATGGGCCCATGAACATCATGCTCTTTCACTCGACCTACGGGCTCAGGCCCGCGGTGCGCGATGCCGCCGACCGGTTGCGCGCGGCCGGCCACGAGGTGTGGACGCCGGACCTCTTCGAGGGGCGGACGTTCGACACCGTCGAGGAGGGCATGGAGTTCAGCGACGGCATCGGCAAGGACGAGCTGCTGAAGCGGGCCGTGCTGGCGGCGGCGCCGTACTCGGAGCGTGGACTGGTCTACGCCGGGTTCTCGCTCGGCGCCTCCGTGGCGCAGACCCTCGCCCTCGGCGACGACAAGGCGCGCGGACTGCTGCTTCTGCACGGCACCTCGGACATCGCGCCGAACGCGTCCGTGGACGAGCTGCCGGTGCAGCTGCACGTGGCCGAGCCGGACCCGTTCGAGACGGACGACTGGCTCAGCGCCTGGTACCTCCAGATGGGCCGGGCGGGCGCCGACGTGGAGGTCTACCGGTACGCCGGGGCCGGGCACCTGTACACCGACCCCGGCCTGCCGGACCACGACGCGGAGGCCGCCGAGGCGACCTGGCGCGTGGCGCTCGGTTTCCTCGACGGCCTCCAGACCCCTCAGACCGGGTCGTAGGTGCGCTCGATCTTCTGCGTGCCGGTGCGGGTGCGGTACGAGCGCTCCCACGTGGCGGTGGCGTTCCGGTCGGTGCGGTCCGAGAGGACGTAGTAGTCCATCTGGGCGCGGTCGGCGGTGATGTCGAGCACACCGAAGCCGTGCCGGTCGGTGTCCACCCAGTGGACGTGCCGGTTGGCGGCCTCGATGAGCGGCGCGGCGACCGCGGAGACCACGCCCTCGGGGACCTTGACGATGTCGTCGAGGTTGTCGGAGGTCATCGAGGTGATGACGAACTCGGTGGCGGCCGACTCCGACAGCGGATAGGTGCCCGCGTCCACCGGCACGTCGTTGGCCCAGGACATGTGGATGTCGCCGGTCAGGAAGACGGTGTTGCCGATGTTGTTCGACGTCAGGTGGTCGAGGAGCTCCCGGCGGTCGTGGGTGTAGCCGTCCCACTGGTCGGTGTTGACGCCTATGCCGCCCTGCGGCAGGTCGAGCAGCTGGGCGAGCGGCTTGAGCAGGTCGGCGGTGAGGGAGCCGATGACGAACGGCGCGATCATCACCGAGTTGCCGACCAGGCGCCACTTGGTGTCGGACGCCTTCAGGCCCGCCTTCAGCCAGTCGAGCTGGGCCCGGCCGGTGATGGTGCGGCTCGCGTCGTCCACCGCGCCGCTGGTGCCGGACACCTGCTGGGAGCGGAAGGAGCGCAGGTCCAGCAGGGACAGGTCGGCGAGCTTGCCGAAGCGCAGCCGCCGGTAGGTGGTGCCCTCGATGGCCGGGCGCACCGGCATCCACTCGAAGTAGGCCTGCTTGGCGGCGGCCTTGCGGGCGGTCCAGGTGCCCTCGGCGCCCTCGGTGTGGTTGACCGCGCCGCCCGACCACGCGTTGTCGGCGAACTCGTGGTCGTCCCAGATCGCGATGACCGGCGCCTTCAGGTGCAGGGCCTGGAGGTCGGCGTCGGTCTTGTACTTGCCGTGCCGGACGCGGTAGTCGGCGAGCGTGATGATCTCGTTGGCGGGGGCGTGCTGCCGGATCACCTTGCCGCGGGCCGCGTACTCGCCGGACTTGTACTCGTAGATGTAGTCGCCGAGGTGCAGCCAGGCGTCGAGGTCGCTGCGCGCCGCGAGATGGCGGTACGAGGAGAAGTAGCCGGCCTCCCAGTTGGCGCAGGTGACCACGCCGAAGCGGAGCCCGGAGACGTCCGCGGTGGCGGCCGGGGCGGTGCGGGTGCGCGCGACGGGCGAGTCGGCGCCGCCGGAGGAGAAGCGGAACCAGTAGTCCGTGGCCGGCTGGAGGCCGCGGATGTCGGCCTTCACCGTGTGGTCCGAGGCGGCCGTCGCGGTGGTGGAGCCCTTGCTGACGACCTGGGTGAGCGCCTTGTCGGTGGCGACGACCCAGCTCACCACGGTGTCCGGGCCGACACCGGAGCCGGGGGTGGCGTCCGGGGTCGGGGTGACACGGGTCCACAGCAGGATGCCGTCGGGCAGCGGATCACCGGAGGCCACCCCGTGCAGGAAGGCGGGGGCCTGAGCGGAGGCGCGGGCCGGAAGGGCGGCGGCGAGCGGCCCGGCCAGCACAGCGGTCGCCGCCGCGGCCTTGACGACCGTACGGCGGCGAGGAGAAAGCGAGTTGAGGCCCTGGGAGGCCGGAAGTGATCTGTTTCGACTGGTCACGGCCGATCAGGTTACCGATCAGTAGAACGAAAGAGCGGGCGAACAGGGAATGTTCGCCCGCTCTTCACTCGGCCTTCGGTTTCCGAAAAGCCGTCACCCTGGGGCTCGTCACCCCTGAGGGTTCGTCACCCTTGCGGGGCCCGTCAGCCCTTGACGGCGGCGTCGATGACCTTGTTGAACTCGTCCACCGACGTGATCATGTTGCCGCCGTTGAGCTGCTTGCCGTCCATGACGAAGGCCGGGGTGCCCGTCACGCCGTCCTTGTTGTCGTCGAACTGCTTCGACATGTTCACCGCCCAGGCGTCGTAGGTGCCCTTCTTGACGGCGTTCTGGAAGGTGGCGTTGCCCTTCAGCGCCGGAACGGTGTCGGCGATCTTGATGAGGTAGCTGTCGTCCTTGAACTTGTCGTCGTTCTCGTCCGGGTGCCACTTCGTGGAGTACAGCGCGGACTTGTAGTCCAGGAACGCCTGGGGGCTGACGTTCAGCGCGGCGCCGAGCGCGCTCAGCGCGTTCTTGGAGCCCACACCGTTGTCGTGCGCGTCCAGGAACGTGGCGCCGACGTACTGGTACTTGAACTTGCCGTCGTCGATGTCCTTGTGCAGCGTCGGGCCGACCGTCTGCTCGAACTGGGCGCACACCGGGCAGCGCGGGTCCTCGTACATCTTGAGGGTCTTCTTGGCGCCGGCCTTGCCGATGACGACCGTGGTGCCCTTGGCGCCCTCGGTGTGGGCCGGGGCGACGACCTTCGCGTCCTTCAGCCCCTCCCAGTAGCTGGGCTTGTTGGCCTGGACGACGGCGTAGCCGATGCCGCCCGCGGCGGCCAGGACGACCACGATGCCGCCGGCCACGAACGCCTGGCGCCTGGCCTTGTCGCGCTTGGCCTGGCGCTCGCGCTCCACGCGCAGCCGCTCCCGGGCCGCGTTCTTCGACGCCTGGCTGTTCCGCTTGCTCATCTGGGTGTTCTCCCTGGGGGTCGCGCAGCTGTCGTGCGCGGGATACGGGTGGGGTGGCTCGGAGCCGCTCACCAAGCGGTGAGCGGGGCGGAGCACGGCGGTCCACGCCGTCCCAGGGAGTGGGCGAGCAGCCGGTCGCGGGCGGCGGCCCGGCGCCGGACCGGGCGGGGCGGGCGCCCCTCCGGCAGGAGTCGTACGACGACCGCGGCCACCGCGAGGAGCAGCGGCCGGAAGGAGGCGGCGGCCACCGCGCGCAGCAGCTGCACCAGGGCCCGCTCGCCCCGGCGCAGCCAGGCGGCGGCCAGCAGGCTCACGCCGATGTGCGCGGCGAGCAGCAGCCAGGCGGTGGCCGGGGTGGCGTCGGCCAGCACCCCGGCGGCCTGGCCCCGGCCCACCTGGGCCAGCGGGGTGCCCACCGCGCCGCCGTGGCACAGCAGGTCGAGGCCGAAGGCGTGCAGGGGGCCGGCGACCGGGCCGCCCGCCCGGCCGTAACAGGTCTGCTGGCCGGTGGTGAACACCGTGTCCGCGGCCAGTTCCAGCGGGACCAGCAGGGCCGCGATCCGGCCGAAGCCGCGCTCGCGGCCCGCCAGCGCGTACGCGCCGGTGAAGACGCCGGCGGCGACCGCGGCCACGGTCGCGGCCGGCAGCGGGGTCCGGGACAGCAGCACGTGCGACGCGGTGCCGAGGGTCACGACGAAGGCCGTGAACAGCACCGCGCGAACGGCTCTGAGGTAGGTCCCGGATATGTCCATAGCGAGAGGAGAGTCTGTCACGAACCGGAGTAAGGGACCCCTAAAGGGGGCCTGTGAGTACGCGCACGCCATCGCCCCGGCGGGCGCCTACAGCCCCGGGATCCGGCCGTTGCGGAACAGCTCCACGAAGATGTGGTGGTCCGCGCGGGCCCGAGCGCCGTAGGTGTGCGCGAAGTCCACCAGCAGGGGCGCGAAGCCCTCCTCGCGGGCCGCGATCGCCGCGTCGATGGCCCGCTCGGTGGAGAAGGGCACCAGGGACTCGCCGGAGGTGTCGTCCGCCGCCGCGTGCATGGTCGCCGTGGCCCGGCCCAGGTCGGCCACGACCAGCGCGATCTCCTCCGGGTCGTCGAGGTCGCTCCAGTCCAGGTCGACCGCGTACGGCGAGACCTCGGCGACCAGCTGGCCCGCGCCGTCCAGCTCGGTCCAGCCCAGCCACGGGTCGGCGTGCGCCTGCAGGGCGCGCTGGGAGATCACCGTGCGGTGTCCCTCGTGCTGGAAGTACCCGGCGATGGCCGGGTCGGTGATGTGCCGGGAGACGGCCGGGGTCTGCGCCTGCTTGATGTAGATCACCACATCGTTCTCCAGGGCGTCGCTGTGGCCCTCCAGGAGGATGTTGTACGACGGCAGCCCGGCCGAGCCGATGCCGACGCCCCGGCGGCCCACGACGTCCTTGACCCGGTAGGAGTCCGGGCGGGCCAGGGAGGAGTCCGGCAGCGTCTCCAGATAGCCGTCGAAGGCCGCGAGGATCTTGTAGCGGTCGGCCGCGTCCAGCTCCACGGTGCCGGGACCCGATGCGAACCGGCGTTCGAAGTCACGGATCTCGGTCATCGAGTCCAGCAGCTCGAACCGGGTGAGCGAGCGGGCCGCCCGCAGTGCGCCGAGCAGCGGGCCCTCGGCGGTGTCCAGGGTGAACGGCGGCACCTCGTCGCTCTTGGCGCCGGTGGCCAGGGCGTGGATCCGCTCCCGGTACGCGTCCGCGTAGACCGTCACCAGCTCGGTGATCTGCTCGTCGCTCAGCGCCTTGGCGTACCCGAGGAGCGCGATGGAGGCCGCGAAGCGCTTCAGGTCCCAGGTGAAGGGGCCGACGTACGCCTCGTCGAAGTCGTTGACGTTGAACACCAGGCGGCCGTACGAGTCCATGTACGTGCCGAAGTTCTCCGCGTGCAGGTCGCCGTGGATCCACACCCGCGAGGTGCGGTCGTCCAGGTAGGGGCCGCCCCGGCGCTCGGCGTCGATGTCGTGGTAGAAGAGGCACGCCGTGCCCCGGTAGAAGGCGAAGGCCGAGGCCGCCATCTTCCGGAACTTCACCCGGAACGCGGCCGGGTCGGCGGCCAGGAGCCTGCCGAAGGCGGTGTCGAACACGGCGAGGATCTCCTCGCCGCGCTGCTCGTCGCTGAGCTGGGGGACCGACATCGCGGGATGCCTCCTGGTGCGGGAGTGGTGCGTCACTGTGCGTCCATGGATACGACAGCGCTTTCGCCGTCTCCAACGGGCGACGCCGTGCAGGAGTGCCCGGTTCCCGCCCGACCGTACGCGGGGACCGATCCCGGCTGTCAGTGCCAGGGCATAGGATTCGACGCTGTCCCCGGAGTGTCCGCCCGCCCGTCGCCTGACGTTCTTTGTTGGAGGCCGAACCGTGTCAAAGCCGCCGTTCACGCACCTGCACGTCCACACCCAGTACTCGCTGCTGGACGGTGCCGCGCGGCTGAAGGACATGTTCAATGCCTGCAATGAAATGGGCATGACGCACATCGCCATGTCCGACCACGGCAACCTCCACGGGGCGTACGACTTCTTCCACACCGCCCAGAAGTCCGGGGTCACCCCGATCATCGGGATCGAGGCCTACGTCGCCCCCGAGTCCCGGCGCAACAAGCGCAAGATCCAGTGGGGCCAGCCGCACCAGAAGCGCGACGACGTCTCCGGTTCCGGTGGCTACACCCACAAGACGATGTGGGCGGTGAACCGGACCGGTCTGCACAACCTCTTCCGGCTGTCCTCCGACGCGTACGCCGAGGGCTGGCTGCAGAAGTGGCCCCGGATGGACAAGGAGACCATCTCCCAGTGGTCCGAGGGCATCGTCGCCTCCACCGGCTGCCCCTCCGGCGAGCTCCAGACCCGGCTGCGCCTCGGCCAGTTCGACGAGGCCCTCAAGGCCGCCGGCGAGTACCAGGACATCTTCGGCAAGGACAAGTACTTCCTGGAGCTGATGGACCACGGCATCGACATCGAGCACCGGGTCCGTGACGGCCTCCTGGAGATCGGCAAGAAGCTCGGCATCCCCCCGCTGGTCACCAACGACTCGCACTACACGTACGCCCATGAGGCGACCGCCCATGACGCGCTGCTGTGCATCCAGACCGGCAAGAACCTCTCCGACCCGGACCGCTTCAAGTTCGACGGCACCGGCTACTACCTGAAGTCCACGGACGAGATGTACGCCATCGACTCCTCGGACGCCTGGCAGGAGGGCTGCGCCAACACGCTCCTGGTGGCCGAGATGGTCGACACCACCGGCATGTTCGAGAAGCGCGACCTGATGCCGAAGTTCGACATCCCCGAGGGCTACACCGAGGTCACCTGGTTCAAGGAGGAGGTCCGCCGGGGCATGGAGCGCCGCTTCCCCGGCGGCATCCCCGAGGACCGCCAGAAGCAGGCCGACTACGAGATGGACGTCATCATCTCGATGGGCTTCCCCGGCTACTTCCTCGTGGTCGCCGACTTCATCATGTGGGCCAAGAACAACGGCATCGCGGTCGGCCCCGGCCGAGGCTCCGCGGCCGGTTCGATCGTCGCCTACGCCATGGGCATCACCGACCTCGACCCGATCCCGCACGGCCTGATCTTCGAGCGGTTCCTCAACCCCGAGCGCATCTCGATGCCCGATGTCGACATCGACTTCGACGAGCGCCGGCGCGTCGAGGTGATCCGGTACGTGACGGAGAAGTACGGCGCCGACAAGGTCGCCATGATCGGCACCTACGGCACCATCAAGGCCAAGAACGCGATCAAGGACTCGGCGCGCGTGCTGGGCTACCCGTACGCGATGGGCGACCGCATCACCAAGGCCATGCCCGCCGACGTCCTCGGCAAGGGCATCCCGCTGTCCGGCATCACCGACCCGCAGCACCCCCGCTACTCGGAGGCGGGCGAGGTCCGGGGGATGTACGAGAACGAACCGGATGTGAAGAAGGTCATCGACACCGCGCGCGGCGTGGAGGGCCTGGTCCGGCAGATGGGTGTGCACGCGGCCGGCGTGATCATGTCCAGCGAGACCATCACCGACCACGTCCCGGTCTGGGTGCGGCACACCGACGGCGTGACCATCACACAGTGGGACTACCCGAGCTGCGAGTCGCTCGGCCTGCTGAAGATGGACTTCCTGGGCCTGCGCAACCTCACGATCATGGACGACGCGGTCAAGATGGTGAAGGCCAACAAGGGCCTCGACATCGACCTGCTGTCCCTGCCGCTGGACGACCCCAAGACCTTCGAACTGCTCCAGCGCGGCGACACCCTCGGCGTCTTCCAGTTCGACGGCGGCCCCATGCGCTCGCTGCTGCGCCTGATGAAGCCCGACAACTTCGAAGACATCTCCGCCGTGTCGGCCCTGTACCGGCCGGGCCCGATGGGCATGAACTCCCACACGAACTACGCCCTGCGCAAGAACGGGCAGCAGGAGATCACGCCGATCCACCCGGAGCTGGAGGAGCCGCTCAAGGAGGTCCTGGACGTCACCTACGGCCTGATCGTCTACCAGGAGCAGGTGCAGAAGGCCGCGCAGATCATCGCCGGTTACTCGCTCGGCGAGGCCGACATCCTGCGCCGTGTGATGGGCAAGAAGAAGCCCGAGGAACTGGCGAAGAACTTCACCATCTTCCAGGGCGGCGCCCGCAAGAACGGCTACAGCGACGAGGCCATCCAGGCGCTGTGGGACGTGCTGGTCCCCTTCGCCGGCTACGCGTTCAACAAGGCGCACTCGGCCGCGTACGGCCTGGTGTCGTACTGGACCGCCTACCTCAAGGCCAACCACCCCGCCGAGTACATGGCCGGTCTGCTGACCTCCGTCAAGGACGACAAGGACAAGTCGGCGGTCTACCTCAACGAGTGCCGCCGCATGGGCATCCGGGTGCTCCCGCCGAACGTCAACGAGTCGGAGTCCAACTTCGCCGCCCAGGGCGACGACGTGATCCTCTTCGGCCTCTCCGCGGTGCGCAACGTCGGCACCAACGTGGTCGAGTCGATCATCAAGTGCCGCAAGGCCAAGGGGAAGTACGCCTCCTTCCCCGACTACCTCGACAAGGTCGAGGCGGTCGTCTGCAACAAGCGCACCACCGAGTCGCTGATCAAGGCCGGCGCGTTCGACACCATGGGGCACACCCGCAAGGGCCTCACCGCGCAGTACGAGCCGATGATCGACAACGTGGTCGCGGTCAAGCGCAAGGAGGCCGAGGGCCAGTTCGACCTCTTCGGCGGCATGGGCGACGACAGCGCGGACGAGCCCGGCTTCGGTCTCGACGTGCAGTTCACCGAGGACGAGTGGGACAAGACCTATCTGCTCGCCCAGGAGCGGGAGATGCTCGGTCTGTACGTCTCCGACCACCCGCTGTTCGGCCTCGAACACGTGCTGTCCGACAAGGCCGACGCGGGCATCTCCCAGCTCACCGGCGGCGAGCACGCGGACGGCGCGGTGGTCACCATCGGCGGCATCATCTCGGGCCTCCAGCGCAAGATGACCAAGCAGGGCAACGCCTGGGCGATCGCCACCGTCGAGGACCTCGCGGGCTCCATCGAGTGCATGTTCTTCCCGGCCACCTACCAGCTGGTGTCGACCCAACTGGTCGAGGACGCCGTGGTGTTCGTCAAGGGCCGCCTCGACAAGCGCGAGGACGTGCCCCGGCTGGTCGCCATGGAACTGATGGTCCCGGACCTGTCCAACGCGGGCGCCAACGCGCCGGTGGTCCTCACCATCCCGGCGACCCGGGTCACCCCGCCCATGGTCAGCCGCCTCGGCGAGATCCTCAGCCACCACAAGGGCGACAGCGAGGTGCGGATCAAGCTCCAGGGGCCGCGCAAGACCACGGTGCTGCGCCTGGACCGGCACCGGGTCAAGCCCGACCCGGCGCTCTTCGGCGACCTGAAGGTGCTGCTCGGTCCGTCCTGCCTCGCGGGCTGAGCGGGCCGAGCCGGCTCCCGGCAGCGCGAGAGGGGCGCACCCGTCATGGGTGCGCCCCTCTTTTCTTACGCAACAGGCGTCGATCGCCCATTAGTTGTGGCCGAAGCTCTTCTGCTTCTTGCCACGCCCGGTATCACCGGAACTGCCCTGGATGTGTGTCACCGGAGACTCATGGGCCTCCGTGGTGTGCTGCGCCTGCTCGTGAGCCTGACCGGCGTGCTGCGCGGCGCGGTTCTGCGAGCCACCCTGCTTACGGTTCTTGTTCTTGGCCATGGTGATCTGCCTCCTGCGGGGGATCTAGGGGCCAGGGCCGGATTCAGATTCACATACGCTGACATCAATCGCATGTCGGACAATTACCCTGTGTGACAGGGTAGGTTGGCGAGTAACAGCCGCAAACGCCACGCCGAAGATCGAGTTCGGGCCGTTAACCCCCGCGCGGTCGGGCAGACTCGAAGGAAGTCCGAAGCAAAACCTCCCGGGAAGAGGGTGAGTCGCGTGGACCGCTGCATCGTCCTGGTGGACGCCGGGTATCTGTTGGGCGCGGCCGCCAGCCTCCTCGCGGGCGAGCCCTCGCGGTCCCGGATCACCGTCGACCACACCGCACTGATCCAGGCCCTGCGCGACCGCGCCGAGTCCGACACCGAGCGGCCCCTGCTGCGCATCTACTGGTTCGACGGCGCCCCCGACCGGGTTCCCCAGCCCGAGCACCGCCGGCTGCGCGTGATGCCCCGGGTCACCGTCCGCCTCGGCGCCCTCACCCGCAGCGACGGACGCTGGGCGCAGAAGGGCGTGGACGCCGCCATGCACGCCGAGCTGACCGAGCTGGCCCGTAACCGCGCCTGCTCCGACGTCGTCCTCGTCACCGGCGACGGCGATCTGCTGCCGGGCATGATGGCGGCCAAGGAGCACGGCGTGGCCGTACACCTGTGGGCCGTCCAGGCCGCCGACGGGGACTACAACCAGTCCGAGGACCTGGTCGCCGAGGCCGACGAGCGGCGCGTGCTGGACCGGGCCTGGATCACCCAGGCCGTCCGCGTCAAGGAGCTGACCGGGGTGTGCGCTCCGCCGCCGGTGCCCCGCCCCGAGATCGCCGCGATCCTCTCCGCCCCGCTGCCCGAGTCCGCGCTCTCCGCGGCCACCGAGCGCGCCGCCGAGCAGGAGCCGCACCCGCCGTCCGGCGCCACCGGGAACGGCAGCCAGGAGCGGGTGCCCGCGCCCAAGGGCGTCCCCACCCCCAAGGACCTCGCCGCGCTGCGCGCCCCCGGCACCGTCCAGCCCGCCCCGCAGCCCACCACCGCGACCCTGCGCTGGTCCTCCGACAAGGGCTGGGTGGACCGGCCCGGCGCGGTGGCCGAACCCGCCGAGGCCGCCGCCATGCCGACCCTCGCCCAGCTCACCACGGCCGAGCAGCGCTGGGCGGACCGCGAGGAGGACATCACCACCGTCGGCGGCGATCCGTACGAGGTGGGGCAGGTCTTCGCCCGCCGCTGGATGTCCCGGCTCGGTGACCAGAGCCATCTCCAGCGGCTCTCCCAGATGTACCCGCGCATCCCGCACCGCATCGACGGGGAGCTGCTGCGCTACGCCGCGCGCTTCGGGCTGCTCGCGCACAAGGACGACCAGATCGACGAGCACGACCGCTACGCCATCCGGGCTGGCTTCTGGCGGGAGTTCGACATCCCGGCCGCCGCGGAGCACGCGAGCGCGGGGGAGTGAGACGGCGGGCGCGGGAGCACGACGCGGAGACGGAACCGGGCGCCGGGCCGGGACGAGGACGGGGCAGGGAGCGGGGGAGGACGGGCCGGTGCGCGACGGGGCATGAGCCGGCCGGTACGAGTGGGGGCCGGGGAGCCCTGATGAGGCTGGTCGGAGGCCCGGTGCGAGGCCGGTGCGGATCGGGGCGTCCGTCGGAGACCGTACGGGGGTGGGACCGGGGCCGCACGGGGCCGGGATCCGGTGCGAGGCCGGGGCAGGGGCGGAGCGAGGCCGGAGGAGCCCTCCGGCCGGTGCCGTTCGGGCGGCCCCAAGGGCGGGTAAAGGTCCGGACCCCGTACCCTCTTCCCTTGTGAGTACGCGCGTGGGGCAGGCACTTCGGCAGGACGAGGTCGTCCGCGTACGCGGGCTCGCCAAGACCTATCCGGCCGTCAAGAGCCGCCGCGGCGCACCCGGCACCCCCGAGGTGCGGGCCACCGACGCCCTGGAGCTGACGGTACGGCGCGGGGAGATCTTCGGGCTGCTCGGCCCCAACGGCGCCGGCAAGTCCACCCTCGTACGACAGCTCACCGGGCTGCTGCGCCCCGACCGGGGCAGCGTCGAGATCCTCGGCCACGACATCGTGCGCCACCCGGAGCGGGCCGCCCGCCTCCTCGCCTACCTCGGCCAGGAGTCCACCGCCCTGGACGAGCTGACCGTCTCCCTCGCCGCCGAGACCACCGGACGCCTGCGCGGCCTGGACGTGACACGGGCGCGGGCCGAGCGGGACGCCGTACTGGAGGAGCTGGGGCTCACCCCGATCGCCGGGCGGCCGCTGAAGAAGCTGTCCGGCGGGCAGCGCCGGCTCGCCACCTTCGCCGCCGTCCTCGTCGGCGAGCGTCCGCTGCTGGTCCTGGACGAGCCGACCACCGGCATGGACCCGGTGGCCCGGCGGGCGGTCTGGTCGGCCGTGGACCGGCGGCGCGCCGAGTACGGCACCACCGTCCTCCTCGTCACCCACAACGTCATCGAGGCCGAGACCGTCCTCGACCGGGTCGCCGTGCTCGACCGGGGCCGGGTCATCGCCTGCGACACCCCCACCGGGCTGAAGGAACGCGTCGCGGGCGAGGTCCGGGTGGAACTGGTGTGGCGGGAACGGGCGCCGCTGGACGTGCCCGAGGTCGCCGTGCTGCGCGAACGCGCCGTGGAGACCGGCCGGCGCTGGACGCTGCGGCTCGCGCCCGAGGAGGCCCGCGCCGCCGTCGCCACCGTGACCGGCGGCGCCGCCTTCGCCGCCCTGGACGACTTCACCCTGGCCACGCCCAGCCTGGAGGACGTCTATCTGGCCCTCGGCGGGGCCGCCCGGCAGGGGCTGGTGAAGGCATGACGGCCGGTGACGGCATGAGCACACGGGCCGTACGCGGCAAGGCCGGTACGACTGCCGTAGGGAAGAGGAGCAGCTCGTCGTGAGTGTCGTACCCGCGCAGGTTCTGCCGGACACCGCCCGCGTCCTGCCGGAGGCGGAGCCGGTCGCGGCCGAACTCGCCCCCGCGGCGCGGCTGTGGCCGTCGCTGGTGGCCGTGTACCGGGCGCAGCTGTCCCGGGCCCGGGTGGCGCGGATCCCGCTGCTGTTCGTGGCGACCTTCCAGTCCATCGGCATCACCGTGATGATGCGCGGTGTCGTCGACAACGGCTTCGAGGCGCGGTCCGTGGTGGCCGGTTCCTCCGTGCTCGTCGTCGCGTTCGTCGCGCTCAATCTGCTCGCCCAGTACTTCGGGCAGCTGCGGGCCGGCGGCGGGCTCGACCACTACGCCACGCTGCCGGTGCCGCCCGCCGCGGTGGTGCTGGGCACGGCGGCCGCGTACGCCTCCTTCACGCTGCCCGGGACGCTGGTGACCGCCGCCTTCGGCTGTGTGCTGTTCGGGCTGCCGCTGGCCAATCTGTGGGTGCTGCTGGCCGTCGTACCGCTCGCCGGGGCCGCGCTGTCCGGGCTCGGCGCGGCGCTCGGCCTGCTCGCGCCCCGCCCCGAGCTGGCCACGCTGCTCGGACAGCTGGGCATGTCGGCGGCGCTGCTGCTCGGCGTGCTGCCGCCCGACCGGATGCCGCAGCTCGTCCGGCTGGCGCGGGACCTGCTGCCCTCCACGTACGGCGTGGAGGCGTACGCCCGCACCTTCGGCGCGCACCCGGACTGGGCCGTGGTCCTCGCTGACCTGGGGGTGTGCGCGGGGGTCGGGGTGATCTCGCTGGCCGTGGCCGCGTGGGCGTACCGCAGGGCCGCCGTCCGGTGACGCGGCGCACAGGCCGACCTGGCACGATGGCAGGGTGACCGCACCGCTGAACCCGCCCCCGCCCCCGCACGACCACTCCGCGCACCAGGTCCGGCAGGCGCCGCCCGCCGGGGCGCCGGCGGCGGGCGCCTACCAAGAGGACGGCCCCGGGATGAAGACCGAAGCGCGCGAGGCCGCCGTGATCACCGTGCTGGTGGCGGTCTGCGGGGCGCTCCTCGGGCTGCTGTGGTGGCGGCTGGCGCCCCATGTGCCGCTGGTCGGCGACCAGTCGGGCAACAGCTGGGTGGTCTACCTCAAGGACACCGAGGGGGAGCAGGCGGTCGGCGTGGACGGCACGTTCACCCTGCTGGCGCTCGCGTTCGGCGCGGTGAGCGGGCTCGCGGCGTTCCTGTGGCGCAGGCGGGGCGGCGTACCGCTGGTCGTGGGCCTCGCGCTCGGCGCACTGCTCGGCTCCCTGCTGGCCTGGCGGCTCGGTGTGTGGCTCGGCCCCACGTCCGACGTCATCGCCCATGCCCGCGCGGTCGGCAAGGGGGTCACCTTCCCGGCCCCGCTGCGCCTGGGCGCCAAGGCCGCGCTGCTGTCCTGGCCGTTCGCCGCGGTGCTGGTCCATCTCGGCCTGACCGCGCTGTTCGGCCCCCGCGACCCCGAGCCCCAGCACCCGGACGAGGTGCCGCTCACCCCCGCCCAGTAGGCACGCGCACCCCCTCCGTCCAGCAGGCACGCGGACCGGGGCCCCTCGGCCCCGCCCGACAGGTACGCGGCCCCCGCTGCCTCAGCCCAGCCCACTGGTGACCCGGGCCCGCTGCCTCAGCCCGCCCGACGGGAACTCGGCCCCGCTCCCTCAACCCCGCCCGATGGGCGCCGACACCGCGCCCGTCAGCTCCGCCAGGTCGCCCGGCGCCAGCTCCACCTCCAGGCCCCGCCGCCCCGCCGAGACGCAGATCGTGGCGTGGCCGAGGGCCGAGTCGTCCAGGACGGTGGGGAGCCGCTTGCGCTGGCCGAGCGGGGAGATCCCGCCGCGGACGTAGCCGGTGGTGCGCTCGGCCAGGGCCGGGTCGGCCATGGCGGCGCGCTTGCCGCCCACCGCCGCGGCCAGGGCCTTCAGATCGAGGGTGCCCGCGACCGGGACGACGCCGACGACGAGACTGCCGTCCACGTCGGCCACCAGGGTCTTGAAGACGCGCTCGGGGGAGACGCCCATCGCCTGGGCCGCCTCCTCGCCGTAGGAGGGGTGGGAGGGGTCGTGCTCGTAGGCGTGGACCGTGAACTCCACGCCCGCCGCGCTCAGCGCGACCGTCGCCGGGGTGCCCCCGGACTGCTGCTGTTTCTTCGGCTTCTTCGCCATGAGGGTGTGGACTCAGTTCAGACTGGTCGGCGTCCGCGTCAGCTCGAACGCGGGCAGCGACGGCAGGTTACGGATGATGGCGGTCTCGCCGCGCAGCAGCTTCAGCTCGTCCCGCAGCCGGGACGCGGTGTCCGGCGCCTGGAGCAGCCGCTGCTTGGTCGGCGTGTCGTGCACCATCGCGGCCGCCACCAGGTACGACACCACGCTCGGGTCGTCCGGCAGCTCCGCGCTCGTGGCGAGCGACCGCTCCCGCGCCCCGGCCAGCCGCTTCTGGTACTGCCTGAAGGCCCGCAGCACGCCCTCCGCGAGCGCCCCCGCCTCGTCGCCGGGCTCCTCCGCCAGCTCCTCCAGCTCGGCCGTCAGATAGGGCCCGGAGGCGTCCACGGACAGCAGCCGCACCCGGGTGGTACCGGTCGCGAGCACCTCGAAGGTGCCGCCGGTGCGCTCCCGGATGGTCGCCGCGTCCGCGACACAGCCCAGCTGGTGGAAGGACTTGAGCGGATCCGGGCCGAAGCCCGCGGCCGGGCCCCGCTCGGGTTCCGCGGTGGGGTCGGGCATGCCGGGGGCGCTGGGCGCCACCTCGTGCCCGTCGCGGATGGCCACGACGGCGAACCGCCGCGGCTCCTCCTCGGGGGTCTTCAGCAGCTCGCGCATCATGGCGCGATACCGCTCCTCGAAGACGTTCAGCGGCAGCACGAGTCCCGGGAAGAGGACCGTGTTCAGCGGGAAGAGCGGCAGACGGACGGTGGTCACGGCGCCCCAGCCTAATGGTCGGCGGGACGCGCGTGACCGCGGTGCCCGGGCAGAAGGTCCTCCGGCACCGGCAGCAGCCCCGCCGGAACGGGTGCTCCGCCCCCCGACAGCAGGTGCTCGCGCAGCCGCAGGAAGTGGCCGAGCGGGTCGTCCGAGAACCGGTCCCAGGGGCAGGAGGTCACATAGGGGCCGATCAGATGCACCAGGGCGCGGGCGTCCTCGGGGCGGTCCAGGCGCAGCAGCACGTACAGCAGCTTGTTGCGCACCCCGGCGGACCAGGGGTCGGCCGGAGCGAACCGCGCCGACAGGGCTATCGCGCGGTCGGCCGCCGAGTCCAGCCGCTGCCGGGGCACCCCGGGCCCGCCGCCCTCGGTCAGATAGCCGTACGCGGCCCACGCGGGCAGCACCTGCACCAGCGAGTCCGCCGGCGCGTCCTGCGCGGCCAGCTCGGCGAAGTCGAAGCACGCGCGGTGCGCGGCGCTCGGCACGTGCGGGGTGTCCCCGAAGCGGACGCAGCAGAACGCGCCCAGATAGCGCAGGGCGGCCACATGGCAGCCGTAGTGGTGCGGGGCGCGGCGCAGCGCCGCCTCCCACAGCTCCTCGAAGTAGCGGTGCCCGGCCCGCGAGCCACGCGCGTGGTCCAGCGCGATCCGCCAGGGCACCGGGTCCCGGACGTCGGCCCGCGCGGCGGCCGTGATCAGCGGGCTGACCTCGCGCAGCAGCTCGGCGCGGGCGGGTGAGGACCACACCCGGTCCACCGCCAGCTGGGCCGCGACCAGCAGGGCGCCGGGGTCGTCCGGCTCGGCCGCCCGCCAGTCCTCGAACCACTCGGAGCGCAGCCGGGCGAACGCGGCCAGCCGCCGGGCGTACCGGTCGTGGCTCTCCCACTCGGCCGCGGCCCGGGTGCCCGTGAGCAGCTCGGCCGCCGCCCGGTACTCGCCGCGTCCGGCGGCGACCAGCGCGGGCGAGAGCCGGTCGTCGGGCGCGTCGAGCACGGCCTCGTCCCCGGAGGCGATCCCTCCGGCCGGGCGCGCGGAACGTCGGGACATCCAGGAGCGGCGGATGAACGAAGGCAGCGGAACCATGGTGCGGACCATTGAAAGTCCGCAGGTCGGGGCTGCGCCAGAGGCTTGGGGGAAGTCGTGGAAGGTTGTACGGCCAAGGGTCAAGGACCGGCAAAGGGCGAGTGTTCGGCTTTTGTACGACGGGGTGCGTCAAGGGCGGTCTTTACACACATGACCGCACATGCCCGCACAAGCACGCGCCCGCACCCCGCACGCGCTTCGCATCCCGCACGCGCCCGCATCCCGCCCGCACGCGCCGCCGCACGGCGTGTCCGCACATCAGCTGCGCCGCAGCAGCCGGGTCGCGCCCGCCGCCACCGTCGTCGCCAGGATCCAGCCCAGCATGATCATCGCGGCGGCCAGCCACTGCCAGGGGCCGCGCAGCTGCCACTCGCTGACCTGCCCGAGATCGATCACCGGCAGCAGCAGGTCCAGGGTGTACAGGGCCGGGCTCCAGTAGGGGTGCTCGTCGTGGTTCGTCGGGGGGTGCGCGGCATGCGAGAAGGCGAGGGTGCCGGCCGCCCAGAGCACCGCCATCCACACCGCGGCGCGGCCGGGCCGGTAGCCGTACGCGACCGTCAGGTCCTGGACGTAGCCCCACAGCTTGCCCGCCAGCGGCAGCGTCTCCCGGCGCCTGCGCTGCTTGGCGAGCAGCACCTCCCGGGCGTCCTCGTCCTCCCCGGCCTCCCGCAGCACCGAGGCCAGGCGCTCGTACGGCTCCGGGGCGTACTCGGCGGTGGCGGCGGCGATCCAGTCCAGGCGCCGGGTCAGCGGGAACGGGCCCTGGGGCACCAGGTTCTCGTAGGCGAAGCCGCCCATGTGCAGCCGCCCGGCGCCCGGCCAGGCGCCCGCGCGGTCCACCAGGTTCATGATCTGCGCCCCCGACAGCACCACCTTGCCCCGCCCCGGGCCGTCCCCGAGGAAACGCAGCTCGGGCGCGTGCACCCGGCGCAGCGACAGCTCCTGGTCGTCGGTGAGGGTGAACCGGGCCCGCTCCAGGTCCACCGCGTCCCCGAACCGCCCGTCGTCCAGCCGCAGCCCGCCCTGGCACTCGAACCGCTGGATCCGCGTCCCGCGCGCCGGTGTGGTCCCGCTGAGCAGCGGGTTCCCCACCCCGGCCGGGGTCAGGTACAGAGTGCGCTCCACGCTGAGCTGGGGCGCGTTCAGGGCCAGCCGGGAGTACGGGTTGGACAGGCGCGCGCCGCGCAGGCTCAGCGAGACCCCGATCTGGGCGCCGCGCAGCCGCAGCTCGCCGTGCGACTCCAGCAGCTCCGCCTGGAGGTCCTGGCCCACATTGAGGCCGTCCGCGGAGATCGAGCGCCCGCTGCGGTCCCGGTACACGATCGCCTGGTTGATCAGGAGATCGGTGCCGATGCGCGCGTCGGTCAGCCGGACCCCGTTCTGGAAGCGGCAGCGCGGCAGATGCAGATCGCCCTCGGTGTGCAGCCGGGCCGCCTCCAGGCGCGGCACCGAGCAGTTCACCAGGCGCAGTGTGCTGAACCGCGCCTCCGGCACCAGCACCTGCGTGTCGAAGCGGCAGTCGCGCAGCTCGACGTACGGCCGCACGGTCCCGCCCGCCAGATCCAGGGTGCCCGTGACCCGCACCCCGGCCAGCTTGAGCGCGGACACCCGCCCGGCGAGCGCGGGCGGTCCGTCCAGCAGCAGCCAGGCGATGATGCGCGCCCGCACGGACCGCTCGGGCCCCCAGGGGTGGCCGCCGTGCGGATCGTCCACGACGGAGTCGCCGCTGCTCAGGTCGTACACACTGCCGTTGCGGAAGGCCTGCCACATGCCCGCCTCGGCCGCGGTCAGGTCGTCCGGCAGGTCCCCGGCGGCGAAGCCGGTCCCCTCGGTCACCGCTGTTCCTTCTTTCTCCGCTGTTCGGGTGTTTCGTCCTGCCGTTGATGCCCGCTGAGTGACGCCTGGAACACCCGGGGTGAAGGGGATCTTCCGAGTTTTGGCCAGCGTCTGTACCACGCATTGGTCCACGGCCTGTATCAGCCATTGATACGTGCGGACGACTACGGACGGCGGTCTGAGAGAATTGGAACCGTGATTTCCCGAATCGATCTGCGCGGCGACGCCCTCCCCGACGGGCCCGCCCTGCGTGACCTGCTGCCCCGAGCCGACTTCGACGTTCAGGCCGCCCTGGAGAAGGTGCGTCCGATCTGCGAGGACGTGCATCATCGTGGCGACGCGGCGCTGATCGACTTCGCGGAGAAGTTCGACGGAGTACGGCTGGAATCCGTCCGTGTCCCGGCCCAGGCGCTCGCCGACGCGCTGGCCGGCCTCGACGCGGACGTGCGCGCCGCCCTGGAGGAGTCCATCCGGCGCGCCCGCCTCGTGCACCGCGCGCAGCGCCGCACCGCCCACACCACCCAGGTGGTCCCCGGCGGCGCGGTGACCGAGAAATGGGTTCCGGTCGAGCGCGTCGGGCTGTACGCGCCGGGCGGCCGCTCGGTCTACCCCTCCTCCGTGATCATGAACGCGGTCCCGGCCCAGGAGGCGGGCGTCGCGTCCATCGCGCTCGCCTCCCCGCCGCAGGCCGAGTTCGACGGACTCCCGCACCCGACGATCCTGGCCGCCTGCGCGCTGCTCGGCGTGGACGAGGTGTACGCGGCCGGCGGCGCCACCGCCGTCGCGATGTTCGCCCACGGCACCGAGTCCTGCCCGCCCGCCAACATGGTCACCGGCCCCGGCAACATCTGGGTGGCCGCCGCCAAGCGCTACTTCACCGGCCGCATCGGCATCGACACCGAGGCCGGACCCACCGAGATCGCGGTCCTCGCCGACGACACCGCCGACCCGGCGCACGTGGCCGCCGACCTGATCAGCCAGGCCGAGCACGACCCGCTCGCGGCCGCCGTCCTCGTCACCGACTCCCCGGACCTCGCGGACGCGGTGGAGAAGGAGCTGGAGCCGCAGGTCGCGGCGACCAAGCACGTCGAGGACCGGATCCGCCCGGCCCTCGCGGGCAGGCAGTCCGCGATCGTCCTGGTGGACGGCGTCGAGGAGGGCCTGAAGGTGGTCGACGCGTACGGCGCCGAGCACCTGGAGATCCAGACCGCCGACGCCGCCGCCGTGGCCGACCGGGTGCGCAACGCGGGCGCGATCTTCATCGGCCCCTGGGCCCCCGTCTCGCTCGGCGACTACGCGGCCGGATCCAACCACGTCCTGCCCACCGGCGGCTGCGCCTGCCACTCCTCGGGCCTGTCCGTGCAGTCCTTCCTGCGCGGCATCCACGTCGTCGACTACACGAGGGACGCGCTGGCCGAGGTCGCGCACCATGTGGTGACGCTGGCGGAGGCGGAGGACCTGCCGGCGCACGGCGCGGCGGTCAAGGCGAGGTTCGGGTGGAAGGTACCGGAGACCAAGTGAGCGACGTGAGGATCGACGACCTCCCCATCCGGGACGAGCTGCGCGGCAAGTCCCCCTACGGCGCGCCCCAGTTGGACGTCCCCGTCCGGCTGAACACCAACGAGAACCCGTACCCGCTGCCCGAGCCGCTGGTCGAGCGGATCGCGGAGCGGGTCCGGGAAGCCGCCCGCGACCTGAACCGCTATCCCGACCGGGACGCGGTCCGGCTGCGCACCGAGCTGGCCAAGTACCTGAGCGACACCGGCGGGTTCCCGCTCGCCCTGGAGAACGTCTGGGCGGCCAACGGCTCCAACGAGGTCATCCAGCAGCTGCTCCAGACCTTCGGCGGGCCCGGCCGCAGCGCGATCGGCTTCGAGCCGTCGTACTCGATGCACGCGCTCATCGCCCGCGGCACCGGCACCGGCTGGATCCCCGGTCCGCGCGACGAGGACTTCACGATCGACCCGGCCGCCGCCGAGCGCGCCATCGCCGAGCACAAGCCGGACGTGGTCTTCCTCACCACCCCCAACAACCCCACGGGCAACGCGATCCCGCCCGAGACGGTCCGCGCGCTGTACGACGCGGCGCAGGCGGCCAGGCCGTCGATGGTGGTCGTGGACGAGGCGTACGTCGAGTTCAGCCACGGCGACTCGCTGCTGCCGCTGCTCGAAGGCCGCCCGCACCTGGTGATCTCGCGCACCATGTCCAAGGCGTTCGGCGCGGCGGGCCTGCGCCTCGGCTACCTCGCGGCCGACCCGGCCGTGGTGGACGCCGTGCAGCTGGTCCGGCTGCCGTACCACCTGTCGGCGATCACCCAGGCGACCGCGCTGGCCGCCCTGGAGTACACCGACACCCTGCTCGGCTATGTCGAGCAGCTGAAGTCCGAGCGGGACCGGCTGGTCGCCGAGCTGCGCGCGATCGGCTACGACGTCGTCGGGTCGGACGCCAACTTCGTGCAGTTCGGCCGGTTCGCCGACGCCCACGCGGTCTGGCGAAAGATCCTCGACCGGGGCGTCCTGGTCCGGGACAACGGCGTACCGGGATGGCTGCGGGTCTCGGCCGGCACCCCCGCGGAGAACGACGCGTTCCTCGACGCCGTACGTGAAGTCAAGAAGGAGCTTGAGGCATGAGCCGCGCAGGGCGCGTCGAGCGCACCACCAAGGAGACCTCGGTCCTGGTCGAGATAGACCTCGACGGCACCGGGCGGACCGACATCGCCACCGGCGTCGGCTTCTACGACCACATGCTCGACCAGCTCGGCCGGCACGGACTGTTCGACCTGACCGTGAAGACCGACGGCGATCTGCACATCGACTCCCACCACACCATCGAGGACACCGCCCTCGCGCTCGGCGCCGCCTTCAAGCAGGCGCTCGGCGACAAGGTGGGCATCTACCGCTTCGGCAACTGCACGGTCCCGCTGGACGAGTCCCTCGCCCAGGTCACCGTCGACCTGTCCGGCCGCCCCTACCTCGTGCACACCGAGCCCGAGCGCATGGCGCCGATGATCGGCGAGTACGACACCACGATGACCCGGCACATCCTGGAGTCCTTCGTGGCCCAGGCGCAGATCGCGCTGCACGTTCACGTACCGTACGGACGCAACGCCCACCACATCGTGGAGTGCCAGTTCAAGGCGCTCGCCCGGGCGCTGCGTTACGCCTCCGAGCGCGACCCGCGCGCGGCCGGCATCCTCCCGTCGACGAAGGGCGCGCTGTAACCCATGACCGGTCTGTCGACCATCCTGATCGTCGTCGGCCTCTTCCTGGTCGGCGGCATCATCTCCTTCGTCAAGCAGAAGATGCCCACGAGCCTGATCGTGCTGCTCTCCATCGCGGCCGGGATGTGCCTGGTCGCCGGCGTCATGCGGCTGGGGGTGTGGAGTTGAGCGCTGCCGCCAAGAAGGTCGTCGTCTTCGACTACGGCTTCGGCAACGTCCGCTCGGCCGAACGCGCCCTGGCGCGGGTCGGCGCCGACGTGGAGATCACCCGCGACTACGACGCGGCGATGAACGCCGACGGCCTGCTGGTCCCGGGCGTCGGCGCCTTCGCCGCCTGCATGCGGGGCCTGCTCGACGCGCGCGGCGACTGGGTCATCGACCGCCGGCTGTCCGGCGGCCGCCCGGTGATGGGCATCTGCGTCGGCATGCAGATCCTCTTCTCGCGCGGCATCGAGCACGGCGTCCAGGCCGAGGGCCTGGAGGAGTGGCCCGGTACCGTCGGCCCCCTGGAGGCCGATGTCGTGCCCCACATGGGCTGGAACACCGTGGACGCGCCCGCCGACTCCGAGCTGTTCGCCGGCCTGGACGCCGGCGCCCGCTTCTACTTCGTGCACTCCTACGCCGTCCACGACTGGACGCAGGAGACCCACAACCCGCTGATCGCCGCGCCCAAGGTCACCTGGGCCACGCACGGCAAGCCCTTCGTCGCGGCGGTGGAGAACGGCGCCCTGTGGGCCACCCAGTTCCACCCCGAGAAGTCCGGCGACGCCGGCGCCCAGCTCCTCACCAACTGGATCGGAACCCTGTAGACCATGGCCAAGCTCGAACTCCTCCCCGCCGTCGACGTCCGCGACGGCCAGGCCGTACGCCTCGTCCACGGCGAGTCCGGGACCGAGACCTCCTACGGCTCCCCGCTGGAGGCCGCGCTCGCGTGGCAGCGGTCCGGCGCCGAGTGGCTGCACCTGGTCGACCTGGACGCGGCCTTCGGCACCGGTGACAACCGGGCGCTGATCGCCGAGGTCGCGAGGGCCATGGACATCAAGGTGGAGCTGTCCGGCGGCATCCGCGACGACGACACCCTCGCCGCCGCCCTCGCCACCGGCTGCACCCGCGTCAATCTCGGCACCGCCGCCCTGGAGACCCCCGAGTGGGTCGCCAAGGTGATCGCCGAGCACGGCGACAAGATCGCGGTCGGCCTGGACGTGCGCGGCACCACCCTGCGCGGCCGTGGCTGGACCCGTGACGGCGGCGACCTGTACGAGACGCTGGACCGCCTCAACAAGGAGGGCTGCGCGCGCTACGTCGTCACCGACATCGCCAAGGACGGCACCCTCCAGGGCCCCAACCTGGAGCTGCTGCGCACCGTGTGCGCGGCCACCGACCGGCCGGTCGTGGCGTCCGGCGGCGTGTCGTCCCTGGCCGACCTGCGCGCCATCGCCGAACTGGTGCCTCTCGGTGTCGAGGGCTCCATCGTCGGGAAGGCCCTGTACGCGAAGGCGTTCACCCTGGAAGAGGCCTTGGAGGCTGTGGCGTCATGACATCGGAAGCCGTACGGCGGGTGCAGAGCGGAAGTTCCTGGGAGGCGAGTTTCGGTTTTGCGCGCGCCGTCGCGGCGGGCGACCGGGTGTCGGTGGGCGGCACCACGTCCTTCAAGGGCACGGTCCTGTACGGCGAGGGTGATCCGTACGAGCAGACCCGGGTCGCCTTCGGCAACGCCCTGGAGGCGCTGAAGGAGTTCGGGCTCGGCGTCGAGTCCGTGATCCGCACCCGTATGTACCTGAACCATGTGCGCGACGTCGACGAGGTGGGGCGGGCCCACAAGGACCTGTTCGACTCCGTGCGCCCCGCCTCGACCCTGCTGGTGGTCGAGGGCTTCGTGGACCCGCGCATCCTGGTCGAAGTAGAGCTTGAAGCATTCAGAGGAGCCTGAGCGGTCATGACCCTGGCGGTCCGAGTCATCCCCTGCCTGGACGTGGACAACGGCCGGGTCGTCAAGGGTGTCAACTTCCAGAACCTGCGCGACGCGGGCGACCCCGTCGAGATGGCCAAGGTGTACGACGCCGAGGGCGCCGACGAGCTGACGTTCCTGGACATCACCGCGTCCTCGGGCGACCGGGAGACGACGTACGACGTGGTGCGCCGCACCGCCGAGCAGGTGTTCATCCCGCTCACCGTCGGCGGCGGCGTCCGCACCGCCGAGGACGTGGACAAGCTGCTGCGGGCCGGCGCCGACAAGGTCGGCGTGAACACCGCGGCGATCGCCCGGCCCGAGCTGATCCGGGAGATCGCCGAGCGCTTCGGGCGCCAGGTGCTGGTCCTGTCGGTGGACGCCCGGCGCACCGGGTCCGGGTCCTTCGAGGTGACCACGCACGGCGGCCGCCGGGGCACCGGCATCGACGCCGTCGAGTGGGCGCACCGGGCCGCCGAGCTGGGCGCGGGCGAGATCCTGCTGAACTCGATGGACGCCGACGGCACCAAGGACGGCTACGACCTGGAGATGATCGCGGCCGTCCGGGAGCACGTCTCGGTGCCGGTGATCGCCTCCGGCGGCGCGGGCACGCTGGCCCACTTCCCGCCGGCCGTCACCGCCGGCGCGGACGCGGTCCTCGCGGCCTCCGTCTTCCACTTCGGCGACCTGCGGATCGGCGAGGTCAAGGAGACCCTGCGGGAGGCCGGACACCCCGTCCGCTGACGCGCGCGTCCCCAAGGCCCCGGTGGCTTGAGCCGCCGGGGCCTTCGTGCGGCCCGATACACAAGAGAAATTGCGCAAAAATTATTGCGCAAGATTTCTTTCGCATCTAGGGTCGTGGACATGGCAGAGAAGGACGTCGCGGGCATGGCAGATCAGGAAGAAGACCGCCGGATCCAGGACATGGGCACGCTCAAGGCGCTCGCCCACCCCCTGCGGATGCGGCTGTACCGGGCCCTGACCCTCGCCGGGACCGCGACCGCCTCCCAGCTCGCCGACCAGGTCGGCGAGGCGGTCTCGCTGGCCAGCTACCACCTGCGCAAACTCGCCGAGCACGGGCTGATCGAGGAGGCCGGGCCGGGGCGCGGGGACGGGCGGGAGCGCTGGTGGCGGCCGGCCTCCGAGGGGGTGCGGATCCGCGACGAGGACTTCCGCGACGCCCCCGAGGAGATCGCCGCGCACACCGCCGCCAGCCGGCTCTTCTTCGCCCAGCGGTCCGACATGTACCTGCGCTTCCTGGACGAGCGCCCGCACTGGGGCGAGCAGTGGGCACCCGGCGCGGTCTCCTCCGAGTCCGTACTGCGGCTCACACCGGCCGAACTCGCCGAGCTGAGCCGGGAGATGCTCGCCCTCGTGCGGCGGTACGACGAGCGCGGCCGGGCGGCGGAGGCGACGGGTGAGGACGAGGGCCGCGAGAACGTCGCGGTGCACACCTACGCGTTCCCCTTCCGTGCCTGAGCCCCGCCGACGCCTCCCCGCCCCTGCGCCCCGGCCCCCCAAGGAGCCCGCCTTGACCTCGACCCTCGTCACCCCGGCCGCCGTACAGGCCCACCGGGACCCCAATGTGCGGCGCTGGCTGTCCGCCTACACGTGCTCCATGCTCGGCGACAGCGTGTACTACCTGGCGCTGTCCTGGGCGGCCGTACAGGCCGGGACCGCCGCACAGGCGGGCCTGGTGATGTCGGCGAGCGCGCTGCCCCGGGCCGTGCTGATGCTCGGCGGGGGAGTGATCGCCGACCGGTTCGGGCCCCGGCGGGTCGTCATCGGCAGCGACGCCCTGCGCTGCGCCGCCGTCCTTACGGTGGCCGCCCTGCTGTACCTCACCAGCCCCGGACTGTGGCCGCTCGCCCTGCTCGCACTGGTCTTCGGCACCGTGGACGCCGTGTTCGTGCCCGCCGTCGGCGCCCTGCCCGCCCGGGTCACCGGCAAGGACCAGCTGGCCCGCGTCCAGGGCATGCGCGGCCTGGCCATCCGCTTCGCGAGCGTCGTCGGCGCCCCGCTCGGCGGCCTCGGCGTGGCCGTCGGCGGCGCCAGTGCGGCCTTCGCCCTCGCCGGACTGCTGATCGCCGTGTCCGTGCCGCTGCTGCTCTCGGTACGCATACGGGAGCTGCCCGGCGACCGGGCGGACGGCCCCCGCGCCACCGCACGGGCCGACCTCGCGGCCGGGCTGCGCCACATCCGCGGCCACCGTGTCCTCGCCCCGCTGATGCTCACCATCGCCCTCGGCGACCTGGGCTTCGTCGGCCCGCTCAACGTCGGTCTGACCTTGCTCGCGGACCACCGCGGCTGGGGCGCCTCCGGGATGGGCTGGGTGCTCGCCGGGTTCGGCGTGGGGGCCGGCGCCGCCTCGCTGCTGCTCACCCTCCGGGGCCGGCTGCCGCGCGCCGGACTGCTCGCCGGCGTCACCATCGTCGTCGGCTCCCTGGCCATCGGCGCCCTCGCCTACGCGCCCGGCCTCTGGGCGGCCGTCGGCACCGCCCTGCTCGTCGGTCTGCTGACCGGGCTCAGCGGCGCGATGTGCGGCGCCCTGCTCCAGACCCAGTCCGACCCCGCCTGCCTCGGCCGGGTCACCGCCGTCTCCAGCCTGATCAGCCTCGGCTTCACCCCGCTGAGCATGCCCCTCGCCGCCGCCGCGATCGGTGCCTGGGGGCTCGGCCCGGTCTACCTGGTCAGTGCCTCCGTGTGCGCCCTCGGCGGGGTCGTCGCCCTCGTCGTACCGGCCCTGCGCCGCGCCGAACTGCCCGCCTGAGGCTCATGCCCCCGGCGTTCATCCCTTCGGCTGAACCAGCTGCACCAGGTTGCCGCACGTGTCGTCGAAGACCGCCGCCAGCACCGGCCCCTGCTCCCGCGGACCGTGGGGGAAGCGGACACCCAGGCCGCGCAGGCGCCGGTGCTCGGCGGCTAGGTCGTCCACCGAGAAGACGATGCAGGGGATGCCCGCCTCGTACAGCGCGCGGCGGTAGGACTCCGCGATGGGGCCCTCGCCGGGTTCCAGCAGGAGCTGGAGGTCAGGCTGGGCGCCCCCGGGCGCGCCGACGGTGACGAAGAGGACGCCGTCCCCGAGATCCATGCGGGTGCGCGTCTCGAAGCCGAGGACCTCCGTGTAGAAGGCGTGCGCCCGCACCACGTCGTCCACGTACACCCCGGTCATCGCGACCTTGATCACGGGCGGGCCTCCCCGGTCAGAAGCCCAGCTGCTTGGAGGAGTGCAGCCTGTCGATCGCGTCCGCCTCGCCCTCCAGCTCCACCCGCGCCGCCCGGTCCCGGCCGAACGCGAACAGCAGCAGCTCGGACGGCTCCCCGGTCGCCGTGACCACCGGTGCGCCCTTGTGCGCCACCACGGTCTGCCCGTCGGGCCGGCGCAGCACCAGACCCGTCGGCACCCCGCGCCCCAGCAGCCGCGCCGTACGCTCCAGGCGCGACCACAGCGCGTCCTGGAACACCGGGTCCAGCTCCCGCGCGCTCCAGTCCCGCTGCGCCCGGCGCACGTCCTCGGTGTGCACGTAGAACTCCACCGTGTTCGCGGCCTCGTCCACCTGCTTGACCTGGAACGGCGAGAACCGCGGCGGACCCGTGCGGATCAGCTGGATCAGCTCCTCGTACGGCTTCGCGGTGTACTCCGCCATCACCTTCTCCAGGCGTGGGGCGAGCCGCTTGATCAGCGCGCCCCCGGCCGCGTCCGGGCGGCGCTCGCGCACGATCACATGCGCGGCCAGATCCCGGGTCCGCCAGCCCTCGCACAGAGTCGGCGCGTCCGGGCCCACGGTTTCCAAGAGATCGGCGAACAGGAGCCGTTCACGCTTGGCGAAGGTCGACATGGGGTCAGCCTACGGCCAGCCACCGGTCCGCGCAGTGGACACCCGCCCGATGTTGTCAGTGGCGCGCGGCACAATGGCACCCATGACCAGTACGCCCGGCACCCCCCGGCCCAGCAGCCTCGATCCGGAGATCGCCGCCCGGCTCAAGCGCAGCGCCGACGGCCTCCTGCCCGCCATCGCCCAGCAGCACGACACCGGAGAGGTGCTCATGCTCGGCTGGATGGACGACGAGGCGCTGCACCGGACCCTGACCACCGGCCGCTGCACCTACTGGTCGCGCAGCCGCCAGGAGTACTGGGTCAAGGGCGACACCTCCGGGCACGTCCAGTGGGTGAAGTCGGTCGCGCTGGACTGCGACGCCGACACCGTGCTGGTCCAGGTCGACCAGGAGGGCGCCGCCTGCCACACCGGCGCGCGCACCTGCTTCGACGAGGACGTGCTGCTCAAGGACGCCGGCCTCCCGTCCGGCGCGGACCAGTGAGGCCCGCCGCCATGGACCTGGAGACCTTCCGCAAGCTCGCCGCCGACCGGCGTGTCATCCCGGTCACCCGCAAGCTGCTCGCCGACGGCGACACCCCGGTGGCCCTCTACCGCAAGCTGGCCGGGGAACGCCCGGGCACCTTCCTGCTGGAGTCCGCGGAGAACGGCCGCTCCTGGTCGCGCTACTCCTTCGTGGGCGTGCGCAGCTCCGCCACCCTCACCGCCCGTGACGGCGCGGCCCACTGGCTCGGCACCCCGCCGGCCGGCGTCCCCGTCGACGGCGACCCCCTCAAGGCCCTGCGCGCCACCCTCCAGGCCCTGCACACCCCGCACACCGAGGGTCTGCCCCCCTTCACCGGCGGCATGGTCGGCTACCTCGGCTACGACATCGTGCGCCGCCTGGAGAAGATCGGCCCCGGCGAGCGCGACGACCTGAAGCTGCCCGAGCTGACCATGCTCCTGACCAGCGACCTCGCCGTCATGGACCACTGGGAGGGCTCGGTCCTGCTGATCGCCAACGCGATCAACCACAACGACCTGGACACCGGCGTGGACGAGGCGTACCACGACGCGGTGGCCCGCCTCGACGCCATGGAGGCCGACCTCACCCGCGCCGTGGCCCAGCCCCCGGCCGTGCTGCCGCCCTCCGAACTGCCCGAGTACACCGCGCTGTGGGGCGGCCCCGACTTCCGGCGTGCCGTGGAGGACGTCAAGGAGCGCATCCGCGCGGGCGAGGCCTTCCAGGTCGTCCCCTCCCAGCGCTTCGAGACGCCGTGCACGGCCAGCGCCCTGGACGTCTACCGGGTGCTGCGGGCCACCAACCCCTCGCCGTACATGTACCTGTTCCGGTTCCCCCACGAGGACGGCGGCGCGTTCGACGTCGTCGGCTCGTCCCCCGAGGCCCTGGTCAAGGTCGAGGACGGGCGGGCCATGGTGCACCCCATCGCCGGCACCCGGCACCGCGGCGCCACCCCGCGGGAGGACCAGGCACTCGCCGAGGAACTGCTCGCCGACCCCAAGGAGCGCGCCGAGCACCTCATGCTGGTCGACCTCGGGCGCAACGACCTCGGACGGGTCTGCGAGCCCGGCTCCGTCGAGGTCGTCGACTTCATGTCCGTCGAGCGCTACTCGCACGTGATGCACATCGTCTCCACCGTCACCGGACGGGTCGCCGGCGGCCGCACCGCCTTCGACGTGCTCACCGCCTGCTTCCCGGCCGGCACCCTCTCCGGCGCCCCCAAGCCCCGGGCGATGCAGATCATCGACGAACTCGAACCCTCCCGGCGCGGTCTGTACGGCGGCTGCGTCGGCTACCTCGACTTCGCGGGCGACTCCGACACCGCGATCGCCATCCGTACCGCCCTGCTGCGCGACGGCACGGCGTATGTGCAGGCCGGGGCGGGCATCGTCGCCGACTCCGACCCGGTCGCCGAGGACCAGGAGTGCCGCAACAAGGCCGCGGCGGTGCTGCGCGCGGTGCACACGGCCAACCGGCTCGGCGCATAGGGCGCGTCTCACGGAACCCCGGGTGACGGTTCGCCCGGGGTTCAGGCGATAGTGGAGTACGTGACTGCCGTTCCTCACCCCCGATCCGAAGCCGCCGCGCCCGCCCGGTCCGGCCGCCGCAGCCTCGCCGTGGCCCTCCTGTCCGGCGCGCTCGGCGCGGCCGTGGCGCTGCTCGCCAGCCGGCAGCGCTGGGCGGAGGGCACCGCGTCGGTGGCCGGCGGCGCGTTCCCGCTCACCGCGAAGGGCAGCGATGTCACGGGCGTGCCCGCGGCCCTCGCCATAGTGGGTCTCGCCGCGCTCGTCGCCGTCTTCGCCGTCCGCCGGGCCGGCCGCTTCCTCGTCGCCGGGCTGCTCGCGCTGTCCGGCGCGGGCATCGTCGCCGCCGCCCTGGTCTCCGCCACCGACAACAGCGCGCTGGACGAGAAGGCCGCCCAGGCCAGCGGCGACACCACCGCCACGGTCGCGGCGCTGAGCCACACCGGCTGGCCGTACGTGGCGGCCGTCGGCGGACTGCTGATCCTGCTCGCGGGTCTGCTCGCGCTGCGCTTCGGCAGCGGCTGGCCCGCCATGTCCGGGCGCTACGAGCGCGGCACCGACCGCCCCCGCAAGGCGGCCAGGCCGGTCGATCCGGAGCGGCCCGAGGAGATCTGGAAGGCCCTGGACCGGGGCGAGGACCCCACCGGCGCCTGACCCCGCGCGGATGTGGCGAACCAGACGCCACCCCCGCGTCCGGCGCGTGTGCGCGTACGGGACAATGGACGGCGAGCGTCCGGCTCGGACAGTGACGGGCGGGCTCGGAGCCGTACGACACGTACGTCGCTCTTCTGGGACACGTACACAGCAACGAGGAGCACAGACATGGCGGGCAGCAGCCACGGCCACGGTCACACCCCGGCCGCCTGGACCGGCGTCATCATTTCCTTCGTCGGCTTCCTGGTCGCCGGCGCCTTCATGGTGATGGCCGACCCCATCGGCTTCTGGGTCGGCATGGCCCTCATCATCGGCGGCGCGATCGTCGGCGGCATCATGAAGGCCATGGGCCTCGGCGACAGCCAGAAGCCCCTCGCGATGGTCGGCGCCCCCATCGCCGCGCGCGAGCCCGTCGCGGTGGAGAGCTGAGCGGCCGAGCACGGCACCTCTTCGTGGAGGGCGGCCCGGGTGTCCCTGACGGACCCGGGCCGCCCTTCCGCGTCCGCCGGGGCCCCGCCGCGACCGCACCCCGCGCGCACGGCCGCCGCGTCGGCGAGAATGCCTGACGTGACCGCCGCCGACCGACCGGCCCCGCCCGCCGCGTCCTTCCCCGCCACCCGCACCGGCCTCGGGCCGCCCGCCCCGGTGCCGTTCTCGTCGCCGGACGCCCGCCCCTGGTCCGCACCCCCTGCCGCCGCTCCGCCGGCCCCCCGGTGGCGGCGTCTCGCCACCCCCGCCGGTGCGCTCTCGGCCGTCGCCGGTGCCTTCGCCTATGTCGGGACCGTCGACCCGAACCACCCCGGCCACTACCCGGTCTGCCCCCTCTACCGGTTCACCGGCCTGTACTGCCCCGGCTGCGGCGGGCTGCGCAGCGCGCACGCGTTCGTGCACGGCGACCTGACGGCGGCGCTGCACGACAACGCGCCCGCCGTGGCCGGCTACTTCCTCTTCGCGGCGCTGTGGGCGGTCTGGGTCGTACGGGCGTGGCGCGGCCGTCCCGCACGGCTCGCGCCGGGCAACGCCCAGATGTGGGCCATCGGCGCGCTGCTGCTGGTGTTCACCGTGGTCCGCAATCTGCCGTCCGGCGCCTGGCTGCACCCCTGACCAGCGGCGTCGACGTCCAAGGAGTGAAACCGGCGTCCACCGGATGCGAGGCCGGGGCCCCGCTCCGGATACCATCGAGTGACCAAGGGTTTTCACAACCTGAAGGAACTGAAGGAACCAACCGTCTGAAAGGGGGCCGCTCGCGTGAGTGTGCTCGACGAGATCATCGACGGAGTCCGTGCCGACCTCGCGGAGCGGCAGGCACGCGTCAGCCTCGACGAGCTCAAGGAGCGCGCGGCCAAAGCACCCGCCGCCAAGGACGGGGTGGCCGCGCTCAAGGGCGACGGCGTCAAGGTGATCTGCGAGGTCAAGCGCTCCAGCCCCTCCAAGGGCGCGCTGGCCGCGATCGCCGACCCGGCGGGCCTTGCCGCCGACTACGAGGCGGGCGGCGCGGCCGTCATCTCCGTCCTCACCGAACAGCGCCGCTTCGGCGGTTCCCTCGCCGACCTGGAGGCCGTCCGCGCCCGCGTGGACATCCCGGTGCTGCGCAAGGACTTCATCGTCACCTCGTACCAGCTGTGGGAGGCCCGCGCGTACGGCGCCGACCTCGTCCTGCTGATCGTGGCCGCCCTGGAGCAGCCCGCCCTGGAGTCCCTGATCGAGCGCGCCGTCTCCATCGGCCTCACCCCGCTGGTCGAGGTGCACGACGAGGACGAGGTCGAGCGCGCCGTGGCCGCGGGGGCCCGGATCATCGGTGTCAACGCGCGCGACCTCAAGACCCTGGAGGTGGACCGCGGCACCTTCGAGCGGGTCGCCCCGGAGGTGCCCGAGGGCATCGTCAAGGTCGCCGAGTCCGGCGTGCGCGGCCCGCACGACCTGATCGCCTACGCCAACGCCGGCGCCGACGCCGTCCTGGTGGGCGAGTCCCTGGTCACCGGCCGCGACCCGAGGACCGCCGTCTCCGACATGGTCGCCGCCGGCGAGCACCCCGCGCTGCGGCACGGCCGCGACTGAGCTCCCGCTAGGCTGACCCCGATGACTGCGACCATGACGACCGCGGACCGCTACGCGCGCCTCGCCCGCGGCTGCCGCCCCCGCGGCTGCCGCGCACCCGCGCGCCGCGTCCACGGCCGCCGGGTCCGCTACGTCATCGGCGACGAACCGGGGCAGGTCAACGGCATGCGATGGCACCGGCCGACCTTCAGGGGCGCGGGGCAGAGTCGAATGCGGCTCCGTCGCGTGAGCGCGACGAGTCACTGACGGCCCGCAGTCGACAGACGACCTCCCGCCCCACGGCGAACAGTGTCTTTTCACCGCACTCACCGTGAGGTTTCCGCATGCCCAGCAACTACTTCTTCCCCGACCCGGAGGGTCAGGTCCCCAGCTCCGAGGGCTACTTCGGAGCGTTCGGCGGCAAGTTCATCCCGGAGGCCCTCGTCGCCGCCGTGGACGAGGTCGCCGTCGAGTACGACAAGGCCAGGCAGGACCCCGAGTTCGCCCGCGAACTGGACGACCTGATGGTCAACTACACCGGCCGCCCCTCGGCGCTCACCGAGGTGCCCCGGTTCGCCGAACACGCCGGTGGCGCGCGGGTGTTCCTCAAGCGCGAGGACCTGAACCACACCGGCTCGCACAAGATCAACAACGTGCTCGGCCAGGCGCTGCTCACCAGGCGCATGGGCAAGACCCGTGTCATCGCCGAGACCGGCGCGGGCCAGCACGGCGTCGCCACCGCCACCGCCTGCGCGCTGTTCGGCCTCGACTGCACCATCTACATGGGCGAGATCGACACCGAGCGCCAGGCCCTGAACGTGGCCCGGATGCGCATGCTCGGCGCCGAGGTGGTGGCCGTGAAGTCCGGCAGCCGCACCCTCAAGGACGCCATCAACGAGGCGTTCCGGGACTGGGTCGCCAACGTCGACCGCACCCACTACCTGTTCGGCACCGTCGCGGGCCCCCACCCCTTCCCGGCCATGGTCCGCGACTTCCACCGGGTCATCGGCGTCGAGGCCCGCCGCCAGATCCTGGAGCGCGCGGGCCGCCTGCCCGACGCGGCCGTCGCCTGCGTCGGCGGCGGCTCCAACGCCATCGGCCTCTTCCACGCCTTCGTGCCCGACGAAGGCGTCCGCCTCATCGGCTGCGAGCCGGCGGGCCACGGCATCGACACCGGCGAGCACGCGGCGACCCTGACCGCGGGCGAGCCCGGCATCCTGCACGGCTCCCGCTCCTACGTCCTCCAGGACGAGGAGGGCCAGATCACCGAGCCGTACTCGATCTCGGCCGGTCTGGACTACCCCGGCATCGGGCCCGAGCACGCCTACCTCAAGGACTCGGGCCGCGGCGAGTACCGCGCGGTCACCGACGACGCCGCGATGCAGGCCCTGCGCCTGCTGTCGCGCACCGAGGGCATCATCCCGGCCATCGAGAGCGCCCACGCCCTCGCGGGCGCCCTGGACGTCGGCAAGGAGCTGGGCCCGGACGGGCTGATCGTCGTCAACCTCTCCGGCCGCGGCGACAAGGACATGGACACCGCGGCCCGCTACTTCGGGCTGTACGACACCGACGCCGAGGTGGCCGCGGACGCCGCCGCCACCGCCGAGATCGAGGGGGACGCCAAGTGAGCGGCAACATCGAGCTGTTGACGGACACCCTCGCCGCCGCGAAGGCCGAGGGCCGGGCCGCGCTCATCGCCTACCTCCCGGCCGGGTTCCCGACCGTGGACGGCGGCATCGAGGCGATCAAGAGCGTGTTCGACGGCGGCGCCGACGTGGTCGAGGTGGGCCTGCCGCACAGCGACCCGGTCCTGGACGGCCCGGTCATCCAGACCGCCGACGACATCGCCCTGCGCGGCGGCGTCAAGATCGCGGACGTGATGCGCACGGTGCGGGAGGCCCACGCGGCCACCGGCAAGCCCGTGCTCGTGATGACGTACTGGAACCCCATCGACCGCTACGGCGTCGAGCGGTTCACCGCCGAGCTGGCTGAGGCGGGCGGCGCGGGCTGCATCCTGCCCGACCTGCCGGTGCAGGAGTCCGCGCTGTGGCGGGAGCACGCCGACAAGCACGGCCTCGCCACCGTCTTCGTGGTGGCGCCGAGCAGCAAGGACGCGCGGCTCGCCGAGATCACCTCGGTGGGCAGCGGCTTCGTCTACGCCGCCTCGCTCATGGGCGTCACCGGCACCCGTGAGTCCGTCGGCGCGCAGGCCCAGGACCTGGTGCAGCGCACCCGGGTCACCCGCGCCGAGCTGCCCGTCTGCGTCGGCCTCGGCGTCTCCAACGCGGTCCAGGCGGCCGAGGTCGCCACCTTCGCCGACGGTGTGATCGTCGGCTCGGCCTTCGTCAAGCGGATGCTGGACGCCCCGGACCACGCGTCCGGCCTGGCGGCGGTGCGCGAGCTGGCCGGTGACCTGGCGAAGGGCGTGCGCGGCCAGGCGTGACCCGGGGATCGTCGCGGGGTGACCGGCGCGTGCCGTCGCGGGGCGGTCGGCGCCTGCCGGTCGTCATGTATCGGGCATTCCGGTCACTCGAACGGGTGGACCTCGGGCCGGGGAGGCGCGCTGCGCCTCCCCGGTTCGTTCTGGGGGTGTGAGCGAGAAGAACCGTGACGGAAAGCGGACCGCCCGCCAGCGGCTGGCGGTCGAGCGCGAGAAGCAGAAGTCCGCGGAGAAGCGGCGCCGGTCGCTGATCGTGGGGGGCGGCGTCGTCTGCATCCTGGCCCTCGCGGCGGTGATCGGCGTGATCGCCGCGAACGCGGGCAAGAACAAGGCGAGCGGCGACGCGGGCCCGGTCGTGGCGCCCTCCGGCGCGCAGGGCAAGGACAGTCTCGCGATCCCGGTCGGCAAGGACGGCGCGAAGTCGACGCTCACCGTCTGGGAGGACTTCCGCTGCCCCGCCTGCCAGGCCTTCGAGGCGGCGTACCGGCCCACCCTCCATGAGCTGGTCGACGCGGGCAAGCTGCGCGTCGAGTACCACCTGGTCCGGCTGATCGACGGCAATCTCGGCGGCACCGGCTCGCTGCGCGCGGCCAACGCGGCGGCATGCGCCCAGGACGCCGGGAAGTTCCGCGACTACCACGACACGCTGTACTCGAACCAGCCCAAGGAGACCGACGACGCCTTCGCGAGCAACGCCAAGCTGATCACGCTGGCGGGCAAGGTCGGCGGCCTGGACTCACCGGCGTTCCGGAAGTGTGTGGACGCGGGGACGCACGACAGCTGGGTGAACCGCTCGCAGAAGGCGTTCCAGGGCGGCGGCTTCACCGGCACGCCCACGGTGCTGCTCGGCGGCAAGAACATCTACCAGGACCAGTCGATGTCCCCGGCCAAGCTGAAGCAGATGGTGGAGTCGGCGGACCAGGGCTAGCGGGCCCGGGGTGAGCGCATCCCATGTCCCTGTTATGGACCCGTAGCCAGGCGGCTTGGTGTCGCCGGGGCCCGGCACGGTAGCGTCGGACTTGCCATGGAACTTGCCTACATTCCCAGTCCGTCCCGCGGGGTGCTGTACCTCGGCCCCATTCCGCTGCGCGGCTACGCCTTCTGCATCATCATCGGCGTCTTCATCGCCGTCTGGCTCGGCAACCGGCGCTGGGTCGCCCGTGGCGGGCAGTCCGGCACGGTCGCCGACATCGCGGTGTGGGCCGTGCCGTTCGGCCTGGTCGGCGGCCGGCTCTACCACGTGATCACGGACTACGAGCTGTACTTCAGCCCCGGCCGTGACTGGGTGGACGCCTTCAAGGTGTGGCAGGGCGGTCTGGGCATCTGGGGCGCGATCGCGCTCGGCGCGCTGGGCGCGTGGATCGGGGCGCGGCGCCGGGGCATCCCGATGCCCGCGTACGCCGACGCGGTGGCGCCCGGCATCGCCCTCGCGCAGGCCATGGGGCGCTGGGGCAACTGGTTCAACCAGGAGCTGTACGGCAGGGAGACGCACCTCCCCTGGGCGCTGCACATCACGTCCTCCGAGGGCGGCCGGGTACCGGGCTACTACCACCCGACCTTCCTGTACGAGTCGCTGTGGTGCATCGGCGTCGCCTTCCTGGTGATGTGGGCCGACCGCCGCTTCCAGCTGGGCCATGGCCGGGCGTTCGCCCTCTATGTCGCCGCGTACTGCGTGGGCCGGGGCTGGATCGAGTACATGCGGGTGGACGACGCCCACCACATCCTCGGCCTGCGTCTCAACGACTGGACGGCGCTGATCGTCTTCCTCCTGGCGGTCACCTACATGATCGTCTCGTCCCGCCGCCGTCCGGGCCGCGAGGAGGTCGTGGAACCCCTCGCCGCCGGGGGCCCGGCCGAGGACACGGAGACGGCGCCCGAGACGGACACCGACACCGAGAAGCCCGTGGACGCGCCGGACGGCCCGAAGGCGACCACCGACGAGAAGACCGAGTCGGCGACGAAGAAGAGCTGACGACCGCCTGTACGACACCGAGGGCGCCCGGATCCCCCCGGGCGCCCTCGGCGTTTGCGCCACCGGGCCCGGCACCGCCGATCTCCACCACGGTGGCCGCCCCTCCTTTCCACCGCGAGGGCACCCGACACGGCGGCGGTGACCGGCGGTGCCGCGTCGGCCCCGCCCGTCCCCGGCCTCTCACCCCCGCCGGGCCAGCGACAGTGTGCGGTGGGCCATGGCGACCACCGCCGCGTCGATGAAGCGGCCGTCGGGGAGGGCCTGGGCGCCGGGTTCGGTGGTGGCGGCCTTGAGGACGGTCTCGGCGTGCTCCAGTTCGGCGGGGGTGGGCAGATAGGCGCGCTCGATGACCGGGAGCTGGCGGGGATGGATCGCGGCCCGGCCGAGGAAGCCGAGGGCGCGGCCGTGGGCGCAGGAGGCGGCCAGGCCGTCGAGGTCGCGGATGTCGGGGTGGACGGTCTGCGCCGGCGGGGGCAGCCCGGCGGCGCGCGCGGCGACGATCACCCGGGAGCGCGGCCAGTCGAGCCCCGAGTCCGCCCGCACCCCGAGGTCCGCCCGCAGATCCGCCTCCCCGAGGGAGATGCCCCGCAGCGACGGGTGCGCGCCCGCGATGGCGTACGCGTGCTCGACGGCCAGCGCCGACTCCAGCAGCGCGTACAGGGGGTACGGCACGGCGGCGGCGACCCGGCGCACCTCCGCGGGACCGGTCACCTTCGGCAGCCGTAGCCCCGACAGACCGCGCAGACCCCGCAGCGCCGCCAGGTCCGCGGCCGCCCACGGGGTGTCCAGGGCGTTCATCCGCACATGCACCGGCACCGGCTGCGCCGCCGTGAGCAGCTCCGCCGTGGCGGCGCGCGCGTACTCCTTGCGCTCCGCCGCCACCGCGTCCTCCAGGTCGACGACCACCACGTCCGCGCCCGCCGCCAGCGCCTTGGTGACCACGGCGGGCCGGTCCCCGGGGACGTACAGCCAGGTCAGCGGGGTCACAGGGCGCCCTCCGCGCGCAGGGCGGCGATATCGGCCGGGGCGAGGCCCAGCTCGGTGAGGACCGCGTCGGTGTCCGCGCCGTGCGGCCGCCCGGCCCAGCGGATCGCGCCGGGCGTGGCGGACAGCCGGAACAGCACGTTCTGCAGCCGCAGCGGGCCCAGCTCCGGGTCCGGCACGGTCGTCACCGTGTTCAGCGCCTGGTACTGGGGGTCCTCGAACACGTCCCGCACATCCTGCACCGGCGCCACCGCCGCCTCCGCCTTCTCGAACGCCGCCAGGACCTCCGTACGGCCGCGGGCGGCGATCCAGGAGCCGACCGCCGCGTCCAGCACCTCCGCGTGCGCGGCCCGCTGCGCGCCCGACGCGAACCAGGGCTCCTCGACCAGCTCCGGCCGCCCCACCAGCCGCATCACCCGCTCCGCCACGGACTGCGCGGACGTGGAGACGGCAACCCAGGTGCCGTCGGCGGTGCGGTACGTGTTGCGCGGGGCGTTGTTCGCGGACCGGTTGCCGGTGCGTTCCTGGACGTAGCCGAGCTGGTCGTACCAGGTGGGGTGCGGGCCGAGCACGGACAGGATCGGCTCGATGATCGCCATGTCCACGACCTGCCCGGTGCCGGTGCGCTCCCGCGCGGCCAGCGCCGTGAGCACGGCGTACGCGGTGGTGAGGCCCGCGACCGAGTCGGCGAGCCCGAAGGGCGGCAGCACCGGCGGCGCGTCCGGCTCCCCGGTGAGCGCGGCGAAGCCGCTCATCGCCTCCGCGAGGGTGCCGAACCCGGGCCGGTGCGCATACGGCCCGAACTGCCCGAACGCGGTGACCCGGGCGAGCACCAGACGCGGGTTGGCCGCGGACAGCTCCGCCCAGCCCAGGTCCCATTTCTCCAGCGTCCCGGGGCGGAAGTTCTCGATCACGACATCGGCGGTGGCGGCGAGCCGCAGCAGGGTCGCCCGCCCGCCCGGCCGGGACAGGTCCAGGGTGATCGCCCGCTTGTTGCGGCCGAGCACCTTCCACCACAGGCCGACCCCGTCCTTGGCCGGACCGTGCCCCCGGGACGGATCGGGGCGCCCCGGATGCTCGACCTTGATCACCTCGGCGCCGAAGTCGCCGAGCAGCGTCGCGGCCATGGGCCCGGCGAAGAGCGTGGCCAGGTCCAGCACCCGCAGCCCGTCCAGCGCCCCGGCGCGCGCCGCCGTACCCCCGTTCGCCTCTTCTGCCCCGCCCCCGTTCACGCGGTGAACCGGGCGTCGATCTCCGGGCGGTACGGCATCGACGCCGACGCCCCGGCCCGCTCGACGGAGAGGGACGCCGCGGCGGCCGCCCAGGACAGGGCCTCCCGTACGGGTTTCTCCTCGGCGAGGGCCACCGCGAGCGCCCCGGTGAAGGTGTCGCCCGCGCCCGTGCTGTCCACCGCCTCGACCCGGGGCGCGGGTACCACCAGCGGCTCGGCGTCCCGGGCGACGTACAGGCAGCCCGTCGCGCCCAGGGTGACCACCACGCGCGGCACCAGCTCAAGGAGCGCCGTGGCGGCCTCGCGCGGGTCGGTGCGGCCGGTGAGGGTGATCGCCTCGTACTGGTTGGGCACCAACAGGTCGGTGGCGGCGAGGAGTTCGGGCGGCAGCGGCTGGACGGGGGAGGGCGTGAGGATCGTCCGGATCCCGTGCCGCCGTGCGGCGGCGGCGCCCGCGACCACCGCGGCCGGCGGGATCTCCAGCTGGAGCAGCAGGGTGTCGGCGGAGGCGATCAGCCCCTCGTCGCCGGGCGAGAGATGGTCGACGGTGCCGTTGGCGCCCGGGACGACGACGATGGAGTTGCCGCCCTCGTCGTCCACCACGATGTGCGCGGTGCCGGAGGGGCCCTCGACCGTGCGCAGGAAGTCGGTGTCCACACCGGAGTGTTCGAGGGTCTCCCGCAGCCGGGTCCCGGCCGCGTCGTTGCCCACCGCGCCGATCATCGAGACGGTGGCCCCGGCCCGCGCGGCGGCGATCGCCTGGTTGGCGCCCTTGCCGCCGGGGATCGTCCGGAACTCCCGGCCGGTCACCGTCTCGCCGCGCCGCGGGGCCCTGGCGACGAAGGCGACGAGGTCCATGTTCGTGCTGCCGAGGACGGCGATATGGGTCATGGGCGGTTCGCCTCCAGGTGGGTGAGGTGGGCGAGGGTGTCGAAGCCGGTGCCGTCGAAGTCGGCGACGGCGGTGGCGAGCCGGTTCTTCAGCGGGGCCCGCCAGTGCTCGGGGAGCGCGGCGGGGGAGCCCGCGAGGAGCCCGGCGATGCTGCCCGCGCTCGCGCCGACCGAGTCGGTGTCCAGGCCGCCCGCCACCGCCCGCCGGATCGAGCCGGTGAAGTCGCCGTCCGCGTGGGTGAGCGCGGCGGCCAGCAGGGCGGTGTTGGGCAGGGCGTGCACCCAGTGGTGGGTGGGGGAGTAGACGGCGTGGAGTTCGTCCACCACGGTGTCGAAGTCCTCGTGCGTGGCGGCCAGTTGAACGGCGTGGTCGATGGCCCCGGCCAGCCGGGAGCGGTGCGGGACGACCGAACGGCCCACGCGCAGGCAGGTGTGCACGTCGTGGTCGCCGGTGGCGGCCGCGGCCAGGGTGGCGGCGGTGAACATGGCCGCGTAGACGCCGCCTGCCGTGTGGGTCAACACCGCGTCCCGGTACGCCTGTTCGGCTGCGGCGGCCGGGTCGCCCGGGTTGGTCCAGCCGTGCACGTCGGCGCGGATCAGGGCGCCGATCCACTCCCGGAAGGGGTTGCGGTGGCGGGCGGTGTGCGGGGGCTCCACGCCGCTGAGGAGGTTGCGGTAGGCGAGGCGCTCGGCGGTGAACGTCCGTCCCGGCGGCAGCTCTTCGAGCCACAGCCGGGCGACGTCCGCGGTGCTGAAGCCCTTGCCGTGCCGCTGGAGCAGCAGCAGGTTGAGCAGCGGGTAGTCGAGGTCGTCGTCCTCGGGCATGCCATCGATGTTCTCGGCCAGCGAGGTGGCGGCCGAGCGGCGGTTCCACGGGTGCGCGTCGAGCAGTTCGGCGGGCACGCCACGGGCGGTGAAGTAGCCGTTCAGCGGCCAGTTGCCGCTGGCCCGGGCGAGGGCGCGCACGGCGTCCAGGGGCAGTTTCTCGACCGGCTTGCCCAGCAGGCAGCCGGCGGCCCGGCCCAGCCAGGACGCCTCGAACGCGAGCGGTCCCGGCGTCCCGGCGAGCCGCCCGGCGGGCCAGTCGGGGCAGGCGGCCCGGATCGCGGCCAACTCGGTCGGCTCGTCGTCGGCCAACCGGCTGGGCAGATCCGCCAGTTCGTCCAGCAGGTCCTCGGCGAGCAGCCGCAGATAGCGCGAGACGCGGTGCGGGGAGGCGCCCGCCCGGTCCGGGGCGTCCGGGCCGCCCGCCGCACGCCAGCGCTCCTCGATCCGGGACGGCTCGCGGCCGTCGAGGCGGGCCTGGCGCAGTTCGTGGCCGAGCAGGTCCTCGGGCTGGACCCAGGTCAGTCGGAGCACGGCACGCCTCCCCGGCCGGTGCGGGACGGGTCGCCCGTGTCCGGTGCGCCTCCCAGGGCGCCGAAGGCCCGCTCATGGGCGCGGCGCCGGCCGCGGTCGAGGGCGAACACCTCGCGCGCCACCTGGGCGAGGGTCCGGGCCGGCTGCCACAGGTCCAGGCGGCTCGCCTCCGCGACCGTCTTCGCCCACTCCTCGGGCACCGGCGAGCCGAGCGCGCCCGCGAGGGCACCGGCCATGGTGGCGATCGAGTCGCAGTCGCGCCCGTAGTTGACCGAACCGAGCACCGCGTGCCGGTAGTCGCCGCCGGAGACCACCAGCATGCCGAGTGCGACGGGGAGTTCCTCGATGGAGTGCAGCCGCGAGGGGCGGCGGGCGCCGAGCGAGGGGGCCCGGTAGTCCGGGCCGACGGTGTCGTACGGCTCGACCGCCGCGCGCAGCGGACCGAGCGCCGAGGCGAAGTCGCTGTGCCGGTACGCCACTTCGCAGACCTTCTCGATCGCCGCCCGGGTGCCGTCCTTGGCCAGCGCCAGGCAGGCGGTCACCACCGAGTCCGGAGTCGCGCCCGGCGCGGTGGCGGCGGCGACGGCCGCGGCGAAGACACCGGCCGCCTCCCGGCCGTACGACGACTGGTGGGCCCCGGCGATGTCCAGCGCCTCGGCGTACGCGGCGCGCGGGTCGGCCGCGTTGACCAGGCCGACGGGGGCCATGTACATCGCCGCACCGCAGTTGACGATGTTGCCGGTGCCCGCCTCCCGGGGGTCCGCGTGACCGTAGGCGAGCCGGGCCACCAGCCACTTCTCGGCGAGGAAGAGGCGGTGCAACGGCAGTGCCTCCGCCTCCAGTTCGGGGATCCAGCGGGGGCTGGTCATCAGGTCCGGCACCAGGTGCTCGGCGAGCGCGTAGGCGTCGAGGTGGTCGCGGACGCGGTCGTAGACCCGGACCAGGGCGTGGGTCATCAAGGTGTCGTCGGTGACGTGTCCGTCGCCCTTGTGGTAAGGCGCGAGCGGGCGGGCGGTGCGCCACGCGTCGCCGTGCCAGGGGCCGACGATGCCGTGCACGAGGCCGCCGTGGCGCTCGGCGATCTGGTCGGGGGAGTAGCCCTCGACCGGTCCGCCGAGGGCGTCGCCGACTGCGGCGCCGACGAGGGCGCCGGTGATCCGTTCGTCCAGATCGGGGTGTCCGGTGCCTTTGGGTTGCTTGGGCGTCATGCCCGAATCATCCTCCCGGGCGGGCCGGTTGCGCGGCTTCCAGGAGTCCGGCGAGTTCCACCAGATCGGTGCCGGTCAGCCGGGGCAGGGCGCAGCCGGGCAGCACCCGGCAGGCGTCCCGCCAGGTCCCCGGGATCGCGGCGGCGCCGCCGAGCGCTCCGGTGAGGGCGCCGGTGAGGGCGGGGGCGGAGTCGGCGACCCGGGACAGGCAGGCGGCGGCGGGTACGGCCGCGGCGATACGGCCGTCGGCGGCGGTGGTCAGCGCGAGCGCGACGGGGACGGTCTCGGCGGCGGCCACGCCGTAGCTGTAGACATGGTCCACGATCTGGTGTTCGAGGAGGGGTACGAGGGCGAAGGCGGAGGCGCCGTCCGCGGCGAGGGCGAGCGCGTGCCGGGCGTTGCGGCCGATCTCGGTCCCGGGCGGGAGTTCGGCCAGGGCGGCGGTGACGCAGGCGCGGGTGTCCGCGCCGGTGAGAGCGAGCGAGACGGCCGCGGCCATGGCGCGGGCGCCGTGCACGCCGTCGCCGTCCTGGGTGTAGCGGGCGTCGAACTCGGCGAGGTCGGCGGCGCGTTCGGGGTCGCCGGGGTGGGCCACGGCGAGGGCGCAGGCGCGTACGCAGGCGGCGTCGTCGAAGTAGTGCGGGTTGTCGTGGCCGCTGGCGGGCGGGCGCAGGCCGGTGGCGAGGTTGCCGAGACCGGCCCGGACGGAGATGCGGGCGCGCAGCGGCAGTACGGCGGACTCGATCTCCGGCGCGCGGTCCGCGGCGGCGGCGACCTCGCAGGCGACGGCGGACCAGGTGAGGTCGATGGCGGCGCGCATACGGCGGTCACGGCTGAGGTCGCCGAGGGCGTCGTCGGCACCGGCCCGCAGGACCGCCTCCGCGGCGAAGGCGGCCCATTCGGCGTCGTCGGAGGGGCCGAGGCGGAGGGGTTCGGGGGGTTGGTTGAGGGCGATCGGCACGGGGAGGGTGGTGGTCGCGTTCTGCTCCGCGAAGGTGTCCAGTTCACGGGTGAGCCGACGGGTCCACTCCGGCATCCGGGCCGCCCGGTGCCGCCCCGCGGGCCAGCCGGCGGCGTCCCCGGCGGCAAGCCCCAACAACATCCCTTCGACCCGCCCGGCCATCACGGTGCCCCTTCACTGTCGACGTCGGCATCGACGCCGACCACATCCATGCCGCCGACGTCCACCCCGCCCAAGGGGCTCCGCCCCCTGGCCCCCCGGCCGTCCTCCTTCGCCCACCCACCACCCGAATCCGTCGGCTGGGAGGCCGGGGTGAGGGGCGGGGGTGGGGCGATCGGCTGGGGGGTTGTGGAGGGGGCTGGGGGTGGCTCGGGGGGTGGGGAGGCGGCGGGCGGGGGTGAGGGTGGTTCGGCGGCCCGGGTGGCTGTGGGGAGAGGTGGGGATGGGGCGTGGGTCGGGGTGGCGGCGGGCGGGGGCGGATCGGTGGGGCGGGCGGCGGTGGTTACGGGCTGGGGTGCGCTGGTCGGGTGGGAGGCGGGGGCGATGAGGGCAGTGGTGCTCGGTTGGAGGGATGCGAGGACAGGTCGGGGTTGGGTGGTCGGCAAGGCGGCGGTGGTCACGGGCTGGGGCGGCTCGGTCGGCGGGAGGGTGGGAGCGATGAGGGGAGCGGTGGCTGGCTGGGGGGATGTGAGGGCGGATTGGGGTTGGGCGATCGGCAGGGCGGCGGCGATTACGGGCTGAGGCGCGTTGGTCGGGTGGGAGGCGCTGGCGAGAGGAGGAGCGGCGGTCGGCCGGGCCATGGTTGTGGGCTGCGGTGGATCGGTCGGCTGGGGGGTGGGGGTGAGTAGGGGAATAGCGGTGGGCCGGAGGGAGGCGAGGGCGGGTGGGGACGTGGGAGGTTCGGCGGCCCGCTCCCCGTTCGCCTTCCGTACCAGGAGGTCCGCCACCTCCAGCACATGCCACCCGCTCATCGACGGCAGGCACCTGCCCCGCGCCGGGCCGATCGCGGACGCCCAGGCGGTCGGGATGGCCGGCAGGCCCTGCGTCGCGCCCGACAGCGCGCCCGCCACCGCCGCCGTCGTGTCCGCGTCGCGGCCCATGTTGACCGCGGTCAGGACCGCCTCGCGGAAGTCGCCGTCGGCCGTGGCGTAGGCGCCGAACGCCAGGGCGACCGCCTCCGGGGCGAGGTCGGTCCAGGGATAGCCGCCGATGACGACGGCGGAGCGGACCGCGCGTTCACCCCGGTGGGCGACGGCCACCGCGCGGCGCAGGGACCGGGCCGTCCAGGAGTCGTCCGGGATCACCGCGAGGGCCGCGGCGATCACCACCGGGACGGCGGCGCCCGCCATCGCCGCCGCCACCCCCGCCGCGACGGCCTGGCCGCCGTAGATGCCCTCGCCCTCGTGGCTGACGGAGCCGTCGACGGCGACCAGCCGGGCCGCCTCCCCGGGCCGGCCCGCCGCGAACACCCCGAAGGGGGCCGCGCGCATCGCCAGCCCGTCGCTCCAGGCGTGCCGGTGCTGCGCGGAGATCGGCGCCGCGAGCCCCCGGCGCAGATTCTCCAGCGTGCCCCGCTCGCTGAAGCCCGCGCCGCGGAACGTGGCCCGCTCGGTGATCCACTCGTGCCAGGCCGCCTCCGCGTGCGCCGGGGTGAGCGCGGAGCCGTGCCGGGCGAGCAGCAGTCCGGAGAAGAGCGCGTACTCGGTGTCGTCCGTGCCCTGCGGCCGGTCCGCGACGTACCCGGTGATACGGCCCCAGCGGGCCCGGATCTCGGAGGGCTTCAGGTTCTCCGCGGGGGCGCCGAGCGCGTCCCCGACGGCCAGGCCGAGCAGCGCGCCCCGGGCCCGGGAGCGCGGGCCGGTGAGCTCCCCGGACACCGGGAGCGAGGGAGTGCGGGCGGTCGATGCCATGGGCGGCCTCCTTCGGCGGGGCCCACCCGGGCCCGCGGACCCTTTGCGGATGTGTCCCACGACGAGCCGCCGTACGTGCCTGGGAAGGGGTCCTGTCACCCGCTCGGCCAACCTGAGCGGTAAGGGGCGCCGATGAGCGCACGAACCGTAAAGCCGCAGGTTAGCCCAGCCTTCCCTTGCTGGCGGAGTGATCAGGAACGGCGTAGATTCTGTTGTGTCGAAAAATAGAACTCGTCCAAAGTTAGCTTTGGCTAAGCTAAATCGGGGAAGAAGATCATGGCCCTCATCGAGACCACGGCGGCGCTGCACGAAGCGCACCGCGACAACCACACGCACCGCGACGTCAACGGCGGCTGGCTGCGCCCCGCCGTCTTCGGCGCGATGGACGGCCTGGTCTCCAACCTCGCCCTGATGACCGGCGTGGCCGGCGGGGCCGTCGGCCACCAGACCATCGTCATCACCGGACTCGCGGGCCTCGCCGCCGGCGCCTTCTCCATGGCCGCCGGTGAGTACACCTCCGTCGCCTCCCAGCGCGAACTGGTCGAGGCCGAACTGGACGTCGAGCGGCGCGAACTGCGCCGTCACCCCCAGGACGAGGAGGACGAGCTCGCGGCACTCTACGCGGCCCGGGGCGTGGCTCCCGAACTGGCCCGCGAGGTCGCCCGGCAGCTGTCCAAGGACCCCGAGCAGGCCCTGGAGATACACGCCCGCGAGGAGCTGGGCATCGACCCGGGCGACCTGCCCTCCCCGCTGGTCGCGGCCGTCTCCTCGTTCGGTTCCTTCGCCCTCGGCGCGCTGCTGCCCCTGCTGCCGTACCTGCTCGGCGCGACCGTCCTGTGGCCCGCCCTGCTGCTCGCCCTGATCGGGCTCTTCGGCTGCGGCGCCGTCGTGGCCAAGGTGACCGCGCGCAGCTGGTGGTTCAGCGGTCTGCGGCAGCTCGCGCTGGGCGGCGCGGCCGCCGGTGTGACGTACGCCCTGGGCGCCCTGTTCGGAACGGCCGTAGGATGACGCGCGACCGGTACTTATACGTGGTGGCGAATAAGTAGCCGTTACCCGCTGGTTTCGGATGGATGACCACGGGGCATGAGCCGTAAGCGCCGTGGGCAATGACGCCTGCCGCACCCCTGCGGGGCGGGCCGACGAAGACCCTCCTGCTCCCCCGGACCGATGGGCACCGATCCGATCGATGGTGTCCCGGCGGTCCACCCTCCACGTGTTCGCCGCCGCCGCGGCGGCCAGGTCGCCCCGTGCGGCACCCGGTCGTCGCGCCATGCGGCACCGGCCGCTTCGTGCGGTACCCGGCCGCCCCGCGCGGCTCCCAGACACCCGTCGAGAACCCTCGTGGTGTCCGCATGATGAAACGGAGTATCCGCTTCCCGAGAACCGGGTCATCATGTAACCTGCACGAAATTTCGCCATCTCCGCAGAGGGCCAACGTCGTCCCTCGGCACACGCCACATGCCACATGACGACGACGGGAGAGCCGATGCGTACGCCGCGCCAGCCGTCCCAGCATTCCGAGAACGGCCAGAACTGGTCGTTCATGGATGCTCGCCCTGCTGCGCAGGGTATGTACGACCCCCGCAACGAACATGACGCCTGCGGCGTCGGTTTCGTCGCCACTCTCACCGGCGAGGCCTCCCACACCCTGGTCGACCAGGCGCTCACCGTGCTGCGCAATCTGGAGCACCGCGGCGCCACCGGCTCCGAGCCGGACTCGGGCGACGGCGCGGGCCTGCTCTCGCAGGTGCCGGACGCCTTCTTCCGCGCGGTGGCCGAATTCGAACTGCCCGCCGCCGGTTCGTACGCCGTCGGCATCGCCTTCCTGCCCGGTGAGGGCACCGAGGACGCCGTCTCGGCGATCGAGACGATCGCCGCCGAGGAGGACCTGACCGTCCTCGGCTGGCGCGAGGTCCCGGTCGCCCCCGAGCTGCTGGGCGCCACCGCCCGCGCCACCATGCCGGTCTTCCGGCAGATCTTCGTCACCGACGGGGCCTGCGAGGGCATCGCCCTGGACCGCAAGGCGTTCGTGCTGCGCAAGCGCGCCGAGCGCGAGGCGGGCGTCTACTTCCCGTCGCTGTCCGCGCGCACCATCGTCTACAAGGGCATGCTGACCACCGGCCAGCTGGAGCCCTTCTTCCCGGACCTGTCCGACCGCCGCTTCGCCTCCGCGATCGCGCTGGTGCACTCCCGGTTCTCCACGAACACCTTCCCCTCGTGGCCGCTCGCGCACCCGTACCGCTTCATCGCCCACAACGGTGAGATCAACACCGTCCAGGGCAACCGCAACTGGATGCGCGCCCGCGAGTCCCGGCTGGCCTCCGACCTGTTCGGCCCCCCGGAGAAGCTGGAGCGGATCTTCCCGGTCTGCACCCCCGGCGCCTCCGACTCCGCCTCCTTCGACGAGGTCCTGGAGCTGCTGCACCTCGGCGGCCGCTCGCTGCCGCACTCCGTGCTGATGATGATCCCGGAGGCCTGGGAGAACCACGCCTCCATGGAGGCGGCCCGGCGCGCCTTCTACGGCTTCCACGCCACGATGATGGAGCCGTGGGACGGCCCCGCCTGCGTCACCTTCACCGACGGCACCCAGGTCGGCGCCGTGCTCGACCGCAACGGTCTGCGCCCCGGCCGCTACTGGGTCACCGACGAGGGCCTGGTCGTCCTCGGCTCCGAGGTCGGCGTCCTCGACATCGACCCCGCCCGGGTGGTCCGCAAGGGCCGCCTCCAGCCCGGCCGGATGTTCCTCGTGGACACCGCCGAGCACCGCATCATCGAGGACGACGAGATCAAGGCCTCGCTCACCGGCGCACAGCCGTACGCCGAGTGGCTGGAGGCCGGCGAGATCGAGCTGGGCGACCTGCCCGAGCGCGAGCACATCGTGCACACCCACGCCTCGGTCACCCGCCGCCAGCAGACCTTCGGCTACACCGAGGAGGAGCTGCGCGTCATCCTCGCCCCGATGGCCCGCACCGGCGCCGAGCCGATCGGCTCCATGGGCACCGACTCCCCGATCGCGGCCCTGTCCGAGCGCCCCCGGCTGCTCTTCGACTACTTCACCCAGCTGTTCGCCCAGGTCACCAACCCGCCGCTGGACGCCATCCGCGAGGAGCTGGTCACCTCCCTGCGCAGCGCGCTCGGCCCCCAGGGCAATCTGCTCGACCCGACCGCCGCCTCCTGCCGGTCCGTCCTGCTGCCCTTCCCGGTGATCGACAACGACGAGCTGGCCAAGCTCATCCACATCAACGCCGACGGCGACATGCCCGGCTTCAAGGCCGCGACCCTCTCCGGTCTGTTCCGGGTGAGCGGCGGCGGCGAGTCGCTGGCCGCCCGCATCGAGGAGATCTGCGCCGAGGCCGACGCGGCCATCGAGAACGGCGCCCGGCTGATCGTCCTCTCCGACCGGCACTCCGACGCCGAGCACGCGCCGATCCCCTCGCTGCTGCTCACCGCGGCCGTCCACCACCACCTCATCCGCACCAAGCAGCGCACCCACGTGGGCCTGCTGGTCGAGGCCGGCGACGTCCGCGAGGTCCACCATGTCGCCCTGCTGATCGGCTACGGCGCCGCCGCCGTCAACCCGTACCTGGCCATGGAGTCGGTGGAGGACCTGGTCCGCGCGGGCACCTTCCTCGACGGCGCCGACCCCGAGAAGGCCATCAAGAACCTGATCTACGCCCTCGGCAAGGGCGTCCTGAAGGTCATGTCCAAGATGGGCATCTCCACCGTCGCCTCCTACCGCGGCGCCCAGGTCTTCGAGGCCGTCGGCCTGGACGAGACCTTCGTGGAGAAGTACTTCAACGGCACCGCCACCAAGATCGGCGGCGTCGGCATCGACGTCATCGCCCGCGAGGTCGCCGCCCGCCACGCCAAGGCGTACCCCGCCTCCGGCATCGCCCCGGCGCACCGCGCCCTGGACATCGGCGGCGAGTACCAGTGGCGTCGCGAGGGCGAGCCCCACCTGTTCGATCCGGAGACGGTCTTCCGCCTCCAGCACTCCACGCGCACCGCGAGCTACGACATCTTCAAGAAGTACACCTCGCGCGTGAACGAGCAGTCCGAGCGCCTGATGACGCTGCGCGGCCTGTTCGGCTTCACCTCGGACCGGGCGCCGATCCCGGTCGAGGAGGTCGAGCCGGTCAGCGAGATCGTCAAGCGGTTCTCGACCGGCGCGATGTCGTACGGCTCCATCTCCAAGGAGGCGCACGAGACCCTCGCCATCGCCATGAACCAGCTGGGCGGCAAGTCCAACACCGGTGAGGGCGGCGAGGACCCGGAGCGCCTGTACGACCCCGCGCGCCGCTCGGCGATCAAGCAGGTCGCCTCCGGCCGCTTCGGCGTCACCTCCGAGTACCTGGTCAACGCGGACGACATCCAGATCAAGATGGCCCAGGGCGCCAAGCCCGGCGAGGGCGGCCAGCTGCCCGGCCACAAGGTCTACCCGTGGGTCGCCAAGACGCGTCACTCGACGCCCGGCGTGGGCCTGATCTCCCCGCCGCCGCACCACGACATCTACTCCATCGAGGATCTCGCCCAGCTGATCCACGATCTCAAGAACGCCAACCCCCGGGCCCGGATCCACGTCAAGCTGGTCTCCGAGGTCGGCGTCGGCACCGTCGCGGCCGGTGTGTCCAAGGCGCACGCGGACGTCGTGCTGATCTCCGGTCACGACGGCGGCACCGGCGCCTCCCCGCTGACCTCCCTCAAGCACGCGGGCGGCCCCTGGGAGCTGGGCCTGGCCGAGACCCAGCAGACGCTGCTGCTCAACGGGCTGCGCGACCGGATCGTCGTACAGACCGACGGTCAGCTCAAGACCGGCCGCGACGTGGTCATCGCCGCGCTGCTCGGCGCCGAGGAGTTCGGTTTCGCGACCGCGCCGCTCGTCGTCTCCGGCTGCGTCATGATGCGCGTCTGCCACCTGGACACCTGTCCGGTCGGTATCGCCACCCAGAACCCGGTGCTGCGCGAGCGCTTCGCCGGCAAGGCCGAGCACATCGTGAACTTCTTCCGGTTCATCGCCGAGGAGGTCCGCGAGCTGCTCGCCGAACTGGGCTTCCGCTCCATCGAGGAGGCCGTCGGCCACGCCGAGGTGCTGGACGTGCGGCGCGCCGTCGACCACTGGAAGGCGCAGGGCCTGAACCTGGCACCGCTGTTCCACGTGCCGGACCTGCCCGAGGGCGCCGCCCGCCACCGGCAGATCGCCCAGGACCACGGCCTGGAGAAGGCCCTGGACAACGAGCTGATCAAGATCGCCGGCGACGCCCTGGCCGCGGACGACGCGACCGAGGCCCAGCCGGTGCGCGCCCAGGTCGCCATCCGCAACATCAACCGCACGGTCGGCACCATGCTCGGCCACGAGGTGACCCGGAAGTTCGGCGGCGCGGGCCTGCCCGAGGACACCATCGACATCACCTTCACCGGTTCCGCGGGCCAGTCCTTCGGCGCCTTCCTGCCGCGTGGTGTCACGCTGCGCCTGGAGGGCGACGCCAACGACTACGTGGGCAAGGGCCTCTCGGGCGGCCGGATCGTCGTCCGCCCGGACCGCGCGGCCGACCACCTCGCCGAGTACTCGACGATCGCGGGCAACACCATCGGCTACGGCGCCACCCGCGGCGAGCTGTTCCTGCGCGGTCGTACCGGTGAGCGGTTCTGTGTGCGCAACTCCGGCGCGCTGGTCGTCTCCGAGGGCGTGGGCGACCACGGCTGCGAGTACATGACCGGTGGTCACGCGGTCGTCCTCGGCCCGACCGGCCGCAACTTCGCGGCGGGCATGTCCGGTGGCATCGCCTACGTCATCGACCTCGACCCCGCCAACGTCAACGCGGGCAACGCGGACGCCGTCCAGGAACTGGCCGACGCGGACAAGGCGTGGCTGCACGACGTCGTGCGCCGGCACGCGGAGGAGACCGGCTCGACGGTCGCCGCGAAGCTGCTCGCCGACTGGGAAGCGGCCGCGGCCCGGTTCAGCAAGATCATTCCCAGCACGTACCAGGCAGTGCTCGCCGCCAAGGACGCCGCCGAGCGAGCCGGTCTCTCCGAGACCGAGATCACCGAGAAGATGATGGAGGCGGCGACCAATGGCTGATCCGAAGGGCTTCCTCAACCACGGCCGCGAGGTCGCCAGGACCCGTCCCGTCGGTGAGCGCGTCAAGGACTGGAACGAGGTCTACGTCCCCGGCTCCCTGCTGCCGATCATCGGCAAGCAGGCCAGCCGGTGCATGGACTGCGGCATCCCGTTCTGCCACAACGGCTGTCCGCTCGGGAACCTGATCCCCGAGTGGAACGACTACGCCTACCGCGAGGACTGGGCCGCCGCCTACGAGCGGCTGCACGCCACCAACAACTTCCCGGAGTTCACCGGGCGGCTGTGCCCGGCGCCGTGCGAGTCGGCGTGTGTGCTCGGCATCAACCAGCAGCCGGTCACCATCAAGAACGTCGAGGTCTCCATCATCGACAAGGCGTGGGAGGGCGGGCACGTCGCCCCGAGCATCCCCGAGCGCCTGTCCGGCAAGACGGTCGCGGTCATCGGCTCGGGCCCCTCCGGCCTCGCCGCCGCCCAGCAGCTGACCCGGGCCGGCCACACGGTCGCCGTCTACGAGCGCGCGGACCGCATCGGGGGTCTGCTGCGCTACGGCATCCCCGAGTTCAAGATGGAGAAGCGGCACATCAACCGCCGTATCGAGCAGATGCGCGCGGAGGGCACCCGCTTCCGCACCGGCGTGGAGGTCGGCCGCGACCTCAACGCCCGCGACCTGAAGAAGCGCTACGACGCGATCGTGATCGCCGCGGGCTCCACCACCGCCCGTGATCTGCCCGTACCCGGGCGGGAGTTGAAGGGCGTCTACCAGGCGATGGAGTACCTGCCGCTGGCCAACAAGGTCCAGGAGGGCGACTACGTGTCCGCCCCCGTGACGGCCGAGGGCAAGCACGTCGTCGTGATCGGCGGCGGTGACACCGGCGCGGACTGCGTGGGCACCGCCCACCGGCAGGGCGCGGCCTCGGTCACCCAGCTGGAGATCATGCCCCGCCCGAACGACGAGCGGCACCCGACCGGGCAGCCCTGGCCCACCTTCCCGATCCTCTACAAGGTCACCTCGGCCCACGAGGAGGGCGGCGAGCGGATCTACTCCGCCTCCACCACCCACTTCGAGGGCGACGAGGACGGCAATGTGCAGTGGCTGCACATCGCCGAGGTCGAGTTCGTGGACGGCAGGCCGACCCAGAAGCCGGGCACCGAGCGCCGCATCCCGGCCCAGCTGGTCACCCTCGCGATGGGCTTCACCGGCACCGACCGGGAGAACGGCCTGGTGGAGCAGTTTGGTCTAGACCTCGATGAGCGCGGTAACATCGCCCGCGACGCCGACTTCCAGACCAATGTGCCGGGAGTGTTCGTCGCCGGTGACGCCGGCCGCGGGCAGTCCCTCATCGTCTGGGCGATCGCGGAGGGCCGCTCGGCCGCCCGCGGCGTCGACCGCTACCTGACCGGGGCCAGCGACCTGCCGGCCCCGATCCGCCCGACCGACCGCGCGCTCGCGGTCTGACGGCACCCCTGGAACGTCCCGCACAAAGGCGTGCGGAACACCAATGGCGTCTGCCCACCTGTCCCCGACCGGACGACCGGGCAGACGCCGTTGACTTTTCCGCCCCGCCTCGCGGTGCCCTGGGCTCAGGCGGTCAGCGAGGCCGCTTTCAGCCAGGCGAGCGCGATCAGCAGGGCGAGCAGGGCCACGCACACCCCCGCCTGCACCAGCGCGCGCCGCCCGTCGCGGGGCGCGTAGGCGTACGCCAGCGTCACCACGGCGCCCGCGAGCAGCTCGCCGAGGTGCCCCTGCCAGGAGGTGAGCCCCGCGGAGATCACCAGCCACAGCAGCAGGCCCGCCGTGTACCGGTTGACCTCGCGCATGTCGTGGCCGAGGCGGCGGCCCATGACCCAGTAGGCGGCGCCCAGCCCGAAGATCGCACCGGAGGCGCCGACCGTGTACGACTCCGGGAGCAGCAGCAGCTCCAGCACCGAGCCGCCGAGCGCCGACAGCGGATACAGGGCGAGGTAGCGCACCCGGCCCAGCTGGGACTCCACGACCCGGCCGATGTTCCACAGCGCCACCATGTTGAACAGGACGTGCCTGATCCCGAACGTCCCCTCACCGGGCGTCAGATGCGGGAACGCGCCGGTCAGCAGCCGGTACCACTCCCCGTGCGCGACCCCCTCCGGGACATGGCCGGCGGGCGTGGTGCCGAGCATCGCGAAGCGGTACCCGAACGACGGCCGGGCCAGCTCCACCAGATAAGCCACCACGTTCAGCCCGACCAGCACATAGGTCAGCAGCGGCACCGCGGTGACCCGCCCCCCGAACACGGTCCGCGCCTGCCGGATGGAACGGGCACCCCTTAAGGAAAGGGGAGGGGCGGGGGGAAGCACGGCGAGCCGGTGGGGCGGCAGCGATCAAAAGAGCGAACCTGTGTGACGGCCGTGCCGCCCGGAGCGCGTGATCACGTAGGCTCGGCTCCTCGGAACAGCCAGAGGGGGGCCATGGCCGCGATCAGCCTGCGCAAGGTGGAGGAGACCGCGCCCGCGCTCGTCGGCGCCTACCGCTCGGCCGGGGTCAGCCTGCGCAAACACGGCCTGGACGAACTGCGGGCCGCCGTCTACCTCGTCCTCGACCACTCCGGCTCCATGCGCCCCTACTACCAGGACGGCAGCGTCCAGGCGCTCGCCGACCGGGTGCTGGGGCTGTCCGCGCACCTGGACGACGACGGCCGGGTGCCGGTGGTGTTCTTCTCCACCGACATCGACGCCGTCACCGACATACCCCTCGCCCGTCACGAAGGCAGCGTCGAGCGGATCGCCGCCGGGCTCGGCCACATGGGCAAGACCAGCTACCACCTGGCGATGGACGCCGTCATCGACCACTACCTGGACAGCGGCGCCACCGACCCCGCCCTGGTCGTCTTCCAGACCGACGGCGGCCCGATCAACAAGCTCGCCGCGGAACGCTACCTCTGCAAGTCCGCCAAGCTCCCCCTGTTCTGGCAGTTCATCGGCTTCGGCGACCCGCACAGCAAGCAGTTCGACTTCCTGCGGAAACTGGACGAACTCCCGGTCCCCGGCAAGCGGATCGTGGACAACGCCGGCTTCTTCCACGCGGGCGAGGACCCCCGGCGCGTCCCCGAGAGCGAGCTGTACGACCGTCTCGTCGCCGAGTTCCCCTCCTGGCTGTCGGCCGCGCGCGCCGCGGGCATCGTCCGCCCCTCCTGAACCGGCCCGCTCAGGGCGTCACCTCCCCGAGGGCATCGGCCAGGACCAGCTCCCGGCACTCCTCGGGCGTCCCCCACGCGGCGCGCAGCGCCCGGGCCTTGGTCAGCCACAGGGAGAGGTCGTACTCCGCGGTGTAGCCGATCGCGCCGTGCAGATGCAGCGCCGTCCGCGCGGTGGTGTACGCCGCCTCGCACGCCCTGAGCTTGGCCGCGGCCACGTCCGCCGGACGCATCGACACCGCCGCGCCGAGCACGAGGGGCCGGGCGAACTCCAGGGCCGTTTTCGCGTCGGCCAGCCGGTGCTTGACCGCCTGGAAGGAGCCCACGGGCACCCCGAACTGGGTGCGCTGCCCTACGTAGCGCACCGTGCGGTCGAGCAGGGCGAGACCGACCCCGAGGGCCTGGGCGGCGACGGCCAGCCGGGCCCAGCGGAGAGCCCGTTCGTACGGGGGAGCGGTGAGCAGCGGCGTGCCGTCCGGGACGAGCGGGGTCAGCCGGCGGGCCGGATCCAGGGAGGCGCGCACCGGTCCCGGAGCCGCCAGGTACAGGCCGCCGGGGGTGAGCGCGAGCCGGAGCGCGGCCGCGTCCCCGTCGAGGGCGAGGCCACCGGGCGGCGCGACGGTGGCCGGCTCCTCGCCCGCCGCGAGCCCCGGCAGAAAGCGCCCGGCGTACGGCGGCGCGTCCAGGAGCAGGGCCGCCGCGACCGTCTCCACCAGCGGCCCGGGCACCGCGTGCCGCCCCAACTCCACGAAGGCGAGAGCCAGGTCCACCGGCCGCCGCCCCGCCCCGCCGTACTCCTCCGGCACCGCGAGCCCGAACACCCCCGCCGCTCCGAGCCGCGCCCACAACGCCCGTCCGCGCGCGTGCTCGCCACGGCTCCACTCCCGGACCACCGCCGGGGTGCCCGCCGCCGCCAGCAGGGCGCCCAACGCGTCGGTGAAGGCGCGCTGTTCGGCATCGGGCAGGAAGCGCATCAGCGGCGTCCCTTCGGCAGGCCGAGCAGCCGCTCGGCGATGATGTCGCGCTGGATCTCGTTGGTGCCCGCGTAGACCGGCCCGGCCAGCGCGAACACGTAGCCCTGCGCCCAGTCGCCGTCGGCCGCCTCGGCCTCCGGGCCCAGCAGGTCGAGCGCCGTCTCGTGCAGCGCGAGGTCCAGCTCGGACCAGAACACCTTGTTCATGCTGGTCTCCGGGCCGAGCCGGTCACCGGCCAGGAACCGGGAGGCGGCCGCGTAGGTGAACAGCCGGTAGGCGCGGGCGCCGATCACCGCGTCCGCCACCCGCTCCCGGGCGTGCTCCGGGCAGCCGCGCGCCCGCCACAGCCCGACCAGCCGGTGCGCCGCCGCGAGGAAGCGGCCCGGTGAACGCAGCGTCAGCCCCCGCTCGTCGCCCGCCGCCGACATCGCGATCCGCCAGCCCTGCCCCGGCTCGCCGATCACGTCCTCCTCCGGCACGAACACCTCGTCCAGGAACAGCTCCGCGAACGCGGGCCTGCCGTCCAGCCGGCCGATCGGACGCACCGTCACCCCGGGAGCCCGCAGGTCGAACATCAGATAGGTGAGCCCCTGATGCGGCCGCTCCGCCCCCGGATCGCTGCGGAACAGCCCGAAGGCCCGGTCGGCGAAGGCCGCCCGCGAGGACCAGGTCTTCTGACCGCTCAGCAGCCAGCCGCCGTCCGCGCGCACCGCCCGGGAGGTCAGCGAGGCCAGATCCGAACCCGCCTCCGGCTCCGACCACGCCTGCGCCCACACCACCTCGCCCGAGGCCATCGGCGGCAGCACCCGCGCGCACTGCTCCCGCGTCCCGTGCTCCAGCAGGGTCGGCGCCAGCAGATCGGTCCCGTTCTGCCCGACCCGGCCCGGCGCGCCCGCCGCCCAGTACTCCTCCTCGAACAGCAGCCACCCCAGCAGCCCCGCGTCCCGTCCGCCGTACCGCCGCGGCCAGGACACCACCGACCAGCGGTCCGCGGCCAGTTCGGCCTCCCAGGCGCGATGGGCGGCGAACCCGGCCGCGGTCTCCAGCGAGGGCAACGGCACCCTCGGCACATGCGCCGCCAGCCAGGCGCGGGCCTCGGCGCGCAACTCCTCGTCGGCCGGGGAGAAGGTCAGGTCCATGGCCGCCGTCACCGTCCTTCCCTAACAAGTGTTTGGTAGGTTAGCGTGGCCCTATGACAGGCGTCGAGAGCCCGGCCTACGTCCCCGGGCACGGACTGCTCAAGGGCCGCACCGCCGTCGTCACCGCGGCGGCCGGCACCGGCATCGGCGGGGCCACCGCGCGCCGCTTCCTGGAGGAGGGCGCCCGCGTCCTGCTCAGCGACGCACACCCCCGCCGCCTCGCGGAGCGCGAGGCCGAACTGGCCCGGCGGTTCCCGGGCGCGGTGACCGCCCTGCCCTGCGACGTCACCGACGAGCGGCAGGTCCGGGCCCTGTTCGAGACGGCCGCCGCCGAGCACGGCCGACTGGACATCGTCGTCAACAACGCCGGACTCGGCGGCACTTCGCCCCTCGCCGACATGACCGACGACCAGTGGACCCGCGTCCTCGACGTCACCCTGAACGGCACCTTCCGCTGCACCCGCGCCGCCCTGCGCGCCCTGCGGACCACCGGCGGCGGAGTGATCGTCAACAACGCCTCCGTCGTCGGCTGGCGCGCCCAGGCCGGACAGGCCCACTACGCCGCCGCCAAGGCCGGGGTGATGGCCCTGACCCGCTGCGCCGCCATCGAGGCCGCCCCCTACGGGGTGCGGGTCAACGCCGTCGCGCCCAGCCTCGCCCACCACCCCCACCTCGTGAAGGTCACCACCCCCGAACTCCTGGCGGATCTGGCCGGACGCGAAGCCTTCGGCCGGGCCGCCGAACCCTGGGAGGTGGCCAACGTGATCGTGTTCCTCGCCTCCGGTTACTCCTCGTACATGACCGGCGAGACCGTCGCCGTCAGCAGCCAGCGCGCCTAGGGCGGGAGGGGGAGCGTCCAGAATGGGTGCGTGCCGACCAAGAAGAAGCCCCAGGTGACCGCCGCCGCGGTCCGGCGCGGCGAACTCCTCAACACCGCCGCCGAAGTGTTCGCCGAACACGGCTACAACGCCACCACCGTCCGCCGCATCGCCGACCACGCCGGGATGCTCGCGGGCAGTCTCTACTACCACTTCGACTCCAAGGAGTCGATGCTCGAAGAGATCCTGCGCACCTTCCTCGACGAGCTGTGGGGCGGCTACGACACCGTCCTCGCCGCCGGACTCGGGCCCCGCGAGACGCTGGAGGCCCTCGTCACCGAGTCCTTCCGGGAGATCGACCGGCACCGCGCCGCCGTCGCCATCTACCAGAAGGAGAGCCGGCACCTCGCCGCCCAGGACCGGTTCGCCTTCCTCGCCGAGTCTCAGCGCCGGTTCGAACGGGCCTGGCTCTCCACCCTGGAACGCGGCGTCGCCGAACACGTCTTCCGCCGCGACCTGGACGTCCGGCTCACCTACCGGTTCGTCCGCGACACCGTGTGGGTCGCCGCCTCCTGGTACCGGCCCGGCGGACAGCACAGCCCCGAGGAGATCGCCCGCCAGTACCTGTCGATGGTGCTGGACGGCATCGCCGTACGCGCACAGCACGAAGCGCACGGCGAGCACAGCGAGAAGAACGACAAGAGCGAGCACAGCGGATAACACCCCTTTCCTGTGAGGGAGTCGAGTCGTATGGCCGAGGCCTACATCGTCGAAGCGGTCCGCACGCCCGTCGGGCGACGCGGGGGAGGACTCAGCGGCGTCCACCCGGCCGACCTGGGCGCCCATGTCCTTCGAGCCCTCGTGGAGCGGGCCGGTGTCGACCCGGCCGCCGTCGAGGACGTCGTGTTCGGCTGTCTGGACGCGGTGGGCCCCCAGTCCGGGGACATCGCCCGTACGAGCTGGCTGGCCGCCGGGCTGCCCGAGGAGGTGCCGGGCGTGACCGTGGACCGGCAGTGCGGCTCCTCGCAGCAGGCCGTGCACTTCGCCGCGCAGGCCGTGCTCTCCGGCACCCAGGACCTGGTGGTCGCGGGCGGTGTGCAGAACATGTCCCAGGTCCCCATCGCCTTCGCCTCCCGTCAGGCCGCCGTCCCGCTCGGCCTGACCGAGGGCCCCTTCCTCGGCAGCACCGGCTGGCGCGCCCGCTACGGCAACCGGCCCGTCAACCAGTTCGCCGGCGCCGAGGCGATCGCCGCCCAGTGGCGCATCGGCCGCGCCGAGCAGGAGGAGTTCGCCCTGCGCTCGCACCGCCGGGCGGTGTGGGCCCTCGACACCGGCCGCTTCGCGCGCGAGACCGTCCCCTACGGCCCGGTCGCCGTGGACGAGGGCCCCCGCCGCGACACCTCCCTGGAGAAGATGGCCGCCCTGAAGCCGGTCCTCGACGGCGGCACCATCAGCGCCGCCTGCTCCTCCCAGACCTCCGACGGCGCCGCCGCCCTGCTGCTCGCCTCCGAACGCGCGGTCCGCGACCACGGACTGCGTCCCCGCGCCCGCGTCCACCACCTCTCCGCGCGCGGCGAGGACCCCATCCGCATGCTCTCCGCTCCCATCCCGGCCACCGCGCACGCCCTGAAGAAGACCGGCCTGACCATCGACGCCCTCGATGTCGTGGAGATCAACGAGGCGTTCGCCCCGGTCGTCCTCGCCTGGCTGAAGGAGACCGGCGCCGACCCCGAGAAGGTCAACGTCAACGGCGGCGCGATCGCCCTCGGCCACCCCCTCGGCGCGACCGGCGCCCGCCTGATGACCACCCTGCTCCACGAACTGGAGCGCACCGGCGGCCGCTACGGCCTCCAGACCATGTGCGAGGGCGGCGGCCAGGCCAACGTGACGATCATCGAACGCCTCTGAGCACGGGCGGCCACAGCCCTCTCTTCCCGGGGGCGTCAGCCTCTCGGCATCGGAGCCCGCCAGCTCCAGGACTCGCGGGCCCCTTGACTCGCGGGCCTAGGGGCTCGCGGGTCTCGGGACTCGCGGGCCTTGGGGGCACGGCGGCCACCGGACCTGCGGTCGTTGGGACCGGTGGCCCGGCCAGCCCCTCAGTCGCTGGCCCTGCCCTGCCAGCCTCCGGGCCCGGGTCCCTGATGCCTTGAGGGCCATCGGCCTCTCGGCCACTTGGTCCCGACCACCCCGGGAGCTGAGGGCCCATCGGCCTGAGAGCCGGTCGGCCTCCGGGCCTGGGGCCATCGACGCCAATGGCCCGGGGCCCCTCTGCCTGTCCGCCGCTGTTCATGCCGGTCTCCGGGTCCGAGGGCCGCCCGCCTCCCCGCCGACGGCCCTGCCGATCTCCGGACCCGCCGGACCCGCCGGACCCGCCGGACCCGCCGGATCCGGGACCGTGACCCCGTCAGCCCCGGTACTGCCAGGCCCCGGGTTCGCCGGACGCCGTCCACGCCGACCCCGTCAGCCTCCGGCGCGCCCCGCCGTTTCCGTCAGCCCCTTCATCACCTCCTCCGCCTCCTTCACGATCCGCTCCACCAGTTCCGCGCACGAGGGCAGGTCCTCGATCACCCCGGCGACCTGCCCGGCCGCCATCACCCCCAGGTCCGTACGGCCGTCCACCATCGCCGACTTGAGCAGCATCGGCGTGTTCGCCGCGAGCAGCAGCCGGCTCCAGGACAGCTCCTTGCCGTGACGCAGAGCGAGACCGTCGCGGACCAGCTGCCGCCAGGTCAGCCCCGACAGCCGCCGGTAGTCTGCCGCCCGCCGCACCGCGTGCCCGAGGGTCCGTATGCGGCCCGAACGCTCCAGCGCCGCCACCAGGTCCGTGCGCAGCATGCGGTGCGGCAGCCCGTCCACCGCCCGGGTCACGGTGACGTCCCGGACCGTGGCCGCCAGATACCTGGCCTTCACCGGATCCGGCACCGTGGAGTCCGAGGTCAGCAGGAACCGGGTGCCCATCGCCACCCCCGCCGCCCCGTACGCCAGCGCCGCCACCAGGCCCCGCCCGTCGAAGAACCCGCCCGCCGCCACCACCGGTATCCGCACCGCGTCCACCACCTGCGGCAGCAGCACGCTCGTGGCCACCTCGCCGGTGTGCCCGCCGCCCTCGCCTCCCTGCACGATCACCGCGTCCGCGCCCCACTCCGCCACCTTCTCCGCGTGCCGCCGCGCCCCGACGGACGGGACGACCACCACCCCCGCCCCCTTGAGCCGGGCGATCAGCTCGCGGGAGGGTGCCAGCGCGAAGGAGGCCACCCGGACGCCCTCCTCCAGCAGGATCTCCACCCGCTCGACCGCGTCCTGGGCGTCCGCGCGCAGATTCACCCCGAACGGCGCCCCCGTGCGCGACCGCACCTCCCTTATCGCCGAACGCAGCTGAGCGGGTGTCATCGTGGCCGAGCCCAGGATGCCCAGCGCGCCCGCGTTCGCCGCCGCCGACACCAGCCGGGGCCCGGCCACCCAGCCCATCCCGGTCTGCACCACCGGATGACGGACGCCGGTCAGCCGGGTGAGCGTGGTCTCCATCAGTCCCGCACCCCCTCGGGCACCGCGCGCTCCCGGGCCCCCTCCGGGTCCAGCACCTCGCGGATCAGCCGCAGTTCCCCGGGCTCGGGCTCCCGGGTGACGGGCACCTCGTCCGGCGCCACGAGTTCAAAGCCCGTCGCCTCCCGCACCTCCGCCACGCTCACCCCCGGATGCAGCGAGGCCAGCCGCATCGAGTGGTCCGGCGCCCGGAAGTCGAGGACCCCGAGATCGGAGACGACCCGCCCGAGGTGGTGGAACCGGGCCGTCCGGCCGAGCGCGGCCGCCCGGTCGTACCCCACCCCGCACACCATGTCCACCCGCTCCACGAACACCCGCCGCGAGTGCCGGGGGATCCAGTAACTCGTCGGATTGTTCAGCGTGTTGAGCGAGGCCCCGCGCACCCCGAGCAGCTGGCGGCGGGGGCGGGCCCAGTCGCCGACGCAGGAGATGTTCTGGTTGCCGTACCGGTCGATCTGGCTCGCGCCCATCATCACGTGCCGGCGGCCCCCCGCCACCAGCGTCAGATGCTCCCGGAACGTCAGCCGGCCCTCCGGGGTGCCGTCCGGGCGGACCAGCAGGGCCTCCCCGTCGGTCAGCAGCAGGTCCGGAGCGAAGGTGAGCCGGGCCAGCCGCGCGCCCAGCGAGGGGATCAGCCCCATCGGGCTCGCCAGTATCTCCCCGGCCCCGCGCCACGCCTCGGCGCAGGCGATCACGCAGTACTCCGCCCGGGTCGCCCTCATCGCCCCGCCTCCTTGCGCCACTCGGCCACCGCCGCCCGGTACCCGCCCTCGCCGGCGCCGAGGAACCGCCCGGCGAACTCCGGCCATGGCGTCTTCGCGTACAGCCGCTGGAACTCCTCGTCCCGTCCGTAGTCCGGCGCGCAGGAGGTGAAATGCGCACCGTCCGGCGCCTCCACCACGCCCGTCACGGTGAGCCGGCGCAGCAGCAGCGACTCCGGCGGTGCCCCCTCGGTCAGCTCGGCGGTGTCCACGATCCGCTCGCAGGAGACGTAGGCCGTATCCGCCGCCGCGCAGAACAGATCGTCGAAATACGGGTCCGGACCCAGACACTGACCGGTGCCCAGCCGGTCGGCGCGGTGCACATGCACCAGGGCCGCGTCCAGCCGCAGCGCGGGCATCGCCACCAGCGTCTCCCCGTCCTCGTACGGCGAAGTGACCGTCCGCAGGCCGGGATTGACGCGCATGACGTCCGAGCCGACGCCCGCCCGCACCGGCAGGAAGGGCAGCCGCTGCGCCGCCGCCTCCAGGCCGCGCAGCAGCATCCCCTCGTCCACCTCCGTCAGTTCGAGCCCGCCGCGCTCGCGGACCGCCCGGTAGTGCGGTTCGAGCGGGATCGAGTCGAGGGTGACGAAGGCCGTGACCAGTCGCCGCACCCGCCCGGCCGCGGCCAGCATCCCGACGTCCGGGCCGCCGCAGGAGACGACCGTGAGATCGCGTAACCCCGACCGCAGCAGTGCGCGCACCAGGGCCATCGGCTTGCGGCGCGCGCCCCAGCCGCCGATGCCCAGGGTCATCCCGCTCTCCAGCCGCCCGACGACCTCCTCGGCGGTCATCGTCTTGTCGCCCATCTACACCCCCTCCTTCCTGTCCCCGCCCGTGTCCTCGCCGAACGTGTCGCGCACCCGGTCGGCCAGCCCGCTGAGGGCCGCCTCGAAGGTGAAGCCCTGCTCGAAGCGGTAGCTACGGCGCACATCGGCCGGATCGATGCCGTTGATCGCGGCCTTGGCCATGCGCAGCAGCCGGCCGTCCTTGGCGGCGATCTCCCGGGCCAGCTCCAGCGCCGCCGCCCGCAGCTCCGCGCCCGGCACCACGCGCCACACCGAGCCGTGCCGGTGCAGCTCCGCCGCGCTCGCCGTCCGCCCCGTGTAGTACAGGGCGCGCATCAGATGCTGCGGGACCAGCCGGGCCAGATGGGTCGCGGCGCCCAGCGCGCCCCGGTCCAGCTCGGGCAGCCCGAAGACGGCGTCCTCGCTCGCCACGATCGCGTCCGCGTTGCCCACCAGGCCTATCCCGCCGCCCAGGCAGAACCCCTGCACCGCCGCGATGACGGGTGTCCCGCACTCGTACACCGCGGCGAAGGCGTCGGCGCAGCCCTGGTTCGCGCCGATCAGCGCCCGCTGTCCGTGCGTCTGTATCTCCTTGATGTCCACGCCCGCGTTGAACCCCCGGCCCTCGGCGGCCAGCACCACGCAGCGGACCTCGGGGTCGCGGCCCGCGGCGCGCACGGTCTCGGCCAGCGCGGACCAGCCGGTCACCGGGAGCGCGTTGACCGGCGGGAAGTCGACGGTGACCACGGAAATCCCATTTTCCGGGGACGAACGGGAGACACCCATGGGCGCATCAGCTACCTTTCCACCAAACATTTGTTAGGTGCGATGGCTACGAAATTAGCAGCCGCCACGGACCAGCGGGAGGCCCTGTGGAAAACTCGACCGCGCGCCCTGTGGACAACTCCTGGCACGCCCCGGCCGGCTCCTTCCGCGGCCGCACCGTCCTCGTCACCGGCGGCACCCGCGGGGTCGGCGCCGGCATCGCACGGGCCTTCGCGGACGCGGGCGCCCACGTCCTGACCTGTGCCCGCAGGCCCCCCGAACAGCCGCTGGACGGCGTCGAGTTCACCCCGCTCGACCTGCGGGACCCGCCCGCCGTCCGGGCCTTCTTCGGCGCGCTGACCCGGCTCGACGTACTCGTCAACAACGCGGGCGGGACGCCGTACCGGCGGCTGCTCGACGCGGACGCCGAACACCACGCCAAGGTCCTGGAGCTGAACCTGACCGCCCCGCTGACCGCGTCCCTCGCCGCCCACGAGCACCTGCGGCGCAGCCGGGGCTCCGTCGTCATGATCGGCAGCGTCAGCGGCGGCCGCCCCTCGCCCGGCTCCGCCGCCTACGGCGCGGCCAAGGCGGGGCTCGCCAATCTCGCCGCGTCCATGGCGGTGGAGTGGGCGCCGCATGTACGGGTCAACACGCTCGTGGTGGGCATGGTGCGCACCGAGCGGTCCGCCGCGCACTACGGCGGCCCCGAGGGCATCGCCGCCGTCGCCCGCACCGTCCCGCTCGGCCGGCTGGCCGCTCCCGCCGACGTCGGCGCCGCCGCCGTCTTCCTCGCCTCCGACGCCGCGGCGTACATCAGCGGGGCGAGCCTCCAGGTGCACGGGGGTGGGGAGTGGCCGGTATTTCTGGGTGCGGTGGGGCGAGGGCCCGCGGGAAGTCCGACGTCCTCGGAGGAGAGCTGAGATGGGTGTGAGCGGAATCTGCGCGCGGCGGGTGGTCGTCGTCACCGGCGCGGGGCGGGGGCTGGGGCGGGCGCACGCCCTCGCCTTCGCGGCGGAGGGCGCGCGGGTCGTCGTCAACGACCTCGGGGTACGGCTGGACGGCGAGCCCGCCGGTGGGAACCCGGCGGAGGCCGTCGCCGCCGAGATCCGCGCGGCGGGCGGCACGGCGGTGGCGCACGGCGGGGACGTCGCGACGAGCGAGGGCGCGGCCTCGCTGGTGCGGACCGCGGTGGAGACGTACGGGCGGCTGGACACGCTCGTCAACAACGCGGGGTTCCTGCGCGACCGGATGCTCGTCAACCTCGACGAGGACGACTGGGACGCGGTGCTCCGGGTCCATCTCAAGGGGCACTTCCTGCCGCTGAAGCACGCCGCCGCGTACTGGCGGGCCGAGGCGAAGGGCGGGCGCGGGCCGGTCGCGCGGGTCGTCAACACCGGCAGCGGGGCCGGTCTGCTGGGCTCGCTCGGGCAGGGGAACTACAGCGCGGCCAAGGCCGGGATCGTGGCCCTCACCCTGGTCGCGGCGGCCGAACTGTCCCGGTACGGCGTCCGGGTCAACGCCATCGCCCCGGCGGCCCGGACCCGGATGACCGAGCGCACCTTCGCCGAGACGATGTCCGCCCCGGCGACCGGCTTCGACGCCATGGCCCCGGAAAACGTCTCGCCGCTGGTGGTGTGGCTGGGCTCGGTCGCGAGTGCGGGCGTGAACGGACGGGTGTTCGAGATCGAGGGCGGCCGGCTCAGCGTGATGGAGGGCTGGCGCCGCGGCCCCACGGCGGACAAGGGGGCCCGGTGGGGAGTGGAGGAGGTGGGCGAGGAGGCGTTACGACTGCTGGGGGAGGCGGAGCGGCCGGGCGCGGTGTACGGGACGGGGACCGGCTGACCCGCCGGCACCGGGGCGCGGGCTACGGAACCCCCCCCGCGCCCGAGGCGCGGCCAACGGAACACCCCTCGCGCCCCCGACCGACACGCCCCCTCGACCGCCCCCGCTCACGTATCGCACTCCGACACCACCCCGCACAACCCGCACCGCGCCCGCACCCGCCCCCGCACCGGCACCCTGATCCGCTGGTGGCAGGTCGGGCACGGGAAGGTGACGTGGAGGGCGCCGGCGGGGTCGGTGCCGAAGGAGTAGGGGGCGCCCGGGGGAGCCGGTGCGGCGTGGCGGCGGTCGTGGGCGTAGCGGCGGCGGCCCGCCCAGCCGGCGCCGGTCAGCGGGGGCTGCTGGGCGTCATGGCGGGCCCGCGCCAGCCCCTTGGTGTACGCGGTGTACGCCTGCGGGCTGGTGAACCGGATCGAGGGGTCCTCGTCGAACAGCAGCGCCCGCTTGGCCAGCACGTACCCGAACTCCTCCGGGGTGAGATAGCCCAGCTTCTGCGAGGAGAGCGAGTCCTCCCGGTAGGCGTCCAGCAGCAGCCAGCCCGCGCCCAGGTACGTCGTCACCGTGTCGGTGAGGATCTCGTTCTCCGCCGTGGTGGGGAAGGCGAGGTCCAGGCGGTGCAGATAGGCGTGCGCCACCTCGTGCGCGAGCGCCGCGCCGATGTCCTCGCGATGGGTGCGGAAACGGTCGTTCAGCTCCACGAAGTACTCGGGCCCCGCCGCCAGTTCGATGTTCGCCGCGTGGGTCATCTCCCGGAAGCCGACGATCAGCCGCGCGTCCGGCAACCGGAAGTGCCGCACCATCTCCCGGGCCACCCGCTGAGCCCCCAGATGCAGGTCGTCGGTGTCGCAGAACGCCACGTCCGCGGGGGCCACGCTGGTCGCGAACGTCTGTACGGTCGTCGGCGACAGCCGCCGGTACAGCGCGGTGATCGCCGCCCGCACCGTCTCCAGATGCGGGAAGCCGTGCTCCACCGGTCCGCCGTTCGCCACGTCGGCACCCCCAGACCCCGGACATCCCGCGCCGGTCCCCGACCGCCTCGGCGACCGCCCCTCCAGGGTAGGCGCCGCACCGCCCCCTCACACCGGCAGCAACCGCGGCACGGCCGCTCCCGCGCCCGCCGCGTCCTCCAGCTCCAGCACCCACACCTCGTTCTCGCCCTCCCGCAGCACCGGCCCGGGAACGTACAGCGACCGCTGGGGCCCCACCGACCAGTAGCGGCCGAGACAGAACCCGTTGATCCACACGAATCCGCGCGTCAGCCCGGTCAGTTCCAGCCGGGCGTCCCCGGCCGCCCCGAGGACCGTGGCCGTGCCCCGGTACAGCCCAGGGCCGCCCGCCGGGGGCGGCGCGCTGAACGGCACCGCCGACACGCCGTCCTCGAACGCGTCCAGGTCCAGCCCCCGGGCCCGCACCCCGTGCAGGTACTGCCGCTCGTGCAGCACGCCCCCGGTGATCCCCTTGGCCTCGCCCAGGAGCGGCCCGTAGTTCACCCGGCCGAGGGACTCCACCCACAGCTCCACCCGCGCCGGACCCGCGACGGGCTCCTTGAGCCGCGGTTCCGCCTCGGTGAGCACCCCGGCCCGCACCCCGTCGACGTACACCACGGCCAGATCCCGCAGCCCCCGAACGGACAGCGGGTACGGCTCGCGCGGTCCGGGCACGTCCACCTCGTAGCGCACCAGGCCCCGGGTGACGCCCAGTTCCTCGAACGTGGGCGCCTGGGGGCGTGTCGTCTCCGCGCCGCCGAGGGCGGACAGCACGGCGTCCATAGGAGCCCATTCGGCGAGCCGAACCCCGGCGGGGGCGGCCAGTCGTGCGGGCTCCGGCGGGAGCTCCGGCAACGGGCCCTCCCGGTGGCGCGCCAGCACCTCGCGGAAGCGCCGGAACTTCTCCGTCGGGCGGCCGTACTCATCCACCGGGGCGTCGTAGTCGTACGACGTCACATCCGGCTGAAGCGCACCCTCGTGCAGCTCGCCGCCCCGGTTGGCGCCCGCCCAGCCGCCGAAGCTCGTGCCGCCGTGCGCCATGTAGAGGTTCACCGAGGCGCCGCACTCCAGGATCTCCCGCAGCACCTCGGCGGCCTCCCCGGGATCGCGTACGGCGGGCGTGCCGGACCAGTGGTCGAACCAGCCGCACCAGAACTCCACGCACATCAGCGGGCCCTCGGGCCGGTGGCGGCGCAGCGCGGCGAAGGACTCACGCGCGCGGGAGCCGAAGTTCGCCGTGGCGAGCACCCCGGGCACCGACCCGCCGGTCAGCATGTGGTCCTCGGGGCCGTCGGAGGTGAACAGCGGCACGGTGACACCCTCGGCGCGCAACAGGGCGGCCAGTTCGGCGAGATAGCCCGCGTCGGAGCCGTAGCTGCCGTACTCGTTCTCCACCTGCACCAGGACCACCGGGCCGCCGCGGTCGGCCTGCCGGGACACGATCTCGGGCAGCAGCCGGCCGAACCAGTCGCGGACATGGCGCAGGTACCGCTCGTCGCTGGTGCGCACCCGCCCGCCCAGCTCGCCCGTCAGCCAGGCCGGCAGACCCCCGTTCTCCCACTCGGCGCAGATGTAGGGACCGGGCCGCACGATCGCCCACAGGCCCGCAGCGCGCGCCGCGTCCAGGAACCGGCCGACCGCCGCCACGTCCCGGTGGCGCCCCGGGGCCGGCTGGTGCAGATTCCACGGCACGTACGTCTCCACGCAGTTGAGACCCATCGCCCGCAGCATCGCGAGCCGGTGCTCCCACTGCTCCTCGTGCACCCGGAAGTAGTGCAGCGCCCCGGACAGCAGCCGCACCGGCCGCCCGTCCAGCAGGAAGTCCCTCTCGCCCACGGTGAACTCGCTCATACCGCCAAGGCTCACCCCTTCCGGTGCCCGGCACCATGGACGAAGATCGGCGCCACTTGGACAAAAATCGGCCGCCGCCGACGCCAGGAGGAGCAGCGATGTACCAGACCTGGATGCGGTTCTTCAGCCCCGGCCCGGCCCACCACCGCCTCGGCCTGGTCTGCCTCGGCGTCGGACTCCAGCACGGCGCGCTGCCCACCGTCGGCCCGCGCACCCTCGACCACCATGTGGCCGTCGTGATCAGCTCAGGCGGCGGCTGGTACGCCGGCGCGGACGGCCGCCGTACGACCGTCACCGCGCCCGCGCTGCTCTGGCTCACCCCCGGCGTGCCCCACCACTACGCCCCCGATCCGGACACCGGCTGGGACGAGGGCTTCGTGGACTTCGCCGGGCCCGCCACCGCTACTTACACGGAACTGGGCTACATCGAGCCCGAACGGCCCGTCGTGGCCCTCTCCGACGCCGCCGGACCGCGCGCGGTCGTCGCCCGCATCGCCCGCGCCGCCCGGCGCGGCAACCCCCTCCTGGAGGTGGAGACCGGCGCCGCCGTGCATGAACTCCTGGTCGCCCTGCGCCGCGCCCGCGCCGATCTCGCCCCCGACGGCGATCAGGTCCTCGAAGCCCTCGCCCGGGACGCCTGCGCCCCGCTCAGCGTCGCCGACCACGCGGCCCGGCACGGCATGACCACCGCCGAACTGCGCGGCGCGGTCCGCCGGGCCGCCGGCTGCACCCCCAAGGACTACCTGCTCGGCATCCGGCTCGGCCGCGCCAAGGAACTCCTCGCCGCCACCGAACTGCCCGTCGCCGCCGTCGCCCGCCGCGTCGGCTACGACGATCCCGCCTACTTCTCCCGCCTGTTCACCCGGCGTGTCGGCCTCGCCCCGGCCCGCTTCCGCGTTCAGCAGGGCCGCAGCGTCCCGGGCGGCTGGAGCGAGCGGGTCCCGGACCCGGACGACCCCCCGATGATCGTCCCCGGTCTTCCCTCGACGATCCGACCATCCGACGATCCATCCACCGGACACCCCATGAACCGGTCCCCGTCGACCACATAGGGTTGGCGTCCATGACCACCAGCAACACGGGTACGGGTGCCGTGGACCCCGAGGTCCGCCAGGAACTGGAACGGCTGCGCGACAGCATCGACAACATCGACGCGGCCGTCGTCCATATGCTCGCGGAACGCTTCAAGGCCACCCAGCAGGTCGGCCGGCTCAAGGCCGTGCACCAGCTGCCGCCCGCCGACCCGGCCCGAGAGGGCCGCCAGATCGACCGGCTGCGCCGACTCGCCGAGAACGCCAAGCTCGATCCCGCGTTCGCCGAGAAGTTCCTGAACTTCATCATCGCCGAGGTGATCAGGCACCACGAACGCATCGCCGAGGACACCAACGGGAGCTGAATCCGGAACCCGGATCCCGGGCTCCGAATTCCGAACAAGGTGAAGGAAAGGGGCGGGTCGGATAATAACCGTGTAACGCTCCTCCTCTGTGCGCTGTCAGTCCCATCAGGCAGCATGGCGTGCATGTCCGCACTCACGCGCGATGAAGCGCAGCTCCGAGCTCAGCTCCTCGACGTCCACCGCTACACGGTCGAACTGGACCTCACCACCGGGGACGAGACCTTCGACTCCCGTACCGTGATCCGGTTCACCACGCGGTCCGACGGGGACACGTTCCTCGAGGTGAAGCCCGCCGAGCTGCGCTCCGTCACCCTCGACGGACAGCCCCTGGACCCGGATTCGCTGCACGAGGACCGGCTGCCGCTGAAGAACCTCACCGCGGGCGAGCACGAACTGCGCGCCGAGGCGGCCATGCGCTACTCGCGCACCGGCGAGGGCATGCACCGCTTCACCGACCCGGTCGACGGCGAGACCTACCTGTACACACAGCTGGCCATGGACGACGTCCGGCGCGTCTTCCCCGCCTTCGACCAGCCCGACCTGAAGGCCGTCTTCGAGGTTTCGGTCAAGGCGCCCGACGAATGGACCGTACTCGCCAACGGTGTCACCGAGCGCGGCCCGGACGGCATCTGGCGGGCCGCGCCCACCCCGCCGATCTCCACCTACCTGGTCGCCGTCGCCGCCGGCCCCTGGCACTCGGTGCGCACCGAGCACCGCGGGCTGCCCTTCGGCATCCACTGCCGCCGCTCCCTCGCGCCCTACCTCGACGTGGACACCGAGGAGATCTTCGAGGTCACGCGCGCGTGCTACGACCGCTACCACGAGAAGTTCGAGGAGCCGTACCCCTTCGACTCCTACGACCAGGCGTTCGTGCCCGAGTTCAACGCGGGCGCCATGGAGAACCCCGGCCTGGTCACCTTCCGCGACGAGTTCGTCTACCGCTCCGCCGTCACCGACACCGAGCGCCAGCTGCGCGCCATGGTCATCTCGCACGAGATGGCCCACATGTGGTTCGGCGACCTGGTCACCCTCAAGTGGTGGGACGACATCTGGCTGAACGAGTCCTTCGCCGAGTACATGGGCTACCAGACCACCGCCGAGGCCACCCGCTTCAGCGACCCCTGGACCGAGTTCGGCGTCACCCGCAAGGCGTGGGGCTACGAGGCGGACCAGCGCCCCACCACCCACCCGGTCGCCCCCGAGGGCGTGGACGACGCCGCCTCCGCCCTGCTCAACTTCGACGGCATCTCGTACGCCAAGGGCGCCTCCGCGCTGCGCCAGCTGGCCGCCTGGCTGGGCGAGAAGGACTTCCTCGCGGGCATCAACACCCACTTCGCCCGGCACAAGTTCGGCAACGCGACCCTCGCCGACTTCCTGGACTCCCTCGCCTCCGTCACCGAACGCGATGTGCGCGCCTGGGCCGACAGCTGGCTGCGCACCACCGGCGTCGACACCCTCACGCCCGTGACCGGGACCGCCGACGGCGCCTGCACACTGACCGTCGACCACAAGGGCAGCCGCCCGCACCGCATCGTCGCCGGCCTGTACGACCACGACGTCGCCGACGAGGGCCGGCTGATCCTGCGCGAGCGCCTCGAACTCGACGTCCCGCAGGACGAACCGCGCCCCATCGGCAAGCGCCCCGCGCTGCTCCTGCTCAACGACGGCGACCTCACCTACGCCAAGGTCCGCTTCGACGCCGAGTCCTTCGCATCGGTCCGCAGCAGCCTGTCCGGGCTGCCCGACCCGCTCACCCGCGCGATCGTCTGGAACGCTCTGCGGGACGCGGTGCGCGACGGCGAACTCGCGCCCGCCGCCTACCTGGAGATCGCCCGCGCCCATCTGCCGCGCGAGACCGACCTCGCCATCGTGCAGGGCGTGCTCGTCTTCGCGAGCGGCCAGATCGCCGACCAGTACCTGCCGGCCGCGGAGCGCCCGGCCGCGCTGGGCACCCTCACCGCCCTCTGCCGCGACCTGCTGCGCCGCACCGAGGACGGCGACCACCCCGGCCTGCGGCTGATCGCCGTCCGCCACCTGGTCAACGTGGCCGCCCACCCGGACACCATCGCCGCCTGGCTCGCCGACGGCACCGTGCCCGGCGGTCCCGAACTCGACCCCGACCTGCGCTGGCGCATCCTCGCCCGGCTCGCCGTGCTCGGCGCCACCGACGAGGCCGCCATCGCCGCCGAACTGGCCCGCGACCCGAGCGCCACCGGCCAGGAGGGCGCCGCCCGCTGCCGCGCCGCCCTGCCCGACCCGGAGGCCAAGCGCGCGGCCTGGGCCGCGATGTTCGACGGCGACGACCTGTCCAACTACCTGTTCACGGCCACCGCCCACGGCTTCTGGCAGCCCGAACAGGCCGACCTGGTGCGGGAGTACGTGCCGCGCTTCTACGAGGAGTCGGTCCCCCTCGCCGCCCGCCGCGGCCCCGCCATCGCCGCCTCCGTCGGCCGCTGGTGCTTCCCGGCCCACGCCGTCGACGCCGAGCATGTGCGCCTGGGCGAGGCATGCCTGGACCGCGACGACCTCACCCCGTCCCTGCGCCGCGCCCTGGCCGACCGCCTGGACGACCTGGGCCGTGCGCTGCGGGCCCGCGAGGGGGAGGGACGGAAGTAGGACCGATGGCCCAGGCGCCGCTGGTCCTCAATGCCGATGCGGCACCCGGATCGGCCTCCTAGGCTCGGTGGAACGACATGATCGACCGAGCCGGGAGGCAACCATCGTGATCGCAGTGACCGGCGCGACCGGAAACGTGGGCCGCGCCCTGGTGGACCGACTCCTCGCCGCGGGCCGGCCGGTACGCGCGCTGACCCGTGACCCGGAGCGGGCCGCGCTGCCCGAGCGGGCCGAGGTGGCGCGGTTCCGGCCCGAGGAACCCGCCGCCCTGTTCGACGGGGTGGCCGGGGTCTTCCTCTACGCGCAGGCCGTCACCGAGCCCCTGCTGGCGGCGGCCCGCACGGCCGGGGTCCGGCACGCCGTCCTGCTCTCCAGCGGCATCGTCCAGGAGGGCGCCGACGAGTCCCACCCCATCCACGTCCTGCACGCCACCGCCGAGGGGCTGATCCGGGACAGCGGCCTGGAGTGGACGTTTCTGCGGCCCCACGCGTTCGCCACCAACGCCCTCCAGTGGGCGCCCCAGGTCCGCGCCGGGAACACCGTCCGGGGCGTCTACGCGGACGCGGTGGCCGCACCGATCCACGAGGACGACATCGCCGCCGTCGCCGAACGCGTGTTCCTGGACGACGGCCACGAGGGTGCCGTACACCGTCTGACCGGACCGGCGGCGGCCACCAACGCCGAGCAGGTCGCGGCGATCGGCGCGGCCGTCGGCAAGGAGCTGACCTTCGTCGAGATCGACCCCCGCACGGCCGGCCCCGAGCTGTTCCCCTACCTGGACGCGCACATGCTCGACCGCCTTCTCGAGACCTTCGAGGCCACCATCGGCGTACCCCCGGAGATCACCGACACGGTCGAACGGATCACGGGCACCCCGGCCCGCACCTTCGCCCGGTGGGCCCGTGACCACGCGGCGGACTTCGGCGCCTAGCCCCCGGTTTCCGGGACCTGCTGCTCGGCGCTGCGTCAGGCCGCCGAGCAGCGGGCACACCAGCAGTCCGCCGAGTTCCCGCGCCCGGTTGCCCGTCGCACGAGGGCGAAGAAGGCGGCCCGCCTGTGGCAGCACTCCCTCGACCTGGTGGCCACGCCGAGCATGGCCTGAGTGCCTGAGTGCCTGAGTGCCTGAGTGCCTGAGTGCCTGAGTGCCTGAGTGCCTGAGTGCCTGAGTGCCTGAGTGCCTGAGTGCCCGAGTGCCTGAGTACGGCCCGGCAACGGCTTGGCCGCGTCCGCGGATCTAAACGCCACGCCCCTGACCGCAGCCAAGCCGCAATCCGCGCACTCCGGCCCCGCGCCCCGCCTCAGCGCCCTCCGGCCCCGCGCCCCGCCCCAGCCCCCCGCCCCGCCTCAGCACCGCCCGCCGTACCCCCTCCTCCCGCGGTCCCGACCTGCGGTTGGCGCTGGTCGGGCCGGGTTCCGGGTCCAGGGTGAAGCCGAGCCGCTCCAGGAAGCGTTCGCCGGCGCGCCAGCCGGGTGGGACCGTCGCCGTCACCAGGGGCGGATCCCCGGCCCGTTGCAGCAGGGAGCGGGCCAGGCGGTGGCCGAGACCGCGACCCCGGGACCAGGGGGCCAGCAGGAACAGGCCGACGGCGATCGCACCCGGCTCCGGGTGGTCGCGCACCGCGTCCACGACACCCGCGACCACCCCGTCCCGCTCCAGCACCAGCAGGACCTTGGCATCGGGACGCGCGCCCTCGGGCAGGCCGTAGTACAGGCTCTGCACATCACCCGGCGCCGACGGCAGCCCGGTGGCCGCCAGGAACCAGTCCTCGCACTCCTCGAACAATCGGATCAACGGCGCCTCGTCCGCCGGGGCGAGTTCACGTACCACCACCCGTTCGCCGGGCACCTCGAGCATCCACGTGTCCACCATCCGGCCGACGGTAGTGGCAGATCCGGCCGCTCCGACAAGTTTTCCCCGTACGGCAGTACCCACGTGCGGGTCCCGCTCGTTGGACGTACGGGACACCCGTCCCTGTTCCCGTACCACCCGGAGCCCACGCGGCGCGCCCCGAGCAGTCCCGAGAGCGGAGGCCAGCCCATGCCCACCCAGCCCCTCGCCTCGGGCCCGCACGGCCTGGCCGCCCTCCGCCCGCTCCTGGACACGGTGCTGGACGCGCTGGCGGAAGGCCGGGAGGCGCGCGGCGGCCCGCTGCCCGCAGGCGGACCCGAGGCCACCGCCCGGCAGGTCGCCGACGCGTTCGGGGACGTACTGCCGGAGGAGGGCGACCCGGACGGCCTGCGCGATCTCGTACGACTGCTCGCCGAGGGCGCCGCCGACCCCGCCGACCCGCTGTGCGCCGGCCATCTGCACTGCCCGCCCCTCGCCGTGGCCACCGCCGCCGACCTCGCGGTCAGCGTCCTCAACCCCTCCCTCGACTCCTGGGACCAGGCTCCCGGAGCCACCGCCCTGGAAGCCGTCGTCACCCGGGCCCTCGCACAAGCGGCCGGACTGGCCGACGCCCTGGTCACCACCGGCGGCACCGAGTCCAACCAACTCGCCCTGCTGCTCGCCCGCGAGGCGGGAAACGGCAGCGTCCAGCTCGTCTGCGGCGACGCCGCCCACCACTCGCTGGCCCGCGCCGCCTGGCTGCTCGGACTGCCCGAGCCGGTGCTCGTCCCGGCCCCCGGCGGCACCCTCGACCCGGCCGCCCTCGACGCCGCCCTCACCGCGCTCCCCGGCCCCCTGCTGGTCGCCGCCACCGCGGGCACCACCGACGCCGGCCTCATCGACCCGCTGCCGGAGATCGCCGCCCTGTGCGCGGCCCATGGCGCCCGGCTGCACATCGACGCCGCCTACGGGGGCGGACTGCTCTTCAGCGACCGGCACCGCGGCAGACTCGCCGGACTCGACGCCGCCCACACCGTCACCCTCGACCTGCACAAACTCGGCTGGCAGCCGGTCGCCGCCGGCCTGCTCGCCGTCGCCGACCCGGCCGAACTCGCCGTACTCCACCACCGGGCCGACTATCTGAACGCGGACGACGACACCGAGGCCGGCCACCCCGACCTGCTCGGCCGCTCCCTGCGCACCACCCGCCGCCCCGACATCCTCAAGGCCGCGGTCACCCTGCGGACCCTCGGCCGCCGCGGCCTCGGCGCGCTGGTCGACCAGGTCTGCGACCTGGCCCGTGAGTTCGCCGCGCTCATCGAGGCACACCCCGGCTTCGAGCTGTACGACACGCCCGTCATCAGCACGGTCCTGTTCCGCCCCGCCGAGGCCACCGACGCCGCCGTGGCCGACGCCCGCCGCGCACTGCTGCACGAGGGCCGGGCCGTCCTCGGCCGCGCCCGGCTCGACGGCCGCCTCTGGCTCAAGGCCACCCTCCTCAACCCCCACACCCGGCCGGACGACCTGGCCCACCTGTTGAAACTCGTCGAAGGAAGCACCCCCAGATGACCCCCCACCCGGCCCCTCGGACCACCCTCCTGCCGCGCCGTGACCCCGACGCCCCCCGCGACCTGGTCGGCATCGGCATCGGCCCCTGCAACCTCTCCCTCGCCGCCCTCGCCCAGCCGCTGCCCGAACTCGACGCCGTCTTCTACGAACAGCGGCCCGGCTTCAGCTGGCACCCCGGCCTGCTCATCGAGGGCTCCACCGTCCAGGTGCCCTTCCTCGCCGACCTGGTGAGCCTCGCCGACCCCACCAGCCCCTGGAGCTTCCTCAGCTACCTCAGAACCCGCGAGCGACTGTTCCCCTTCTACTTCGCCGAGCGCTTCCACATCGAACGCGCCGAGTACGACGCCTACTGCCGCTGGGCCGCCCGGAACCTGCCCGGACTGCGCTTCGGCCACCAGGTCGACGCCGTCCGCTGGAACCCCGAACGCGCCCTGTTCGAGGTCGACTTCACCCAGCTCGACGCCGACGGCGAGGCCGACGCCCTCGGCCGCGCCTACACCCGCAACCTGGTCCTCGGCGTCGGCACCGTCCCCCATGTGCCGGCCCCGCTCAAGCCCATGGTCGACGCCGAGGGCCTGCCCGTCGTACACGCCGCCGACTACCTCGACCACCGCGAGGAACTGCTGGCCGCCGGGCACATCACCGTGGTGGGCTCCGGGCAGTCCGGCGCCGAGATCTTCCTCGACCTGCTGCGCCGCCGCCCGGCCGGCGAGGAGCGGCTGCACTGGATCGGCCGCAGCCCCGCGTTCTCCCCGATGGAGTACTCCAAGCTCGGCCTGGAGCACTTCACCCCCGACTACACGCGCTACTTCCACGCCCTCGCCGAGCCCGTCCGCGACCGGCTGGTCGGCGCCCAGTGGCAGCTGCACAAGGCCGTCGACGCCGGCACCCTCGCCGCCATCCACGACGAGCTGTACCGGCGCACCCTGGACGGCGGCTGGCCCGACGCCGTCCTCACCCCGGGCGTGCGGGTGCGCACCGCGGGCCGGATCGCCAGCAACAAGATCGAGCTCCATCTGGAGCACCTGGAGGAGAGCAGCCGCTCCCGGCTCGCCACCGACGCCGTCGTCCTCGCCACCGGCTACCAGCAGCGGCCCCTCGGCCGTCTCCTCGCCGGGCTCGACCCTTATATGCGCCGCGACGCCGGCGACCGGCCGCGCATCGACGCGGACTTCCGCCTGGTCCTCGACCCCTCGGTCACGGGGTCCGTCTACGTCCAGAACGCCGAACTGCACACCCATGGCGTCGGCGCCCCCGACCTGGGCCTCGCCGCCTGGCGCGGCGCCACCATTCTCAACTCGCTCACCGGAAAGGACGCCTACCCCCTGCCGGACCGCACGGCCTTCACCACCTTCGGCCTGCGCGAACCGCATTCCGCCGTCCCCCAGGCCCGGCACTCCACCCAGCAACTCACCCCGCTCATCGAAGAGAAGTGAGCGGAATTCGCTCATAGGAGCGGCCGTCCGCACAATTCAACACTTGTCAATAAGGCTTCACGTAAAGGTTGTTGAGTGGTCATGCGGCCCGGAATCTCTACCGGCGGGTAAGCCCTAGGCTCGAACCATGCGCCGAGCAAAGATCGTCTGTACATTGGGGCCCGCCACCGACTCGTACGACCAGATCAAGGCACTGGTCGAGGCCGGAATGGACGTCGCCCGCTTCAACCTCAGCCACGGCACCCGCGCCGAACACGAGGAGCGTTACCAGCGCGTGCGCAAGGCTGCCGACGAAACCGGCCGCAGTGTCGGAATCCTCGCCGACCTTCAAGGTCCGAAGATCCGCCTCGGCCGTTTCGCCGAGGGACCGGTACTCCTTGAACGCGGCGACGAGTTCACCATCACCGTCGAGGACGGCGTGGAGGGCGACCGCCACCGCTGCGGCACCACCTACGCGGGGCTCGCCGGGGACGTCGTCCCCGGCGAGCGCGTCCTGGTGGACGACGGCCGGGTCTGCCTGGAGGTCACCGCCGTCGACGGCCCCCGGGTGCGCACCCGGGTGGTCGAGGGCGGCATGGTCTCCGACCACAAGGGCCTCAATCTGCCCGGGGTCGCCGTCTCCGTGCCCGCCCTGTCCGAGAAGGACGAGGAGGACCTGCGCTGGGCGCTGCACATCGGCGTCGACGTCATCGCCCTCTCCTTCGTGCGCAGCGGCGACGACGCCCGGGTGGTGCACCGCATCATGGCCGAGGAGGGCCGCCGCCTCCCGGTGATCGCCAAGGTCGAGAAGCCCCAGGCGGTGGCCAACCTGGACGACATCGTGGCCGCCTTCGACGGGCTGATGGTCGCGCGCGGCGACCTCGGTGTGGAGATGCCCCTGGAACAGGTGCCGATCGTCCAGAAGCGCGCCATCAAGCTGGCCCGGCGCAACGCCAAGCCGGTCATCGTCGCCACCCAGATGCTCGACTCCATGATCGACAACTCCCGCCCCACCCGCGCCGAGGCCTCCGACGTGGCCAACGCGGTCCTCGACGGCACGGACGCGGTGATGCTCTCCGGCGAGACCAGCGTCGGCAAGTACCCGGTGGAGACCGTGCGCACCATGGCGAAGATCGTCATGGCGGCCGAGGAGGACATGCTGGCCAAGGGGCTCCCGCAGCTGACCGAGCGGAACAAGCCGCGCACCCAGGGCGGCGCGGTCGCCCGCGCGGCCGCCGAGATGGGCGACTTCCTCGGCGCCAGGTTCCTGGTGGCCTTCACCCAGTCCGGGGACACCGCCCGTCGGCTCTCCCGCTACCGCTCGCCGATCCCGCTGCTCGCCTTCACCCCCGAGCCGGCCACCCGCTCCCAGCTCAGCCTCACCTGGGGCGCCGAGACCTTCCTCGGCCCGCACGTGGACTCCACCGACGCGATGGTCGAGCAGGTGGACGAGCTGCTGCTGCGGTACGGCCGCTGCGCGAAGGGCGACGTCGTGGTGATCACGGCCGGCTCCCCGCCCGGGGTCTCCGGCTCCACCAACATGGTCCGCGTCCACCGCATCGGCGAGGGCGGCCCGGAGGCGTAGACGGCGGTCGGATACGAAAAAGGGCCCCTTCGCCGAAGGGGCCCGCACAAACCCGTGAATCGGGAAAACCGGTGACCTTGGAAAACAAGGAAAAAGTGCCCCGGGTCGGACTCGAACCGACACTGTACGGGTTTTGAATCCGTTGCCTGCTGCCAATTGGGCTACCGGGGCTCGCAGAATCAAAGGTTTCCCCCGACCCTCCGCGCGTCCACCATACCGTAGCTAGGTAGGCTCTTGTCAGCAGTACCCCTGCACCGAACGAGGAGCCCCCGTGACCGCCGAGTCGCCCCAGCCCGTAGACGCGCCCGACGACGACAAGTCGCACGTGCCTCCGCTGACGACCCGTGTCGTCATCGCCGAGGACGAGGCGCTGATCCGCCTCGACCTCAAGGAGATGCTGGAGGAGGAGGGGTACACCGTCGTCGGTGAGGCCGGCGACGGCGAGCAGGCGATCGAGCTGGCCCGCGAGCACCGGCCGGACCTGGTGATCCTGGACGTGAAGATGCCCAAGCTGGACGGCATCTCCGCGGCCGAGAAGATCGCCGAGGAGTCCATCGCCCCGGTCCTGATGCTCACCGCCTTCTCCCAGCGCGACCTGGTCGAGCGCGCCCGGGACGCGGGGGCGATGGCGTACCTGGTCAAGCCGTTCAGCAAGAGCGACGTGGTGCCGGCGATCGAGATGGCCGTCTCCCGCTTCACCGAGCTGAAGCAGCTGGAGCAGGAGGTCGCCGACCTCACCCTGCGCCTGGAGACCCGCAAGCTGGTCGACCGCGCCAAGTCGATCCTCCAGACCGAGTACGGCCTGACCGAGCCGGCCGCCTTCCGCTGGATCCAGAAGACCTCCATGGACCGCCGCATGTCGATGCAGCAGGTCGCCGAGGCCGTGATCACGGACAACGAGGAGAAGAAGGCCGCCAAGAAGGGCTGAGCCCGCTCCCGCGTACGACCGATGCCCGCGCCCCCTTTCCGGAGGGGGCGCGGGCATCGTCGTACAGAAGGGGCGTCAGTCAGAAGGAGCGTCAGTCCTCGCCCAGATACGCCTTGCGGACCGACTCGTCGTGCAGCAGATCCTGTCCGGTGCCGGACAGCACGATCGAGCCGACCTCCATCACATGGCCCTGGTCGGCGAGCGAGAGCGCCGCCTGGGCGTTCTGCTCGACCAGCAGGATGGTGGTGCCCTGGGACTTCAGCTCCGCGATCGTCGCCAGGATCTTCTGCATCATGATCGGCGACAGACCCATGGACGGCTCGTCCAGCATCAGCAGCTTGGGCCGGGACATCAGCGCCCTGCCCATGGCCAGCATCTGCTGCTCGCCGCCCGACAGAGTGCCCGCGGCCTGCTTGCGCCGCTCGCCCAGGATCGGGAAGAGGTCGTAGGCGCGCTGGATGTCCCGCTCGATGCCGTCCTTGTCCTTGCGCAGGAAGGCGCCGAGCTGGAGGTTCTCCGCGATGCTCAGCCTCGGGAAGATGTGCCGGCCCTCGGGGGAGTGGGCCAGGCCCAGGGCGACGATCTTGTGCGCGGGGACGCCGGTGAGCGGCTTGCCGTCGAACAGGATCTTGCCGCCGACCGGCTTGAGCAGCCCGGACAGGGTGCGGAGGGTGGTCGTCTTGCCGGCGCCGTTGGTGCCGATGAGGGTCACGACCTGGCCGGCCTCGACGCTGAACGAGATGCCCTTGACGGCCTCGATCTTGCCGTAGGCGACCCTGAGGTCCTCGACCTCCAGCAGTGCGGTCACTGGGTCTCTCCCTCTGTGCTGTCGGCGGAACCGGCCGCCTCGACCTCGGCCGCCCCGGCCTCCGTCGCCTCACCCTCGGCTGTGCCGGCCCGCGCCGTCCGGGCCGCGGTCGCCGCGGCCTTCGCCGTGTCCGCCGTCTCGGCCGCGGCCGCTCCGGCCTCCGCCGCCTCGACCTCGGCGGCCTCCGCCTCGCCCGGCTCGCCCTCGAAGGGCTCGCCCAGATAGGCGGCGATGACCCGCTCGTCGGCCTGGACGACCTCGGAGGTGCCCTCGATCAGCTTCTCGCCCTGCACGAGCACGGCGACGCGGTCGCACAGGTTGAAGATGAACCGCATGTCGTGCTCGATGACGAGGACGGCGATGCCCATGTCCCGGATGGCGAAGACCAGTTCCTCGGTGGCCCGGGTCTCCTGCGGGTTCATGCCCGCCGTCGGCTCGTCCAGGAGCAGCAGGCCCGGCTCGCTGGCCAGCGCCCGCGCGATCTCCAGCTTGCGCTGCTCGCCGTAGGGCAGATTGCGCGCCAGGTGCTCGCGCTTGCCGGCGAGGCCGACGAACTCCAGGAGTTCCAGGGCCCGCGCCTCGGACTCGCGCTCGGCCTTGCGGAAGCCGGGGCCGCGCAGCAGCGCCGACCACAGGCCCTCCTTGGTCCGCGTGTGGCGGCCCACCAGGACGTTCTCCAGAACGGTCATGTTGGCGAAGAGCCGGATGTTCTGGAAGGTACGGGCGATGCCCGCCTGCGTCACCAGGTGCGGCTTGGGCGGCAGCACCTTGCCCTGGTAGGCGACGGTGCCCTCGGTGGGCACGTACAGGCCGGTGAGGCAGTTGAAGAAGGTGGTCTTGCCGGCGCCGTTCGGCCCGATCAGACCGACGATCTCGCCGCTGTTCACCGTGAAGTCCACGGACCGTACGGCGGTCAGACCGCCGAACCGCATGGTGACGTCACGGGCTTCGAGTACAGGTGTCGTCATGGTTCCTTACGCCCCTGCCTTGGTGACGGCCGTGTCCTCGGACAGCGTCGTCTGTGCCGGTACGTCGAGCTGGCCGGTCTCGTGGAACTCCAGCTTGCGGCGGCGGTTGGCGATGATGCCCTCCGGCCGGAACCGCATCAGCAGGATCAGTGCCACACCGAAGGCGAGCAGCTCGTAGTTCTGCATGAACTGGAGCTTCTCCGGGATGAGGTAGAGCAGGCTGGCGCCGAGCAGCGGGCCGCTGACGGTGCCCATGCCGCCGAGGACGACGGCGGCCAGCAGGAAGGCCGAGTTGGGCGGGGCGGCGCCGGCGAACTGGTACGGCTGCGGGTTGACGCTGTAGTTCACGTGCGCCATCACGGTGCCGGCCAGGCCCGCCAGGGAGGCGCCGAGCGCGAACGCGATCAGCTTGACCCTGAAGCCGTTGATGCCCATGGCGGTCGCGGCGGTCTCGTCCTCGCGGATGGCGATCCAGGAGCGGCCGATACGGGAGTCGGCGGCGCGGGTGAAGACGAGCACCACGATCGCCGTGATGATCAGCATCAGGAACAGGTAGTTGGCGAACCGGCCGAGGGTGAACGAGCCGAAGGTGTGGGCGTCGCCCAGGTTGAACCCGAAGAGCTGGATGTCGGGGATCTGGGTGATGCCGTTGGGCCCGCGGGTGACGTTAGGACCGGAGTCGCCGTCCAGGTTGTTGACGGTGATCCGGAAGATCTCTCCGAAGCCGAGCGTCACGATCGCCAGGTAGTCGCCGCGCAGCCGCAGCGTCGGACCGCCGATCAGGACACCGAAGACCAGCGAGGCGGCCATGCCGGTGAGCGCCGCGGCCCAGAAGGGGAAGTGGACCTGGAAGGGCGAGTACTCGGAGCCGGAGACCAGGGCGGCCGCGTAGGCGCCGACGCCGAGGAAGGCGACGTAGCCGAGGTCGAGCAGACCGGTGAGGCCGACGACGATGTTCAGGCCGAGCGCGACGGTGGCGAAGATGAGGATGTTCACGCCGATGTTGGCGTTGTGGTCGTTGCTCTGCGTGAACGGGAAGATCACGGCGGCCACGAACGCCAGGCAGGCCGCGAAGCCCTTGTGGCGGGTGGACATGGTCGTGTACCGGTCGAGGAGCCCGGCGTGCACCAGACCCCAGGCGGCGAAGACGCAGATCAGCAGGAAGCCGATGAAGGTCTCGCTGTCATCGTCGTCGATGCCGATGCCGTAGGTGAAGACCACCAGGCCGAGGGCGGTGCCGACGGTGACGACGGCGCGTTCCACGAGTGGCGACAGGGTGCCGGGGCGGGGCTGGTCGGGCTTGGTGAGATAGCCCTTGAGGCCGGTGCCCGGGGCCGGGTGCGGCAGGGCGAGGGCGCCGAGCACGGGAAGCAGGGAGGCCACCATCGCGACGTACGCGCCCGGGTCGAGGTTGACCAGTCCGCCGAGGTCGACGGCGATGGCGATACCGGTGAACCAGCAGACGGCGAACGCCGACAGGGCGGTCAGGAACACCGGGCTGGTGGCGCCCGACGGGTTCAGCCAGCCGAGGCCCTTCACCCGCCACAGGGCGAGCGCGTACAGCAGGGTGAGCGCGCCGGCGACCAGGGCCAGGATCTGGAGTCCGGCCGGGTAGCCGTAGATGGTCAGGTTGCCGGGGAAGTCGGACGTCCAGGTCCAGCTCAGGAAGGCGCTGGCGATGGTGCCGACGGCGCCGACGGCGATGAGCGGCCGGGCCGCGGCGGCCGGGAGCGGCAGGGGGCCGCGCTCCGCCGGGGTCTGGAGGGTGGTGTCGGTCATGGTGCTCACGCCCTGTCCGCGACGCGTTCGCCGAGCAGACCCTGTGGTCTGAAGAGGAGTACGAGGATGAGGAGGACGAAGGCCCAGACCGGTGCCCAGCCCTGGCCGCCGAGCTGGTGCATGCCGGGGATGTCCGCGATGTAGGCGGTGGCCATGGCCTCGGCGATGCCGAGGACGAGTCCGCCGAGCATGGCGCCGTAGATGTTGCCGATGCCGCCGAGGACGGCCGCGGTGAAGGCCTTGAGGCCGGCGAGGAAGCCCATGTCGTAGGAGACCGAGCCGTACTTGAGGCCGTACGCGGTGCCCGCGACCGCCGCGAACAGGCCGCCGATGGCGAACGCGATCACGATGATGCGGTTGGTGTCGATGCCCATCAGCTGGGCGGTGTCCGGGTCCTGCGCGGTGGCCTGCATGGCGCGGCCGGTGCGCGAGAGCCGTACGAAGAAGGCGAGGATCGCCATGCACACCGGGGCGGCGATGATCAGGAAGAGATCGCCGCTCTGCACGGTGACCGAGCCCAGGTGGTAGGGCCCGAAGGGGAGCTGTGGGAAGACCCGGGCGGCCTTGGCGTTCGGGTACAGGTTGAAGACGAGCTGCTGGAGCGCGAGCGAGAGACCGATGGCCGTGATGAGCGGCGCCAGGCGTGGCGCGCCGCGCAGCGGCCGGTAGGCGAAGCGTTCGGCGCCGACGGCGATGAGTACGGCGACCAGGGCGCCGCCGACGAGCATCGCCGGCAGGGCTATCCACATGGATACGCCGTCCGGCAGGACGAGATACACCGTGAGGGCGCCGAAGCCTCCCGTCATGAAGATCTCGCCGTGAGCGAAGTTGATGAGCTGGACGATGCCGTACACCATCGTGTAGCCGATGGCGATCAGACCGTACATCGAGCCGAGGAACAGCCCGTTGGCCAGCTGCTGCGGCAGGGTGTTCACCGCATGGCCTCCATGTGGTGGGGAGAGTCAAGGGGGCGGTAGAGGGCGGGCCGCGCGGTGACGGTGGTCGGTGCCGCGCGGCCCTGGAGTCGCGATGTGTGCCGCGGACTACTTCGGGTTGGCGACGCCGCTCTTGACGGACTTCCACGCACCGTTGACGACCTGGTAGACGGTCAGCTGCTTGTTCGTGGTGTCCCCGAACTCGTCGAACGAGATCTTGCCGGAGATACCGTCGAAGGAGTTGTGCTGGACCGCGTCGACGACCTTGGCGCGGGCGTCGTCGGGGAGCTTGCCGTCCTTGATGACCTGGCCGACGGCCTTGATGATCGCGGTGGTGGCGTCGTAGGAGTACGAGCCGTAGGTGCCGTAGTCACCGGGGTACTTCTTGGCCTTGTAGGTGGCCACGAAGTCCTTGGCGGCGGGCAGGGTGTCGACCGGGACGCCGATGGAGGTCGCGAGGTCGCCCTCGGCGGCCTTGCCGGCGGTCTTGATGTAGGTCGGGGTGAACATGCCGTCGCCGCCGAACAGCGGGATCTTGGCGCCGGCGTCCTTGAGCTGCTTGGTCAGCACCTGGGACTCGTCGTACTGGCCGCCGTAGTACAGGATGTCGGCGCCGGAGTTCTTGATCTTGGTGACGAGGGTGGAGAAGTCACGGTCGCCCACGCTGACGTGGTCGGTGCCGATGACCTTGCCGCCCTGCTTGGCGAACTGCTCCTTGAAGATCTTGGAGAGGCCGGCGCCGTAGGTCTGCTTGTCGTCGACGACGAACGCCTTCTTCTTGTGCAGACCGTTGTAGGCGTAGTCCGCCGCGAACGCGCCCTGGAGGGCGTCGGTGGTCGCGGTGCGGAAGTAGTTCTTGAACGGGCGGACCTTCTTGGTCTGCCAGTCCTTGCCCTGGGTCAGCTCCGGGGCGGTGTTCGACGGGGAGATCTCCACCAGGTCGGCGGTGTTCAGGACCTGCTGCATCTGGGTGGCCACGCCGGAGTTGAGCGGGCCGACCACGCCGAGGACGTCCTTCTCGGCGACCAGCTGGGTGGCGTTCTGCTGGCCGGTGGCCGGGATCGCCTTGTCGTCCAGTGCCTTGACCTTGAAGGTCACGCCCGGGACGGTCTTGTTCTTGTTGGCGTCGTCGACCGCTATCTGCGCGCCGTACTGGATGCCGAGGCCGGTCGCGGAGTTCTGGCCGGTCAGCGGGGCGTCCACGCCGATGGTGACCGTCACGTTGCCGCTGTCGCCGCCCTTGCTGTCATTGTTGCGGGAGCCGCAGGCGGTGAGAGTCAGAGCCCCGGTCGTCAGAACGGAGGTAAGAATCACCAGAGAACGCTGTCGCACAATCGATCCTTTCCGCAGGCATGAGCGGTCCCTGGAACGGGACGGCGTAGAGCCGCGTTGGTACCGAACTCCCGTTGGAGCGGTGACTGGCCGTGACTCTAAGCCCGCTATGGAGACCTGGGCAGCGCCGCAGGCGTCCTTGTGACTTTCTTGTTATGACGGCGCGGACGGGAAAGTTCCGCCGGGGATACTCTCGGCCGGTTTGGCGGAATTTCCCCACGGTCCACATTTTGAGAATGCGCACTTCCGGTTGGCCCTCGGGTCGAGGTCGCGGGCCGGTGGGCGCGATGCCCCCGGGGCGCCCGGGGAAGATCACCCAGGGGTGCGCCCGCGCGGGGGAGGCAAGAGGTGCTTATTGCGCGTGTGTTACGCAGCGTTACGCCGGAAAGTAAAGGTGCCGTATACAGCAATTTTGGGCGGCCGGACGTCGATATCGCCGCCCCGGTTCCGGTGGCCGTCAAGGGGCCGTCCCGGCCGGACGAGGGAATTCCACTTTTCCGTATGCGGGATGACATCGCATCGGTGACAAAAAGGCCCGGTCGCACCCCTTTTGGGGAGTGGACCGGGCTTTTGGTGAGAGAGCGTCAGACCGCGGCGGGCGCCTGCTCGCCGCTTCGCGTGCCGAGGTCGCGCAGCAGACAGGTCAGCCGGGCGCTGCACACCCGGCGGCCCTGCTCGTCGCTGATGACGACCTCGTACGTCGCCGTCGACCGGCCCCGGTGCACCGGCGTGGCCACCCCGGTCACCAGACCAGAGCGGACCCCTCGGTGATGCGTGCAGTTGAGGTCCACACCGACCGCCACCTTGGTGCTGCCGCCGTGCAGCATCGCGCCGATCGAGCCCAGCGTCTCCGCGAGCACCGCCGAGGCGCCGCCGTGCAGCAGGCCGTACGGCTGGGTGTTGCCCTCCACCGGCATCGTGCCGACGACCTTCTCGGGGGACGCCTCCACGATCTGCACGCCCATCCGCGTGCCGAGGTCACCGGCCGAGAACAGCGCGGGCAGGTCCACACCGAGCGCCGCGTACTCCTCGATGACCTCCTGCGGGAACTGCACCTGCTGCTGCTCGCCCATGAGCCGGCTCCGTTCGTCGTACACCTGTCTTAACCTGAGCGAACGCTCAGTCGGTCGCCGATTGTTCCAGACGGCCTTCCGTGTGCGCCTCCAGGCGTACGATCACCGACTTGCTGGCGGGGGTGTTGCTGGTGTCGGCCGTCGCGTCCAGCGGTACCAGCACATTGGTCTCCGGGTAGTACGCCGCCGCGCAGCCCCGGGCCGTCGGGTACAGCACCACCCGGAAACCGGGCGCCCGCCGCTCCACGCCGTCCCGCCACTCGCTCACCAGATCCACGTACGCCCCCTCGGCGAACCCGAGCGAGCGCGCGTCCTCGGCGTTCACCAGCACCACCCGGCGGCCACCCGTGATGCCCCGGTAGCGGTCGTCCAGACCGTAGATCGTGGTGTTGTACTGGTCGTGCGAGCGCAGTGTCTGCAACAGCAGCCGCCCCTCGGGCAGTTCGGGGTACTCCACCGGCGCCGCGGTGAAGTTCGCCCTGCCGGTGGCGGTCGGGAAGCGGCGCTCGTCGCGCGGCGCGTGCGGCAGCGCGAAACCGCCGGGCCGGGCCACCCGCGCGTTGAAGTCCCCGAACCCCGGGACCACCCGCGCGATCCGGTCGCGGACGGCCGCGTAGTCCTTCTCGAACTCCTCCCACGGCACCACGCTGCGCTCCCCGAGCACCGCGCGGGCCATCCGGCACACGATCGCCGGCTCGGACAGCAGCTGCGCGCTCGCGGGCGCCAGCCGGCCGCGCGAGGCGTGCACCATGCCCATGGAGTCCTCCACGGTCACGAACTGCTCGCCGCTCGCCTGCACGTCGCGCTCGGTGCGGCCCAGGGTGGGCAGGATCAGCGCCCGCGCGCCGGTCACCGTGTGCGAGCGGTTCAGCTTGGTCGACACATGCACCGTCAGCCGCGCCCGCCGCATCGCCGCCTCGGTCACCTCGGTGTCCGGGGACGCGGAGACGAAGTTGCCGCCCATGGCGAAGAACACCTTCGCCTCGCCGTCGCGCAGCGCGCGGATCGCCCGTACGACGTCGAAGCCGTGCTCCCGGGGCGGCGCGAACCCGAACTCCCGCTCCAGGGCGTCCAGGAAGGCGGGCGCGGGCCGCTCGAAGATGCCCATCGTGCGGTCGCCCTGCACGTTCGAATGGCCGCGCACCGGGCACACGCCCGCGCCCGGCCGGCCGATGTTGCCGCGCAGCAGCAGGAAGTTAACGACCTCGCGGATCGTCGGCACGGAGTGCTTGTGCTGGGTCAGACCCATCGCCCAGCAGACGATGGTCCGCTCGGAGGCGAGCACCAGCTCCAGCGCCCGCTCGATCTCCGCGCGGCTCAGACCGGTCGCGGCCAGTGTCTCGTCCCAGTCGGCGGACTCCGCGGCCTTGGCGAACTCCTCGAATCCATGCGTGTGTTCGCGCACGAACTCCTCGTCGACCGCGCCGTCCGTCGCCAGGATCAGCTTGTTGAGGAGCCGGAAGAGCGCCTGGTCGCCGCCGATGCGGATCTGGAGGAACAGATCGGTGAGCGCGGCGCCCTTGAGCATGCCCTGCGGGGTCTGCGGGTTCTTGAACCGCTCCAGGCCCGCCTCGGGCAAAGGGTTGACGCTGATCACCTTCGCGCCGTTCGCCTTGGCCTTCTCCAGCGCGGACAGCATCCGGGGGTGGTTGGTGCCCGGGTTCTGGCCCGCCACGATGATCAGATCGGCCTGGTAGAGGTCCTCCAGGAGGACGCTGCCCTTGCCGATGCCGATGGTCTCCGTGAGCGCCGAGCCCGACGACTCGTGGCACATGTTCGAGCAGTCCGGCAGGTTGTTCGTGCCCAGCTCGCGTGCGAAGAGCTGGTACAGGAACGCCGCCTCGTTGCTGGTGCGGCCCGAGGTGTAGAAGACGGCCTCGTCCGGGGAGGCGAGGGCGGCGATCTCCTCGGCGATGATGCCGAAGGCGCGCTCCCAGGTGACCGGCTCGTAGTGCGCCGCCCCTTCGGGGAGGTACATGGGATGGGTGAGCCGCCCCTGCTGGCCCAGCCAGTACCCGCTCCTGGTCGCCAGGTCGGCGACGGGGTGCGCGGCGAAGAACTCGGGGGTGACCCGGCGCAGGGTGGCCTCCTCGGCCACCGCCTTCGCGCCGTTCTCGCAGAACTCCGCGGTGTGCCGGTGCTCCGGCTCCGGCCAGGCGCAGCCCGGGCAGTCGAAGCCGTCCTTCTGGTTCACCCGCAGCAGCGTCAGCGCGGTGCGCCGGACGCCCATCTGCTGCTGGGCGATCCGCAAGGTGTGCCCGATGGCCGGCAGCCCCGCCGCCGCGTGCTTCGGCTCCGCGACCTGCGGCGCGTCCTGCACCGGATCACCCTTGGGCGGCTTCGTCGCCATCGCACGCTCCCCTTCGACTGCGTGTACCACGTACGGGGCCGATCCTCCCACGGGGGACTGACAGGGGGAACGGGCGGCTCCAGGGGGGGCGGGGGAGCGTCGGCGGGGGCGTGCGAGTCCGGCTCGCCGGAGGTTCGTGGGGGTGGCCGGTGGGGTGGGAGTTCTCGGCAGGGAGGGCGGTCAGCGGTGAGGTGATCGGCTTGCCTGGGGAAGCGCGACGGTGAGTCTCCGAGGTGGCGATACGCGGCTTTCGTGCGCCGCCGCGCCGCCTCGTGCGCCGCCGCGCCGCCTCGTGAGCCGCCACGCCGCCTCGTGAGCCGCCACGGCGGCGATACGGGACCGTCCTGCGCCGCCCCCGCTGCCTCGCGTGCCGCCGACCCCGGGGCTCGGAGGGGGCCGCTCGTGCGGCGTCTGCGCCCGGGCCTCCGGTCTGTTCCGCCCGGCCGCCGGTTTACTCGCCGCGAAGCGATGAAACGCGACGGCGGCGGCGATCGGCCGATCTGACCGGGGCGCTCTTCTCCGCCGCGACGGTGCTCCGCCGCGACGGTGCTCCGCCGCGACGGTGCTCCGCCGCGACGGTGCTCGGCCGCACCCGCACCGGTCGGCGGCCCGCACCGGTCGGCGCCCCGGGTCTTCCTCGGCCGCCCGCTGCCCTTTGAGCGCCCCCTTGGGGCCCGGCTGAGCGCCCCCGGGGGGGGGGGGGGGGGGGGGGGGGGGGGGGCCGGCGCCGGACCGCCCGCCATGCGTCGCTCCCCCCACCCGGTGGCCTTCCGGCTAGCGGACGCGACGGCGGTGACCCATGGGGCCTTGGGGCTCGATGACGTCGAACCGGGCCCCGGCCGGCACCGTCCGCCCGACCGCCGGAGGCACACGCGGTCCGGAGTGTCAGTGGGGCGTGGCAGGATCGGTGGCGTGGCAGAGACAGCATCGAAGAAGACCGACAAGACCCCCGGCGGCTCCCGTCCCCGGCTGATGCTCATGGACGGGCACTCGCTGGCCTACCGCGCGTTCTTCGCGCTGCCCGCGGAGAACTTCACCACCGCGACGGGCCAGCCGACGAACGCGATCTACGGTTTCGCGTCGATGCTGGCCAACACCCTGCGTGACGAGGCGCCCACCCACTTCGCCGTGGCCTTCGACGTCTCCCGCAAGACCTGGCGCTCCGAGCGCTTCACCGAGTACAAGGCGAACCGCTCCAAGAGCCCCGACGAGTTCAAGGGCCAGGTCGAGCTGATCGGCGAGCTCCTGGACGCGATGCACGCGCCCCGCTTCGCCGTCGACGGCTTCGAGGCCGACGACATCATCGCGACCCTCGCCACCCAGGCCGAGGCCGAGGGCTTCGACGTACTGATCGTCACCGGCGACCGCGACTCCTTCCAGCTGGTCAGCGAGCACACCACCGTGCTGTACCCGACCAAGGGCGTCTCGGAGCTGACCCGGTTCACCCCGGAGAAGGTGTTCGAGAAGTACGGCTTGACGCCCGCCCAGTACCCCGACTTCGCCGCCCTGCGCGGTGACCCGTCCGACAACCTCCCCGGCATCCCCGGCGTCGGCGAGAAGACCGCCGCGAAGTGGATCAACCAGTTCGGCTCCTTCGCCGAGCTGGTCGAGCGCGCCGAGGAGGTCAAGGGCAAGGCGGGCCAGAACCTCCGCGACCACCTGGAGTCGGTCAAGCTCAACCGCGTCCTCACCGAGCTGGAGCGCCAGGTCGAGCTGCCGAAGGCGGTCACCGACCTGGAGCGCGCGCCGTACGACCGCAAGGGCGTCGCGCTGATCCTGGACACCCTGGAGATCCGCAACCCGTCCCTGCGCGAGCGCCTCTTCGCCGTCGACCCCGGCACCGAGGAGGCCGACACCACCCCGGCCACCGCCGAGGGCGTCGAGATCGACGGCACCGTCCTGCGCACCGGCGAACTCGCCCCCTGGCTCGCCGAGCACGGCACCGGGCCCCTGGGCGTCGCCACCGTGGACACCTGGGCGCTGGGCAGCGGCTCCGTCGCCGAGGTCGCCCTGGCGGCGGCCGGGGGAGCGGCCGCCTGGTTCGACCCCGCCGAGCTGGACGAGGCCGACGAGAACGCGTTCGCGGCCTGGCTGGCGGACGCCGAGCGCCCCAAGGTGTTCCACAACGCCAAGGGCGCCATGCGCGTCTTCGCCGAGCACGGCTGGCGCATCGAGGGCGTGCGCATGGACACCGCGCTCGCCGCCTACCTGGTCAAGCCCGGCCGGCGCTCCTTCGACCTGGACGCGCTGTCCCTGGAGTACCTGCACCGCGAGCTGACCCCCGCCGCCGCGGCCGACGGCCAGCTCGCCTTCGGCACGGACGAGGCCGCGGAGGCCGAGGCCCTGATGATCCAGGCCCGCGCCGTGCTGGACCTCGGCGAGGCGTTCGAAGGCCGCCTGGAGGAGGTCGGCGCCGCCGATCTGCTGCGCGACATGGAGCTGCCCACCTCCGCCCTGCTCGCCCGCATGGAGCGGCACGGCATCGCCGCGGACCGCGCGCACCTCGACGCGATGGAGCAGATGTTCGCGGGTGCGGTGCAGCAGGCCGTGAAGGAGGCGCACGCGGCCGCGGGCCACGAGTTCAACCTGGGCTCGCCCAAGCAACTCCAGGAGGTCCTCTTCAACGAGCTGGCCCTGCCCAGGACCAAGAAGACCAAGACCGGCTACACCACGGACGCCGACGCCCTGGCCTGGCTCGCCACCCAGACGGACAACGAGCTGCCGGTGATCATGCTCCGCCACCGCGAGCAGGCCAAGCTCCGTGTCACCGTCGAGGGCCTGGTCAAGACCATCGCGGGCGACGGCCGTATCCACACCACCTTCAACCAGACGGTGGCCGCGACCGGCCGGCTGTCCTCCACGGACCCGAACCTCCAGAACATCCCGGTCCGCACCGACGAGGGCCGGGCGATCCGGCGCGGCTTCGTCGTCGGCGAGGGCTTCGAGTCCCTGATGACCGCCGACTACAGCCAGATCGAGCTGCGCGTGATGGCGCACCTCTCCGAGGACGAGGGCCTGATCAGGGCGTTCACCTCCGGTGAGGACCTGCACACCACGGCCGCCTCCCAGGTCTTCGGCGTCGAGCCGGCCGCGGTGGACGCGGAGATGCGCCGCAAGATCAAGGCGATGTCGTACGGCCTGGCGTACGGCCTGTCCGCGTTCGGCCTCTCCCAGCAGCTGAACATCGAGGCGGCGGAGTCCCGCGCCCTGATGGACGCGTACTTCGAGCGCTTCGGCGGGGTCCGCGACTACCTGCGCCGCGCCGTGGACGAGGCCCGGGCCACGGGCTACACGGCGACCGTCTTCGGACGCCGCCGCTATCTGCCCGACCTCAACAGCGACAACCGCCAGCGCCGCGAGGCCGCCGAGCGGATGGCCCTGAACGCGCCCATCCAGGGCACGGCGGCGGACATCGTCAAGATCGCCATGCTCAAGGTGGACGCCGCGCTGCGGGCCGCGGACCTGAGGTCCCGGATGCTGCTCCAGGTCCACGACGAAATCGTCCTGGAGATCGCCCCCGGTGAGCGCGCCCGCGTCGAGGAGCTCGTCCGCCACGAGATGTCCGGCGCCGTGAGCCTCAAGGCCCCTCTGGACGTCTCGGTCGGCGTCGGCCCGGACTGGGAGTCGGCCGCGCACTAGCCCACGCCGCGACGGCCGAGGAGCCGCCGCGCCCGGGCCGCAGCGGTGAGGGGCGCCGTATCCCGTCGGGATACGGCGCCCCCGGCCGCCCGCGCAAGCCGGGATCCCCCATTCCGCGCCGGTACCACAAAGACGGCTCAACCCCCGGCGGGACCGTCACTCACGTGGCCCCCGTCAAAACGCCCCGCACCCTCCGCAGCCGCAACACTGCGGGCATGGGTATACGCATGCTTCACCGCCGGACGCCCGAGGCAGTGACCCGGGTCTGGGCGGACCCCGCCTCGGGCGAGGCACAGGCACTGCCCGCCTCGCCGGTCCCGGCCCTCGCGGCCGACGCAAGCACCGCCCGCATCCCCGCCGACCCGGCCACGACCGTCCGCAGGGCCGCCCGGAACGCCCGGCGCGGGCTCAAGGACCGCGCCAACCGGACCGGGGCCGCCGCTCGCGCCCACGACTGGCGCCAGTGGACCGATCTGGCCCGCGGCTATCTCGCGCTCACGCTCACACTGATCCCGAGATCCCGCCCCCGCCCCACCCTCACGGTCTTCGTCGCCCCCCTCGCCGAACGCCCGCCCCGCCACGGCCCCCGCGACCCCGGGCCGCGCGCCGTCTTCTAGGGGCCGGGCCTCCCCTCCTCCCAACTCAAGAGCGGGCCATTGTCACCGCCCTGGCGGACCGCCGGGCGCGCCCACCTCAACGGCAGGTGGCCAACCGGTGAAAATCGGGCATGAACGGGTGCCCCCGCAAAGCAAGTTGCCGTAGGGTCGCCTGCGGCGCCGTGCCGGACGCACGGGCCGGATACGGTCATGCGGGGGAAAGGTCGGCACAGGGGCAACCGGAACACCGGGTCGTTCGTCAGACCAGGGCGAGACACACACGTGGATACGGACGCACGGCGTCCTTGGGAGGGGTCACTCTATGGCGGCGCATTTCGGCAGGCGGCTGCGCAAGGGGGCGGCGACCACCGCCGTGGCCGCGGCGGCGGTCGCGGCTCTCTCCGCGTCCCAGGCTCCGGGAGCGACCGGCGAGGACCACGGCAGACAGACGACGGCCGGCGCCTCCGCCCCCGTACCGGACCCCACCGGCGGCGACGCCACGGGCAACTCGCCGTACTACACGGACCTGCCGCCCCTGAACAGCCCCAACCCGAGCCCCTCGCCGAGCGCCGGCACCCCCGTAGCCCAGGGCGCCGCCGAGGCGGGCATACCGGCCACGGTCCTCGACGCGTACAAGAAGGCCGAGGCGGAGCTGCGCGCCTCCAAGCCCGGCTGCAATCTGCCCTGGCAACTCCTCGCCGCCATCGGCAAGGTGGAGTCCGGCCAGGCCCGCGGCGGCGAGGTCGACGCCGACGGCACCACGCTGAAACCGATCCTCGGCCCGGTCCTCGACGGCAACGGCTTCGCGCTCATCCAGGACACCGACCACGGCGCGTACGACGGCAACGCCCAGTACGACCAGGCCGTCGGGCCCATGCAGTTCATCCCGTCCACCTGGGCCTGGGCCGGCCGCGACGGCAACGGCGACGGCAAGAAGGACCCCAACAACATCTACGACGCCGCCCTCGCCGCCGGCCACTACCTGTGCCGCGGCGACCGGGACCTGTCCCAGGCGGCCGACCTGCACACCGCGATCCTCGGCTACAACAACTCGCAGGACTACCTGAACACCGTCCTGTCGTGGATGGAGTACTACAGCAAGGGCACCTACTCCGTACCCGACGGCACCGGCACCGCGCCCGGCCGCCGCAGCGACGACGGCACCCCGCGCACCACGCCGTCCACCCCCGCCGAGCCCGCGGACCCGCACCAGGGCAAGCCGGGTTCGAAGGACCAGGGCGGCCGGCCGAGCCCCTCGCCGTCGAAGCCCGGCGACGGCCAGGACGGCGGCGACCCCGCCCCGCGGCCGCCCGGGAAGCCCGACCCGAGCACGCCCACCCCCACCGACACGGTGGACCACCTGGAGAACGCGGGCACGGGCACGGCCAAGCTCACCGCGACGGCCGGAGACGCCTTCACCGGAACGATCAGCACCCGCGCCGAGACCAAGGCGGGCGCGGCGGTGGCCAAGGTGAGGATCCGGTTCACCGTCTCCGGGGACACCGACGCCACCTTCACCGGCGGCGAGGACGTGGCCACGGTCGCCACCGACAGCAAGGGCGTCGCGAAGGCCCCCGCGCTCCTGGCGGGCGAGAAGACCGGCGACTTCAAGGTCACCGCCACCGTCGTGGGCCGCTCGCTCAAGGGCGTCGACTACCAGGCGACCGTCACCGAACGCACCGCCGACACCCTGACCGCGGTCACCACCGGCGACACGCCGCCGGCCTGCGTCCCCGGCGGCGAGTTCGCCGACCGGATCCAGGTGAAAGCGACGTACAAGGGCGCCGTCGCGGACAAGGTCGCCGCCACCGCCACCCTGATCAAGTCCGCCACCGACGCCACCGAGAACGACAAGGGCCCCTACTTCAAGGACGCCACCACCGGCAACGCCGTACGCACCCTCACCGGTCTGAAGACGGACGCCAAGGGCCTGTTGACGCTGCCGAAGCTGTACGCGGACGACACCACCGGCACGTTCCTGCTGCGCGTCACCACCCCCGGCGGCGGCACCCTCACCGTGCAGCTGACGGTCGCCGCCGACGGCACCGCCACGGCGAGCCCGTCCCCGTCCCCGAGCGCCTCGGCTTCCCCGGGCGCCCCGGCCGGTTCCTGAGCCGCCCGGACCTCCACGGCGCCCTCCCCGCTCCCGGCGGGGAGGGCGCCGTCGTTCGTGGGCGCACCGCTGTTCTCATCTCGCCCGCCCGTTGCTACGGTGCCCAAATCCTGACGCCGCATCAGAAACCGTCAGGGCGCCAGAAACCGTCAGAGCACCGACCGTCCCCGGGAGGCCCCGCATGCGCGCCCTGATCGCCGCCGCGACCGGCCTCGCCCTCGCCTTCGCCCTGGTCCTCACCATCGGCGCACTCGGCGCACCGTCCGGGCACACCTCACCGAAACCGCTGCTGACCACGGTCCCCGCACATCCGTGACCCGTCCGGGAGGGAAGCCGCGATGCGCCGCACGGCAAGCCTGATCCTGCTCGCCTGTGCCGTCTTCTGCGCGGCACTGTCCCCACTGACGCGCTGGTACGCCTTTCCACGCCTGGCCCGGATCCCCCCGGACCAGTACCAGGACGTCGTCCTGGAGGCCAGGAACGCGACCCTCCTCGACTACGGCACCCTGCGCGCGAAAAAGGTCCCCCAGGTCACCATCGTGCAGACCCTCAAGGGTGATGTGGCGGCCGCCGAGAGGATCGGGAGGACCGCGCACCGGCCGGTCGTCGTCTGGAACGCCCTGTCCTACGTCCAGGGGCCCGACGGCAGGATGGTCTCCGAGGTCCCCGAGCGCTACATCTTCGACGCCCACAGCCAGGCCCCCGTCCACGCCACCGGCGAGATGGTCGACGGCGACCCGGTCGAGCGGGGCGGCATCGAGTTCAAGTGGCCCTTCCTGACCCAGAAACGGGACTACGAGTACTTCGACGCGCAGACCCGCACCACCAGCCCCATCCACTACCAGGGCACCCGCGAGTTCCACGGCCTGAAGGTCTACCGCTTCGAACAGACCGTCCCCTGGACCAAGGTCCCCCTGCCGAAGTCCATGCCGGTCAAGGGCATCACCCCGCAGACCGTCGCCAGGACCGGCACCACCCGCTGGTACACCACGGTCCGCACGTTCTGGGTCGAACCCGTCACCGGCGCACCGGTTTACGGCGAGGAGATCCACCAAGAGGAACTGCGCGGCGGCACCCTGCTCGGCGGACGCGCCAGGGTCACCGCGTTCGCCGGGGACGTGAAGATGCGCGCGGACTACGTCGAGCACACGGTCGCCCTCGTCAAGCACAACCGCACCCTCGTCCTCGCGCTCACCTCCTACGTCCCCTGGGGCGCCCTGGCCCTCGGTCTGCTCCTGCTCGTCCTCTCCCTCGTCCTGGAGGCCCGCGCCCGCCGCCCCGGGGGCCCGGCACCCGCCCGGGCGGCGGAACCGCGGCCGGTCAGCGCCTGAGCCGCGCGTTGGTGTGCCGGGTGGGCTCGGCCGCCGCCGGGTCCTCCGGCCACGGGTGCTTCGGATAGCGGCCGCGCAGCTCGGCCCGCACGGCCCGGTAGCCGTCCCGCCAGAACGACGCCAGATCGACCGTCACCGCGGCGGGCCGCCCGGCGGGGGAGAGCAGATGCACGAGCAGCGGCACACCCGCCACGGACGGCGTCTCGCGCAGCCCGAACATCTCCTGGAGCTTCACCGCGAGCACCGGCCGCTCGGGATCCCGGTAGTCGATCCGGATCCTGGACCCGCTCGGTACGGTCATCCGCTCGGGCGCCAGCTCGTCCAGGCGCCCGGCCGCCCCGCTCGCCCAGGGCAGCAGCCGCGCCAGCGCCTGCCCGGCGTCGATCCGCGCGAGATCCGCCCGCCGCCGGGCCCGGCCCAGCTCCGGCTCCAGCCACTGCTCCGCGCGCGCGTGCAGCGCCTCGTCCGACACGTCCGGCCACGGCTCCCCGAGCCGGGCGCGCAGGAACGCCAGCCGCTGTCGCAGCACCTCCGCGTCCGGCGTCCACCGCAGCAGCGCCGGCCCCTCCTGCCGCAAACCTTCGAGCAGCGCCGCGCGCACCAGCTCCGGCGCGGCGTCCTTCAAGGGCCGCACCGTCAGCTCGACGGCCCCGAGCCGCTCGACCCGCCGGGCCACGACATCGCCGTCCGCCCAGCGCACCTCGTCCCGCTCGTCCGGCGCCGCCCCCGCCGCCGCCCGCGCCACCTCCTCCGACACGGCGGCCCCGAGCCGCACCCGGGCATGCCCCTTCCCGCCCGGCCGGTCGGCCACCGCCACCACGATCCACGGCGCCCCGCGCAACGCCGACCCCTCCACCACCTCGGCCCGCGTCCCGGACACCATGAGGTACGACCCGCCGTCCAACTTCCCGACCCGCTCGGGGAAGGCGAGCGCCGCGACCAGCCCGGCGAGGCCGTCCTCCCCGGCACCGGCCGACGGGACCGGTTGCGTGGGATTCCGCCCCCGGGTGCCCGGCCCGGCGTCCACCCGGGGGCGACCGTCCCGCGCAGGTGAGCCGGAGGACTCCGCCGCGAGGGACCGCAGCCGCCGTACCTCCGCCGCCCACCGCCCCGCGTAGCCGTCACCCCCACGCCGGGCGGAGCGCAACGCGCCCGCGAGATCGTCGCCGTACTCCCTCGGCACCTCCTCCGAGAGCAGCGCGACCACCTCCGCCCCCGCCCCCGACGTGTCCAGCAGCGCCCGCCCCAGCCGAGGATGCAGCCCGAGCCGGGAGAGCCGTACGCCGCGCTCCGTCGCCCGCCCCGCGGCGTCCACCGCGCCCACCGCCACCAGCGCGGAGCGCGCCGCCGCCATCGCACCGCCCGGCGGCGGATCCAGCAGCGCGAGACCCGAGGCGTCCGGATCCCCCCAGCAGGCGGTTTGAAGCGCGAACGACGTCAGATCGGCCACCTTGATCTCCGGCGCCGGGAACGCCGGCAGCCGGCCGTCCTCCGCCTCCGCCCAGCACCGGTACACCGCACCCGGCGCCTCACGCCCGGCCCGCCCCGCCCGCTGCCGCCCGGCCGCGCGCGACGCCCGTACCGTCGTCAGCCCGCTGAGCCCGCGCGCGTGATCCACCCGGGGCTCCCGGGCCAGCCCCGAGTCCACCACCACCCGCACCCCGGGCACGGTCAGCGAGGACTCCGCGACCGAGGTCGCCAGCACCACCCGCCGCCGCTCCCCGGGGGACAGCACCGCCTCCTGCACGGCCGCCGGCGCCCGCCCGTGCACCTGGAGCACCTCCACCCCGGCCGGCTCACCCAACTGCCCGGCCACCCGCGCGATCTCGCCGACCCCGGGCAGGAAACACAGCACGTCACCGTCCCGCTCGGCCAGCGCCCGCCGCACCACCGACGCCACATGCGCCAGCAGCGCGGGGTCCACCCGCATCCCGTGCGGCGGCCGCACCGGGCGCACCGGCGGCGCCCACACCACCTCCACGGGATGCGCCGTCCCCACCGCCTCGACCACCGGCGCCCCGCCCAGCAGCCGCGCCCACCCCTCCGCGTCCGTGGTCGCCGACGCGGCCACCAGCCGCAGCTCCGGCCGCAGCGCCTGCCGTACGTCCCACAGGAAGGCCGCCACCGTGTCGGCGTCCAGATGCCGCTCATGGCACTCGTCGAGCACGACGACGTCCACCCCGGCCAGCTCCTGATCGCGCTGGAGCCGCTGGAGCAGCACGCCCGTGGTCACGACCTCCACCCGCGTGCGCCGCCCCACGGACCGCTCGCCGCGCACCGTGAAGCCCACGCTCTCGCCGGGCCGCTCGCCCAGCAGCCACGCCATCCGCCGCGCCGCCGCACGCGCCGCGATCCGCCGTGGCTCGGCCACCACCACCCGCCGCGCCGGCCCCTCCCCGACCAGCCCCGCCAGCACCAGCGGGACCAGCGTCGTCTTGCCGGTGCCGGGCGGCGCCACCAGGACGGCGGTGCCGTCGGCCGCGAGCGCGTCGGTCAGGGCGGTCAGGGCGGAGCGCACGGGCAGCGCGTCCAGGGCGTCGTAACGGATCACGCCCCCAAGTGTCGTACGACGGCCGGACCCGCCCCACGCGTCCCCGATCGGGGAGGTTTCAGTCCCGCTCGCACACGAAGACGGCGGTACCCGGGATCAGGCTGCCCCGCAGCGGGGACCAGCCGCCCCACTCCGAGCTGTTCCAGGCCGGCCACTCCGGCTCCACCAGGTCCACCAGGCGGAACCCGGCGGCCACGATGTCGCGGACCCGGTCGCCCAGCGTCCTGTGGTGCTCCACGTAGACCGCCCGGCCCTGATCGTCCTGCTCCACATAGGGCGTGCGGTCGAAGTAGGAGGCGGCCACCGACAGGCCCTCGGGGCCCGGCTCGTCCGGGAACGCCCAGCGGATCGGATGGGTCACCGAGAAGACGAACCGGCCCCCGGGCCGCAGCACCCGCCGCACCTCGCTCAGCACCAGGCGCGGATCCGCCACGAACGGCAGCGCGCCGTACGCCGAGCACGCCAGGTCGAAGGCGCCGTCCGCGAAGGGCAGCGCACCCGCGTCCGCGCACACCAGCGGAAACGATCCACCGATGCGCAGCGCGTGCTGGAGCTGGCGGTGCGAGAGATCCAGGGCCACCGGACGGGCGCCCTGGGCGGCCAGCCAGCGCGCGCACTGCGCCGCGCCCGCCCCGATCTCCAGGACCTCCTTGCCCTTCAGCTCCTCCGGCGGGCCGAGCAGCTCGGCCTCCACCTCGTCCAGACCCTCCGGGCCCCACACGAACCGGTCGTCGCCGAGGAACGTGCCGTGCTCGACCTGGTACTCGTCCGCGTTGCGGTCCCACCAGCCCCGGTTGGCCCGGCTGCTCTCGGCGACATCGGCGTCACGGCGGGTGGCTTCGGGCTCGAACCCCTCGGGCTCGGGCCGTTCGGACTCTTGGATGATCGGCTCCCTCGTCGTAATCTTCCGTCCCGGCCCTCCGGACGGCGGTACGCCGTGGACGGCGGCGCACGGCCCTGCCGCGCGGTCCTGTGGGACATTTTGTGCCGGATGTACGGCGATCCGCCCCGGGTGTCCGCCGTCGCGCATTGACCCTTTCCGGCTGCCCCCGTATGCTACAAGTTGCGCTGCGGGCCTGCGCGCCTCAGACGTAGCAGGCTGCGCTCGCATCTGTATGTATGTCCCCTCGGTTCTCGAGGCGCCACCGGGCACCCGGTGTCCGTAAAGGTGGCGCTTCCTTGGCTGTCCGGTCTTCTGCAGAGCGAAACAGGCTCCCGGCGTAAGCAGTACCTACGACTTCAATGTCCGTACCGGAGCCCTTTCCCACATGACGAGCAGCACCGAGACCACCGCCACCACCCCGCAGGTAGCGGTCAACGACATCGGTAACGAGGAAGCCTTCCTCGCCGCGATCGACGAGACGATCAAGTACTTCAACGACGGCGACATCGTCGACGGCGTCATCGTGAAGGTCGACCGGGACGAGGTCCTGCTCGACATCGGTTACAAGACCGAAGGTGTCATCCCGAGCCGCGAGCTCTCGATCAAGCACGACGTCGACCCGAACGAGGTCGTGGCCGTCGGCGACGAGATCGAGGCCCTGGTCCTCCAGAAGGAGGACAAGGAAGGCCGCCTGATCCTCTCGAAGAAGCGCGCCCAGTACGAGCGTGCCTGGGGCACCATCGAGAAGATCAAGGAAGAGGACGGCATCGTCACCGGTACCGTCATCGAGGTCGTCAAGGGTGGTCTCATCCTCGACATCGGCCTCCGTGGCTTCCTGCCGGCCTCCCTCGTCGAGATGCGCCGTGTCCGCGACCTCCAGCCGTACGTCGGCAAGGAGCTCGAGGCCAAGATCATCGAGCTGGACAAGAACCGCAACAACGTGGTCCTGTCCCGCCGTGCCTGGCTGGAGCAGACCCAGTCCGAGGTCCGCCAGACGTTCCTCACGACCCTCCAGAAGGGTCAGGTCCGCTCCGGTGTGGTCTCCTCGATCGTCAACTTCGGTGCCTTCGTGGACCTGGGTGGCGTCGACGGTCTGGTCCACGTCTCCGAGCTGTCCTGGAAGCACATCGACCACCCGTCCGAGGTTGTCGAGGTCGGCCAGGAAGTCACCGTCGAGGTCCTCGACGTGGACATGGACCGCGAGCGCGTCTCCCTGTCGCTGAAGGCGACCCAGGAAGACCCGTGGCAGCAGTTCGCCCGCACCCACCAGATCGGCCAGGTCGTGCCCGGCAAGGTCACGAAGCTGGTTCCGTTCGGTGCGTTCGTCCGCGTGGACGAGGGCATCGAGGGTCTGGTCCACATCTCCGAGCTGGCCGAGCGCCACGTGGAGATCCCGGAGCAGGTCGTCCAGGTCAACGACGAGATCTTCGTCAAGGTCATCGACATCGACCTCGAGCGTCGTCGCATCAGCCTCTCGCTGAAGCAGGCCAACGAGTCCTTCGGCGCCGACCCGTCGGCCGTCGAGTTCGACCCGACCCTGTACGGCATGGCCGCGTCCTACGACGACCAGGGCAACTACATCTACCCCGAGGGCTTCGACCCCGAGACCAACGACTGGCTCGAGGGCTACGAGAAGCAGCGCGAGGAGTGGGAGCGCCAGTACGCCGAGGCGCAGTCCCGCTTCGAGCAGCACCAGCAGCAGGTCATCAAGTCCCGCGAGGCCGACGCCGCTGCCGCGGCCGAGGGCGGCGAGGCTGCGGCTCCGGCCGCGACCGGTGGCTCGTACTCCTCCGAGGGTGCGGACACCTCCGGCGCCCTGGCGTCGGACGAGGCCCTGGCTGCGCTGCGCGAGAAGCTCGCGGGCGGCCAGAGCTGAACGCCGGCCGCTGAGGCTTAGCAGTTAGCTGCTGAGGGGCTCCACCTTTCGAGGTGGGGCCCCTCAGGGTTTTCGGGGGTGCGGCTGCCGTGTTTCGGGTGCGGGTTCGTCGTGGCTTTTCGCGCAGTTCCCCGCTCCCCTAGGGGGTTGCGGTGGCCGGTATCAGGAGGTCACCCCGATGTTTGTCAGGCCCTTGCCGCCCGTGACCGTGTTCGAGGTGTAGACCGTCGTCTTGCAGGCCGTGGTGTCGTTGCTGACGTCGATGGCCAGCTGGGTGGGGCCCGTGGCGCCGGTCAGGGCGGACTTGTTGCCCTTGAAGACCGTGCCGCAGCCCCAGCCGGGCTGCTGGGTGTGGGTCTGGTAGCCGTCGTTGCTGGTGCGGGTGCCGGTGTTGTCCTGGACCAGGACGTCGTCGCCCTTCACATCGACCCAGGAGTCGTCGTAGTTCGCGCCGGTCAGGCCGCTGCCGTCGAAGGTGTTGCCGATGATCCGCGTACCGGTCGTGCCCTCCTTGACGTCGACGTTCTCGCCGCCCACGTCCGGGCCGATGGTGTTGTCGAGGATCTGGACGCGGTCGCTGCGGTCGGACAGGGTGTTGGCCGTGCCGACGTAGACGCCCTCGCCCATGCCGTCGCCGTCGTTCCCGGTGTCGTAGATCCTCGAGTTCCTGATCACGCCGTCCGCGCTGGAATCGCGGAAGTGCACGCCCTCCATGGCCAGGCCGTGCACCGTGACGCCGTCCACGATCACGCCCTGGGCCGCGTCGATCATGATGCCCTTCTGGCCTCCGGTCACGGTCAGCCCGCTGACCGTCCAGTAGGAGGCGCCGTCGAGATGCAGCCCGTAGCCGCCGCTCGCGGTGAGGACGGCCTTGGCGGAGCCGGTGAGGGTGATCCGGGCGGACGCCGTGGCCGGCGCGGTCGCGTTGAAGTCGCCCTGGTAGGTGCCGTCCGCGAGATGGATCGTGGCACCGGGCCGCGCGTTCGCGAGCGCGGTCTTCAGCTGGGCCGCGGTCGTCACCTCGACCGTCGAGGCGGCCATGGCCGGGGCCGGGCCGTAGAGCAGCAGACCACCGGTGACGGCGGCCGCGGCGAGCAGGGAGGTGAGCGGCATGGATATGCGCAGAGGGGTGCCTTCCTGTCCCAGGGACGATCTCTTGCGTGACATCGCGCGCTCTTGCCTGACATCGCGCGATCGCATACGTGAACCGCGGCCGTCATGGTGAACAGCGCACCGCGAAGGTACGAACCAGGTGACAGGGCGTCAAGACGGACCCCAGGAGATCGCTGATCAGCGGCGTGTCACGGGAATGACCCCGTTCCAGGGCGCGTTGTAGCGGAGGAACAGGAGGAGGAGCGGTCACAGTGCTTGATCCGCAGGGTTTGTACGCATGGGAGCCGAAGGGCCTCGCCGTGGTCGACATGGCGCTCGCCCAGGAATCGGCCGGCCTTGTCATGCTCTACCACTTCGACGGATACATCGACGCGGGCGAGACCGGTGACCTCATCGTCGACCGGATGCTCGACTCGCTGCCCCACCAGGTCGTCGCCCGGTTCGACCACGACCGGCTCGTGGACTACCGGGCCCGCCGGCCGCTGCTCACCTTCAAGCGCGACCGCTGGACCGACTACGAGACCCCGGCCATCGAGGTCCACCTCGTCCAGGACACCACAGGCGCGCCCTTCCTGCTGCTGTCCGGGCCCGAGCCGGACGTGGAATGGGAGCGCTTCTCGACGGCGGTACGGCAGATCGCCGACCGGCTCGGCGTCCGTCTGTCCGTGAACTTCAGCGGCCTGCCCATGGGCGTCCCGCACACCCGCCCCGTGGGCCTCACCCCGCACGGCAACCGTGTCGACCTGGTCCCCGGCCACACCAGTCCCTTCGAGGAGGCCCAGGTGCCCGGCAGCGTGGAGCAGCTGGTGGAGTACCGGCTGATGCAGGCCGGTCACGACGTCCTGGGTGTCGCCGCGCACGTCCCGCACTACGTCGCCCGCTCCCCGTACCCGGACGCCGCGCTGACCGTCCTGGAGGCCATCACCGCCGCCACCGGCCTGGTCCTGCCCGGCATCGCGCACTCCCTGCGCACGGACGCGCGGCGCACCCAGACCGAGATCGACCGGCAGATCCAGGAGGGCGACGAGGAGCTGACCGCCCTCGTGCAGGGCCTTGAGCACCAGTACGACGCGGCGGCCGGCGCCGAGACCCGGGGCAACATGCTCGCCGAACCGGTGGAGATCCCGTCCGCCGACGAGATCGGGCGCGAGTTCGAGCGCTTCCTCGCGGAGCGCGAGGGAGAGGCCTGAGCCCCGGCTTCCGCCGCCGTCCGGCCTCCGGTCCTGCCACTGTCGGTGGCAGGGCCTAAGCTTCCGCTCATGCTGAAAGTTGGCCTGACCGGCGGGATCGGCGCCGGCAAGAGCGAGGTGTCCCGGCTGCTCGTGGAGCACGGAGCCGTGCTGATCGACGCGGACCGCATCGCGCGGGAGGTCGTGGCGCCCGGCACGCCCGGCCTCGCCGCCGTGGTCGAGGCGTTCGGACCCGACATCCTCGCCGAGGACGGCAGCCTGGACCGGCCCCGCCTCGGCTCGATCGTCTTCGCCGATCCGGACAGACTCGCGGTCCTCAACTCGATCGTGCACCCCCTGGTCGGCGCCCGCTCCCGCGAGCTGGAGGAGGCCGCGTCCCCCGACGCCGTGGTGATCCACGACGTGCCCCTGCTCACCGAGAACGGACTGGCGCCGTTCTACGACCTCGTGATCGTCGTGGACGCGAGCCCCGAGACCCAGCTCGACCGGCTGATACGGCTGCGCGGGATGACCGAGGAGGACGCCCGCGCCCGCATGGCCGCCCAGGCCACCCGCGGGCAGCGGCACGCGATCGCGGACATCGTGATCGACAACGACGTCCCCCTGGATGCGCTGCGCAAGCGGGTCGACGCGGTCTGGGACGGCCTGGTGCGCCCGGCCCACACCGGCTCCGCAGCGGACCGGCCCGCGGAATAGCGGCCCGGGCAGGGGCGTTGAACCTCGGGAACGAGGGAAGGACTCTGCCGTGCCCGAGACCAGCGGTTCCCCCGGACCCACTCCGGAGACGCATGTCATCGACTTCCGTGCCGCCGAGCAACTGCTCCACGCGCGGGATCCGCGGGGTGCGGTGAAGCTGCTCGACGGAGTCATCGCCGCGCACCCCGAGAACACCGCGGCCCGGCTGCTGCGCGCGCGTGCCTTCTTCGCCGCCGCGCAACTACGGCCCGCCGAGCTGGAATTCACCATCGTCCTGGAGCGGGAGCCGGACAACGCGTTCGCGCACTTCGCCCTGGCCCGCACCTACGAGCGCCAGGGCCGCGCCGACCAGGCCAAGCGCCACTTCCGGCTGGCCGCGGCGCTGGACCCGAACCCGGAGTATCTGAAGGCGGCCCGTTTCGACGGCTGAGGCCGTGGCCGTGCGGGGGGCGTCCGTCAGGGGTGCCGGTGGCGCGGCGGCCGGGGGCACGAGGGGCCGCGCCGCGACAGCCGGGGGGAGCGGGCCCCGTCGTCGTCCGGCGGCTGGTACGGCGGCACGTTCCGGCCCGGCTGGTAGTGCGGGCCCTGCCGGAGGTGCCGGACGATCAGGGCCAGGTCGGCGGTGACGATCAGCAGCAGCACTCCGCAGGCGATCGCCCAGCCGGGGCGCCCGACGAGCGCGAACACCGCCGTGCCGAAGACCGCCCAGACCAGCCCCCACACGCTCAGCCACAACCGCGCCCGCAGAGCACTGCGCGCGGTCGCCGGTTCACTGCCCGTACGCATCGGATCACCACTCCTTCTTGCAACGTACTCTCCGCCGCGCGTCCCCGCCCGACGGTGGATCGCTCGAACGGGTGAACTGTGATCGAACGGGAACGGGAGGGCGAGGACGGGCCGTTCTCCGGGCATGACGGTCAAGACGCGTGAGGGATACGAGGGCACGGGCACGGGTGCGATCATCCCGGACGGCACCTGGACCCAGACCTTCCGCGCTCGTCCCCTGACGAAGGAACAGTTCGAAGCGGCGCTGGCGGAGGTGGGACTGGAGGCGGACAAGTACCTGACGCCGGACGGGACATGGGTACGGGCCGTGCGGACGCCCCGGTGACCCGGTAAGCGCCAGGGGTACGAGGTGAACGTGAGTGGGACGTGGTAACTGTCAGGGGGGCGCGGTGGGCGCGACGCGGACGCCGTGGCGGACGTCATGGCGGACGTCACGGACGGGGGAGGGGCGCGCCCGGTGTTGCCCGTCACCGGCCCCGGGGTCGTCCCTCCGGTCCGTTCATGTCGCTGCTGAATCCCGGCGGTGTGAGGCCGCGCAGACGTTCCATGTCCCGGCGGTCGCGCTTGGTGGGCCGGCCGGCGCCCCGGTCGCGGATCCCGACGGGGGCGACGGCCTCGCGGGGCGGCGGGGGAGGGGAGTTGTCGATGTAGCACTGCACGGCCACGGGCGCGCCGACCCGCTTGCGGATGAGGCGCTTGACGATCACGATCCGCTCCCGCCCCTCGTTCCGCAGCCGGACCTCGTCGCCCACCCGCACCGAGTAGGCCGGCTTCACCCGCTCACCGTTCACACGCACATGACCACCACGGCAGGCGGTGGCGCCCTGGGACCGCGTCTTGATCAGACGTACGGCCCAGATCCAGCTGTCGATCCGGACCGTCTCACCACCACCGGGACTTGCGGCCTCGGCAGCGGCGACCGCGGCGGCGACCTCGGGGTCCACGGCGGGGTTCACCGTGGCGCTCCCCGTGGGCCGCGCCCCGGGGTCCACCGGGCCGCCGGCCGAGGTACCGGCGTCCCCGGCGTCCTGGGCGGGTGCCGTCCCGGGCCGTCCCCCGGCGTCCCGGTTCACGTTCTCGTCCGCATCCTCGGAAGCCATGTCCCGACCCTAACGCCACGGGCCGGACGACCTGGACAGGTTTTCCGGGGGGTGGCCCGAGGGCTCACGGAAAGGGGGGCGCCGCCCGGATCGGCGCGTAGACGGGAGCAGACAGGAAGGGGGTGCCGTCCGGGTCGGCGCGCAGACAGGAGGGGGCGTCCGGGTCGGTGTGCGGAGGCCGGGATGGAGAGATCAGGGCGCGGGGAGAGGCCAGGCCGCAGGGAGAGGCCAGGACGGGGAGAAAGGCGCCAGGCCGTGGGCATGGGCGGCGGCGACCTGGGCATACGGTGACTCTATGGACGACAGCAGCCCCCTTGCCCGGTTGGACCGGCGGGTCACGGGCTGCCGGGCCTGCCCCCGGCTGGTGGAGTGGCGCGAGGAGGTGGCGGCGACCAAGCGCGCCGCCTTCGCGGACTGGACGTACTGGGGCCGCCCGGTGCCCGGCTTCGGGCCCGCCGACGCCCGGCTGCTGATCATCGGCCTGGCCCCGGCCGCGCACGGCGGCAACCGCACCGGACGCATGTTCACCGGCGACCGCTCCGGCGATGTGCTGTACCAGGCGCTGTACGACCTCGGTCTCGCCAACCGGCCCACCTCTCTCCACATCGACGACGGCCTGGAGCTGTACGGGCTCCGGGTCACCTCACCCGTCCACTGCGCGCCGCCCGCCAACAAGCCGACTCCCGGCGAGCGCGACACCTGCCGCCCCTGGCTGGTCCAGGAGCTGAAACTGCTGCGCCCGACGCTGCGGGCCGTGGTGGTCCTCGGCGCCTTCGGCTGGCAGGCGGCACTGCCCGCGTTCACCGAGGCCGGCTGGACGGTGCCCCGCCCCCGTCCGCCCTTCGGCCACGGCACCCGCGTCGCGCTCGACGGCCTGGACCTCTTCGGCTGCTTCCATGTCAGCCAGCGCAACACCTTCACCGGCAAGCTCACGCCGGAGATGCTGCGCGAGGTACTGGGCACGGCGGCGCGAACGGCCGGGCTGCCGGTGCGCTGAACCGCTCTCTCCGTCACCGGGCGCGCGCCGTGGTGAGCCGTTCCTCGGGGTTCAGGGCTGCCAGACGTACCGCACATCCGGCTCCCGCTCCTCGTTGCCGCTGCCGTCCGTGGACTCGGCGGCGAGGAAGCCGTGGCGTTCGTAGAAACGGTGCGCGGCCCCGTTGACCTGGAAGGCCCACAGGGTCAGCCCCTCCGGACTGCGCTCCTTGGCCAGCGCGACGAACCGGTCCCCGAGCCCCCGCCCGGCCGGCTACCCGGAGCCGCTGCGTCGTACCGCCGCCGGGCACTGGGGTGGCACCGCCCGCGCCACCCTCGGCTACGCCAAGGCCAACCACGCGCCCTGGGGCCGACTGACCGAGACCGCGGGCGCCCTGCCACTGCGGCTGCCCAGGCGGCCGACGCGGTCCTCGCGGCTCGCGGCTCGCGGCGAGTGGATCACCAACGAGAAACGGCTGCTGGAGCGGGCCGGGCTGCGGGAGTTCGACGAGGTGGCGGGCCGGCTGCGGGCCACCCCCGACGCCCTGGTCGCGGCCGTCGCCAGGGCGGAGGAGATCGTCGCCGGGGCGCTGCCTGCGACTCGGCGGACATCGCCGTCGTAAACCCACCGGAGAAAATCCCCGCCCGGGCGATGATTTCCGGGTCCGCCGCCGGTCACCACCTCGAACCGACCGTCGGACAGGAGGGCCCATGTCGTCACCGGAGATCGTCTCGCGCGAGCAATGGCGTGCCGCGCGCGAGGAGTTGCGGCGCCGGGAGGAGTCGGTCAGGCGGGAGCGCGCGGCACTCGGCGCCGAGCGGCGACGGCTGCCCATGGTCGAGGTCGACCCCGGCTACCTCTTCGAGGGTGGCGACGGCAAGGCCACCCTCCTCGACCTCTTCGGGGGCCGTTCCCAACTCGTCGTCCACCATTTCATGTTCGCCCCCGACCGGACGACCGGCTGCCCGTGCTGCGCCGCCTTCCTGGACCAGGTCGGCCACCTCGCCCATCTGCGCGCCCGCGACACCTCGTTCGCCGCGGTCTCCCGGGCGCCGTTCACCCGCATCCTGCCGTTCAAGGCGCGGATGGGCTGGACGGTGCCCTGGTACTCCTCGTCCCCGGGGGACTTCAACGACGACTTCGAGGCGACCGTGCGGGACGGCGGGGAACCGGTCGAGCGACCGGGCCTGAGCTGCTTCCTGCGCGAACACGACCGGGTCTTCCACACCTATTCGGTGTACGGCGCGGACCTGGACGAACTGGGCACCACCGCCGCCCTCCTCGATCTGACCGCCCTCGGCCGCCGCGCCGTCGGCAGCGAGGGGCCGCGTCTGCACGACGAGTACGACTTCTGACCCGCGGACGGTTTCGACCCAGACGGTTCTGCCCCGGGCGGTTCTGAACACGGACGGCACGCTTTGTGTCGATCGGTGACCGAATCGTCATGATCTGCACCGGAATCGTGTCATCCATGTCTCAGTCGGGTCACCGGGCGAGGCGTTCGGCCCCTCCAGCGCGTTGACTCCAGAAAGGACGACGCTTTGTGGAGGTGCGCGATGGTGACCGGGCGAACGGTGCTCGAACGCTTTCCCGCCGGCGGGCCGCGTGGATCGTGGCCCGCGGAGGAGTTCGCGCACGCGCGACGCAAGGAGGGCCTGCCCGCGGAGGTCGTCATGGACCTCACGACGGACACGTTCCTGGTGATCGTGCGGGGGAGTGAGGCGGTCGAGTGAGGCCGTGCGGCGACAGCGGGCCTTGCGTCGCGGTGACGGTGGGTCTACGCGGTGATGGTGCGCGACCAGTCAGGAGTCGTGCCCGTCGCCCGGCACAGCGCCAGGTAGAGCGGGATCGGCGGAGTGTACGGCGCCGAGCCCCCGGGCCGGTGGATCAGCCGGGCGGTGCCCCTGACCAGGGCGCCCGGAGCGTACTGGGCGGGCGCCGGCCACGGCAGGGCGTAGTCGGAGTCCGACGGGACGATCCACCACCAGTAGGCGTCGTCGGCGTACACACACCCCAGCCGCGGCAGCCGCGACACGACGTGCGGCCCGAGCCGGTCCGGCACCCCCACGGCGTCACAGCCGAGCGGCACCGTCATGCCCTCCGGCACCTGGAGCCGGTGGAGCGGCTGCACGCCCGGGCGGCGGCGCTGCAGCCGTACCAGGGTGTCCATCCCCATCCCCATCGCCCGCTCGGACCCGGCGGCCTCGGAACGGACGTCGAGACGCCTGCCGGAACCCCGGGCGCCGAGCCGCCCCCGGCCCGTCGCGCCGGTCACGGCCGCTCCCACAGACGCGGCTCGGGAGCCCGGTGCGAACGGCGGTCCGGCATGCCGTACCGCTCCTGCGCCCCGTGCCACCGGTGATCCGGGGTCCGCAGCGGGGGCCGCCCGGACGGCTCGTGCGCAGGATGCTGCGCCGGCACCCGGTGCGCGGGCTGTTCGAGAGTGCCCCAGAGTCGGTCGGTACCCATGTCACCGTCCATACCGTGGTCCGGGCCGTGGCCCTTGTCGTGATCCGTACCGAGGCCCGGACCGAGGTTCGAGCCAAGGCCCAGGCCGAAGCCCGGACCGTGACCCGAGTCGTGTCCCGAGCCGTGACCCATCCCGGGGCCCTCGGCCGGTTGGTCGCCGTCGGAGCCGTCCGAGCCGTCCGGCCGGTCCGGCTTGGGGCGGGCGGCACCCCAGCCCAGATCGTCGCGCGGCTCGGCACCTCCCGGCACCTCGCCCCGGCGAGCCAGCTCCGCCCAGACCAGCAGCCCGGAACCCTGCTCCTGCGCGCCCCAGGACCGGCACAGCGCCTCGACGAGGAGCAACCCCCTCCCGTGCTCCTCGTCGGGGCGCTGCGGGGACGGGTGGGGCTCGCCGGGGGCGCAGCCCTCGTCCCGCACGGAGATACGCACCCGGTCGTCGCGGTCGTGCAGCTCGCACACGACCCGCGTGCTCGCGGTGTGCACGATCGCGTTGGTGACCAGCTCCGATATGACCAGAGCCGCGCTGTCACAGGTGTCCGCGCACACCGACCAGCCGGTCAGCCGGGCATGCGCCAGGCGCCGCGCCCGGGCCACGGAACCCGGATGCGCGGCCAGCTCGAAACGGAACCGGCGCTCGACGGCGGCGACACCCCGAGGGGCCGCCGCCGCTGAGGCGCCGCGACCGGAACGGTCTGCGGCGGCGTCTGTTCCTAAAGGCGCGGACGGAATCACGCCTGCCACTATCGCCCCGCCGCGGACACTTGGCAAGGGTCACTCTGAAAATTGCAGAGTGCAGTGTGACTCGGTCAGGCGCCGTGGCACACTGCTCGCAACAGCACGTCGAGCGGCGCCAATTGGGTCCCTCGGGGGTCCGACCCGATCTCCGAGAGAGTCTTCGAACGGCGCCGCACGGCTGTCAGGGTTCCTTTGGCAGAAGGCTTTTGGTGGAGGTGGGGGCGTGAGTGAACCGCGGTCCGCGCCGACGGTGGGTCAGGTGGTCCTCGGGCGGCGTTTGCTGGACCTGCGGGAACGCGCCGGCCTGAAGCGCGAGGACGCCGCCCGGGTGCTGCGCGTCGCCCCCGCGACCGTCCGCCGCATGGAGATGGCCGAGGTCGCCCTCAAGATTCCGTACCTCCAGCTGCTCCTGAAGGCGTACGGCGTCCCCGACGAGGAGGCCGAAGCCTTCGTCCAGCTGGCCGAGGAGGCCAACCGCCCCGGATGGTGGCAGCGTTTCCACGACATCCTGCCGGGCTGGTTCTCCATGTACGTCAGCCTGGAGGGCGCCGCGAGCCTCATCCGCTCCTACGAGCCGCACTTCGTCCCCGGACTACTCCAGACCGAGGACTACGCGCGCGGAGTGCTCAGGTCCGGGGCGATCGGCGAGACCAGCCCGGACGACATCGAGCGCCATGTCGCGCTGCGCATGCGGCGCCAGGAACTCCTCCACCGCCCCGACGCGCCCCGGTTCTGGGCCGTGATGGACGAGACCGCCCTGCGCCGCCCCGTCGGCGGCCCCGAGGTGATGCGCGCCCAGCTCGAACGACTGATCGAGGCCGCGAGCCTGCCGAACGTGACCCTCCAGGTCGCGCCGTTCGAGAACGGCCCGCACCCGGGGACGTACGGGCCCTTCGTGCTGTTCCGATTCGCCATGTCAGAACTGCCGGACATGGTCTACAGCGAGTACCTGACCGGCGCCGTCTACCTCGACGCGCGCGCGGAGGTGGCGACCCACCTCGAGGTCATGGACCGCATGGCGGCGCAGGCCGCCACGGCACAACGCACGAAAGAGATCCTCCGGGATCTCTGCAAGGAGCTGTGAATGAAACACATCAAGCCGCGCGCCCGCGTCTACAACGGCATGCCCGCACGGGAGCTGGGCAGTGAGGGCTGGCACAAGCCCTGGAGCGGCGGCAACGGCGGCAACTGCCTGGAGGCGATGAAACTGGCCGACGGCCGTATCGCCGTACGCCAGTCCACCGACCCCGACGGACCGGCCCTGATCTACACCACGGACGAGATGACCGCCTTCATAGAAGGAGCCAAGGCGGGGGAGGCCGACTTCCTGCTCTCCTGACACGTGTCGCTTGTGTTGCTACTTGCTCGACTTCTCGTTTTTAAAACAGACTTGACTAACCATCACCACAGACGTGTACGGAGTTCCGCATGAGCGGGCAGGACCCGACGGCCGTAGAGATCGACACCAGCAAACCCCATCCCGCACGGATGTACGACTGGTATCTCGGCGGCAAGGACAACTATCCCGTGGACGAGGAGATGGGCCGCCAGATGCTGGCGCTCGAACCCCGCATCCCGGTCATGGCCCGGGTCAACCGCGCCTTCATGCACCGCGCCACGAGGTGGCTGGCCCACCAGGGCGTACGGCAGTTCCTGGACATCGGCACCGGCATACCGACCGAGCCGAACCTGCACCAGGTCGCCCAGGAGGTCGCGCCCGACGCCCGGGTCGTCTACTGCGACAACGACCCGATCGTCCTCGCCCACGCGGCCGCCCTGCTGCGCAGCACCCCGCAGGGCGCCACCGAATACCTCCAGGCCGATGTGCGCGACCCGGACGCGATCATCGCCGGTGCCCGCGAGGTCCTCGATCTGGAGCAGCCGGTCGCCCTCTCCATGATCGCCCTGCTGCACTTCATCACGGACGCGGACGGCGCCCACGACCTCGTCGGCCGCCTGTTGTCCGAACTGCCGTCCGGCAGCTACCTGGTGATGACCCACGCGACCTCGGACTTCACCCCCGACGAGTCCGTCACCGCCACCGACAAGCTCAAGGGCGCCGGCATCACCATCGCCCTGCGCTCCCGCGAGGAGTTCACCCGCTTCTTCGACGGCCTCGAACTCGTCGATCCCGGCGTCGAGATCGTCCACAAGTGGCATCCGGAACTCGGCGAGCCGGTGCCGGGTCAGGACGACGGGGTGATCCCCGGGTACGGTGCGGTGGCCCGCAAGCGGTAGGTCGTAAGCCCTGGTGAGCGTGGTGGGGGCGGCGCACGTCCACGGACGTGTCCGCCCGCCCCCCCGTTCGCCCCCGCGTCGGCCCGCTCACACCCGCATCGGCTTGTCCTCGGGTGAGATCGGCGCGGGCAGCTGCGAACTGCCCGTCAGATAACGGTCGACGGCCGCCGCCACCGCCCGCCCCTCCGCGATCGCCCAGACGATCAACGACTGCCCGCGCGCCGCGTCCCCGGCCGCGAACACCCCCGGAACGTTGGTCGCGAAACCGATGTCCCGGGCGATCATGCCCCGCGCGTCGAGCACCAGCCCCAGCTGCTCGACCAGCCCGTCCTCCCGGTCCGGCCCCGAGAACCCCAACGCGAGCAGCACCATGTCGGCCGGGATCGTCCGCTCGCTCCCCGGCACCGGCTGCCGCCGCTCGTCCACCTCCACCAGTTCGAGCGCCCGCACATGCCCGCCCTCGTCCCCCGAGAAACGCAGCGTCGACGCCGCGAACAACCGCGCGTCCGCGTCCGCCGCCGGCGCTGTCCGCAACTCACCCGCCTCCTCGTGCGCGGGCGACAGCCGGTAGATCTTCGGATACGTCGGCCACGGCTCCGCGTACTCGTCGCGTGCCGCCTCCGGTTGCGCGTAGATGTCCAGCTGGGTCACCGACGCGGCACCCTCCCGCACCGCCGTCCCCAGACAGTCCGCCCCCGTGTCCCCACCACCCACGATCACCACATGCCGGCCCGCCGCCGACAACGGCGAAACCGCCAGATCCCCCTCACCCACCCGGTTGGAGAGCGGCAGATACCGCATCGCCTGATGTATCCCCTCCAACTCCCGGCCCGGCACCGGAAGCTCCCGCCACGCCGTGGCACCCGTGGCGAGCACCACCGCGTCGAACCGCGTCCGCAACTCCGCCGCGTCGACATCCCGCCCCACCGACATCGAGGTACGGAACCTCGTCCCCTCGGCCCGCATCTGCCCCAGCCGCCGCTCCAGATGCCGCTTCTCCATCTTGAACGAGGGGATCCCGTACCGCATCAGCCCGCCGATCCGGTCGTCCTTCTCGTACACCGCCACCGTGTGCCCGGCCCGCGTCAGCTGCTGCGCGGCCGCGAGACCCGTCGGCCCCGAGCCGATCACCGCGACCGTCTTCCCCGACAACCGCTCCGGAGGCCGCGCCGGCACGAACCCCTCCTCCCAGGCCCGGTCGGCGATCGCGCACTCGACGTTCTTGATGGTGACCGCCGGCTGATTGATCGCCAGCACACACCCCGCCTCACAGGGCGCCGGACACAACCGCCCGGTGAACTCAGGGAAGTTGTTCGTCGCGTGCAACCGGTCGCTCGCCGCCCGCCAGTCCTCCCGCGCCACCAGATCGTTCCACTCGGGGATGAGATTGCCCAGCGGACAGGCCTCATGGCAGAACGGCACCCCGCAGTCCATGCACCGGTCCGCCTGCTTGCTGATGATCGGCAGCAGCGCCCCCGGCACATACACCTCGTCCCAGTCCCGCACCCGCTCCTCGACGGGCCGCCGCGCCCACTCCTGACGCGGCGTGGTCATGAACCCCTTTGGATCGGCCATGATCATCTTCCTCGCCTACGGGCACCCCGCACCGGCCACCCGACCGGCCCTGCGCCACCGGGCGGCACATATCGGCATTCTTCCGGCCACGATACGTCCGCCCAGGAGGCGGCGCAGGGCGGCGGGGGCGGGCGACGGGGGCGGGCGACGGGGCGGGGGGCTCACCGTCCGTAGCCGGGGGCGTCCGGCCCCGAGCCCTCGGCCTCTTCCTCGGCCTCTTCCTCGGCCTCTTCCCCGGCCTCCTGCCACGCCCGCAGCACACCCTCCACGGCAGGGGCGATCCGACGCCGGGCCTCGTTCCGCGGTACCCCGCTCATCAGCAGCTGGTCGTACGGCGTGTCCACATGCCGTACGCCCGCCACCACCGCCGAGATCACCGCGCCCTCGGACAGCGCCCGCCCCGCCGCACTGCGCCCCACCCGCCCGCTGCCCCGCACCGAGGCATGCGCCGCGATCGCCCGCGCCCGCTCCGCCGGGCAGCCCGGGAACAGCCGGAGGATCTCCGCCGCGAACGCCGCCGCGAACCGCTCGTCCGCCACCCCCCTGCGCCGCGCGTCCCGCGCCCGCCGCCGACGCCGAGCCTCCGCATCCGCCAGACACCGCTCCTCCGCACGGGCCAGCGCCGCCTCCTCCACGAGCACACCCTGCCGCTCGTACCGCCCCTTGCGCCGGTTGAACCGCACCACCACCGCCGACAACGCGCTCTCCTCCCGCGACCTGCGGGTCAGCGCCGTGTCACCACGCGGAAGAAGGACCAGATGGCCGAGATCGACGCAGCTCAGGCATCGAGGGGCGCCGTTCTCCATGACCAACAGGGACAGCGGACCGCGCCGGCAGGCGGAGCAGCGCTGGTGCTTGAGGGGCTGGATGACGACAAGGCCGTGAGTGGGGTGGGGAGTTGAGGGGATTCCCATGGTGGGGTTCTTCCCCGCAGCGGGTGCTGCCTCCCGTTCGGGTTTCCCCGACCCCCTCGCAGCTCGGGCTCATCGATCCGAGGCGAACAGCCCTCCAGAAGGGGAAACAAGCAGCTCGAACGAGCCTCCTTCCTCACTGCCTTCGCGGCCCTGGGAGACCCGTCATCGCGGGCCTGCGACGACAAGAAGATCGCCCAGGAAAAGAGTCACGCCCAAGCCCTGCTCTGCCTCGCGAGGCGCTGAGCCGCTGTCCTCCTCGCCACGCCCCGCGACGGAACCCTCTGCGAACCCCAGCCGTCGGCCGCACTCGCCTGACCTGCGGGTCTGCGAAGAGAACGCCTCGATCGGCCTCTATGCCGAAGCCGAGCACCGGATGGCCGTTGTCGCCTTCCGGCCCCATCGGCACCGACTTGCCCCCTTCTCCACGACAAGATCAGAACCGCCTGCCAGTCCCTCCACCGAGGTATTCGGGAGACGCATGTCCGACAACGACCCCATCCAGTCCGGGTCGATGAAGCACTTCACGTCATCCCACAGCAGGTCGGCCACCCCGCGTCTGCGCCCAGCTCGCCGACCCACCGCACTCCGATTCCCCTCAATGAAAGGCAATAGGGGCGCCCTCCTCCCCTCGCCCCCGCCCCCGACCGCACCCGGCATCATGGCCCTGTGCGACTCGAAGCGATCACCTGGGACCGGCTCGCCGAACTGCTCGCCGACCGGCTGGCCGGAATGGAACCGGCCGACGGTGGCGCGTGGCTGCGCGTCGCCCTCGACGGGGCCCCGGCCGCCCGTCCCGGGGACCTGGCCGAGCGGGTCGGCGAGGCGCTCCGCGTGCGCGGCCGGCCCTCGCTGGTCGTCGGGGCAGAGGGCTTTCTGCGCCCCGCTTCACTGCGCCTGGAGCACGGACGGCGCGACGCGGAGTCGTACTACGGCGGCTGGCTGGACACCGGCGCTCTGTGGCGAGAGGTGTTCGGCCCGCTCGACCCCGGCGGCAGCGGCCGCGTCCTGCCCGACCTGTGGGACCCGGCCACCGACCGCGCCACCCGCAGCCCGTACGTCCAACTCCCGCCCGGCGGCGTCCTGTTGCTCCACGGCCCCCTTCTGCTGCGCCACTGGTTCCCGTTCGACCTGACCGTCCACGTCCTCCTGTCCCCGGCGGCCCTGCGCCGCCGTACTCCCGAAGCCGACCACTGGACGCTCCCCGCCTTCGAGCGCTACGACTCCGAGACCGACCCGGCCGCCACGGCGGATGTCCTCGTCCGCGCCGACGACCCACGCCACCCCGCCTGGCGCGGCTGACCCCGACGGCCCTCCGACGGCACCGCACCGAGCCCTCCCCGCCGCGCGTACCGGACCATCGGCACCCGCCCGTCGCCCCGCGGGCCCCGCCGGTCGGGGCCGGCCGTCGCGGCTCAGAGCCAGCCGTTGCGGCGGAAGCCCCGGTACAGCGCCAGGCAGGCCGCCGCCATCACCGCCATGGCCAGCGGATAGCCGAACCGCCAGTGCAGCTCCGGCATGTGGTCGAAGTTCATGCCGTACACCCCGCACACCATGGTCGGTACGGCGATCACGGCCGCCCATGCCGTGATCTTCCGCATGTCCTCGTTCTGCGCGACCGTCACCTGTGCCAGGTGCGCTTGGAGAATGGAGTTGAGCAGTTCGTCGAAGGCGGCTATCTGCTCCTTGGCCCGGGTCAGATGGTCCAGCACATCCCGGAAGTACGCCTGTATGTCGGGGGCGACGACCCGCAGGGGCCGGGTGGCCAGATCCTCCACGGGGCGGGCCAGCGGCATCACCGCCCGCTTCAGCTCCAGCAGTTCACGCTTCATCTGGTAGATGCGCCCCGGGTCGAGCCGCGCACCTCCTTCCGAGAACACCTCCGTCTCCACCTGGTCGATATCGGCCTGCACCGCGTCCGTCACACTGAGATAGCCGTCCACCACATGGTCAGCCAGCGCGTGCAGCACCGCCGCCGGGCCCTTGGAGAGCTGGTGCGGGTGCGACTCCAGCTCCTCGCGCAGCGGCCCCAGCGAGCCGTGCCGGCCGTGCCGCACCGTGATGACGAAGTCCTCGCCGACGAAGGCCATGATCTCGCCGGTGTTCACCACCTCGCTGGTCGCTGTCAGCCGTTCGTGCTCGACGTAGCAGACGGTCTTGAACACCGCGAACAAGGTGTTGCCGTAGTGCTCCAGTTTCGGCCGCTGATGGGCCTCGACCGCGTCCTCCACCGCGAGCGGGTGCAGATCGAACAGCTCGGCGACGCCCGCGAACTCGCGGTCCGTCGGCTCGTGCAACCCCAGCCAGACGAAGCCCTCGCCGGTCTTGCGGACCATCCGCACCGATTCCAGCAGGTCGGTGCACTGCGGTACCCGTATGCCGTCCTGGTACGTCACGCAGTTGACCACGGAGGAGCCCAGGGGCGAGCGGGCGGGATGGCTCAGGTCCACGCGCGGCCGCCGCCGGGCCAGCTGTGCGACCTTGCGCAGGCCGCCGGCCGTGCCCAGCTTCGTGACCTTCCGCAGATTCCCTGCCATGGACATCTGCATCTCCTCGCGTGGATCTCCCCGTGCAACGCTTTCGCGCCCTGGCCCGAAAGTGTGCCAGTCCTGAGCAAAGAGCGGGCAAGCCTGTGGGAACACGACGTTCCGCTTTGTTCCTGCCTGTGGAAAACCCCCGCCCCCTCCCGGGGAGCCGGCCGCCCGCCGTCAAGAAATCGATCCCCGCCCCACAGGAGCAGACCGCCCGCACCCGCCCGCCACCTGGGATGATGCGCGGTATGACAGCATCCGGCGGGTATCTCCTGGACAACCAGCAGCGCGAGGCGGGGGAGCGCTTCGGCGCGTTCGCCACCCTGTTCGACCCCACGACGTTCCGGCACATCGAGGCCCTCGGTATCGAGCCGGGCTGGCGCTGCTGGGAGGTCGGGGCCGGCGGCACCTCCGTGGTGTCCTGGCTCGCGCGGAAGGTGGGGCCGGACGGCACGGTCGTCGCCACCGACATCGACACCTCGCGGCTGGCTCCCGTGGACCACCCGCCGGTGCGGATCCGCACCCACGACGTGGGCGCCGAGGAACCGCCGGGAGAGGGCTTCGACCTGGTCCACGCCCGGCTCGTCCTGGTCCATGTCCCGGACCGGGAACGCGCGTTGACCTCCATGATCAAGGCGCTGAAGCCCGGCGGCCGACTCCTGATCGAGGACGCCGACCCCGCCCTCCAGTCGCTGACCTGCCCCGACGAGTACGGCCCCGAACAGCGGCTCGCCAACCGGCTCCGGCAGGGCTTCCGCAGCCTGCTCGCCGAACACGGCGCCGACCTCTCCTACGGCCGCCGACTGCCCCGCCTGCTCCGCGAGGCCGGACTGCACGAGGTCGAGGCCGACGGCTTCTTCCCCATGACCTCGCCCGCCTGCACCGCACTGGAAGCCGCGACGGTCCGCCAGATCCGCGGCCGCCTGCTCGACGCGGGCCTGGCCACCGACGAGGAGATCGACCAGCACCTCGCCAACGTCGAGTCCGGCGACATGGACCTGACCACGGCACCGATGATCTCGGCGTGGGGCCGCAAGGCATAACCCCCCGGCCGGCCGCAAGGCATACCTCCCCGCTGTGAGGCACAACACCTCCCGCGCGGCGACCTACCCGCCCTCGTGAAGCGGCGGACGTACCCGCGCCCGCCTCGACCGACGCCGTCTCGAACCCCTCGTCCCACGGCCCTCTCGGTCGTCCCGCCCGACGCTCCTCATCCGCCCCGCGCCACGCCCTCCTCGGCCACCTCGCCCCGGTACGGCGGTCTGCCACCGATCCGGCCCACCGCCCTCGCGCCCGCCCGGCACCCCCGCGCCGCCGCCTCCCGTGGCTCCGCGCCCGCGAGGAGGGCGGCGAGGAAGGCGCCGGTGAAGGCGTCACCGGCACCCGTGGTGTCCCGCGCGCTCGCCGGTACGGCGGGAACTCGCACCGGCGCACTCCCGGAACGGGCCACCAGCGCCCCCTCCGCCCCCGCCTTGACCACCACCAGCGGGACGGCACGGCTCAACTCGGCCGCCGCGTCGGCCGGTTCGACGGCCCCTGTCAGCAGACACGCCTCGTCCCGGCTGGGCAGCAGCACGTCCAGCCCCTCGGCGAAGGCGAGGAACCGGTCGACTCCCAGCTTCACCAGAAAACCGGCCGACGCCGGATCCATGCTGACCGGCACACCCCGCGCCCGAGCGGCATCGAGAGCGGTCCCCGCGAGCGCCCGACTCGACTCAGTGAAGAGCAGATAACCCGACAGATGCAGCCAGGTGACCCCGTCGAGCAAGGCGTCCGACCAGTCCGCGGGCTCCAGCCGCAACGACGCCCCGCTGTCCGTGAGGAACGTACGTTCGGCCGCCGCGCCCGCGTCGACCAGGCACACCACCGTCCCCGTCGCCGCCTGCGGGTCGGTCACCAGCAGCGGCCGTACCCCGGCCGCGACCAGCTCCCGCTCGTGCCAGTCGGCGGCGTCCGCGCCGACCCGGCCGAGCAGCCGTACGTCCGCACACCCCGAATGGGCCGCCCAACAGGCCACGTTGGCGCCCGCGCCGCCCGGCAGCGTCCGGATCGCGGCGGCCGTGTCCGTGCCGGTCGCGAGCGGCCCCCGGTGCCGGGCGACCACATCGGTGACGACGTCCCCGACGACCAGCAGCGCCCCCGTACGGCCCCCGGTCACCCCCGCGCCCACGCCGTGGCGATCCGCGCCCCCAGCCGCACATTGCCGCGCACCGCCGCCAGGTTGGCACGCAGCGACGCGCCGTCCGTGTGCCGCACCAGGTGGTCGAGGAGGAACGGCGTCACCGCCTGACCGGTGACGCCCTGCTCCGCACAGGCGACGAGCGCCTCGTCGAGCACGCGCGCGTGCAGCTCGGGGTCGAGCTGCTCCGCCTCCGGCACCGGATTGGCGACGATCAGCGCCGACTCCGCCGCGCCCAGCGCGTCCTGGGCACGCATCACCTCCGCCACCTCCTCGGGGGCGTTCAGCGTCCAGTCGACCGGATGTCCCGAGTCGGAGAGGTAGAAGCCAGGGAACCGGTCCGTGCCGTACCCGGCGACGGCCACGCCCAGCGTCTCCAGTCGCTGGAGGGTCGCGGGCACGTCCAGGATCGACTTCACGCCCGCGCACACCACCGTGATCCCGGTCCGCGCCAGCAGCCCCAGGTCGGCCGACTCGTCCTGGGTCGCCGTCCACTCCCGGTGCACCCCGCCCAGCCCGCCGGTGGCGAAGACCCGGATGCCCGCCAGCGCGGCCAGCCGCGCGGTCGCCGACACCGTCGTCGCCCCGCTCGCACGCGCCGCCACCGCGAACGGCAGGTCGCGATGGCCCAGCTTGCGGATGGCGTCGTCATTGGCGACCCGCTCCAACTGCGCCTTGTCCAGGCCGATCAGCGGGCGACCGTCGAGCACGGCGACGGTCGCCGGCACCGCGCCCTCGCCGCGCACCGCCTCCTCCAGCTCCAGGGCAACCCGCAGATTGCGCGGGCGGGGCAGACCATGGGCGATGATCGTGGACTCCAGGGCCACCACCGGCCGCCGCGCCTGGATCGCCTCCCGGACCTCTTCCGACACCACCAGCACCATGTGCCCGCCTCCTGTCCGCCGGTCCCTGCCGGTATCCCTGGCGGGCACCGGCCACGGCTAAACGCCCAGGGGCCCGGTGCCGCACGCGAAGCGTCCGTACCTGGCCGAACGGCGACCGGCCCTGGCCGGATACGGCGGGCGGCCGGTCAGAACAGCGGCTGGGGAAGCACACCCTCCAGGGCGAGCAACTGTCGCTTGGTCTCCAGTCCGCCCCCGAAACCCCCGATCCCGCCGTCGCTCTCGACCACCCGGTGGCACGGCACGACCACCGGCAGCGGATTGGCGCCCATCGCCACACCGACCGCCTGCGCCGCGCCGGGCTGCCCGACCCGGCCCGCGAGATCGCCGTACCCCACCACGCTGCCGTACGGCACCCCGGACGCCAGCTCCCGCAGCACCTGCCGGTTGAACCCGGAGATCAGCGACCAGTCCAGCGGCAGCTCGAAGTCCTGCCGCTCACCCGCGAAATACGCCCGCAGCTGGCGTATCGCCTCGACCAGCACCGGCGCCCGCGGATCCGCCACGGGCGGGCTGCCGAACCGGGCCGCCAGCCGCTCCAGCGTCCGCTCGCGCACCGCGTCGGTGGCGTGGAAGACCACGTTGACCAGTCCGTTCCTGGTCGCCGCCAGCATCAGCGGGCCGATGTCGGTCTCGACGAGGGCCCACACCACCCGCTGCTCGTCCTGCCCATGGCTGTCCATGCGCCCACGGTACGACCCACCACTGACAACGCCCGCCGGTCCGGCGCCGCCCGCCCCCAGCAGGCCCGCCCACTCGCCGCGGCGGGGGCCCGGCTCACTTCGTGTCGAGGGCCGCCCGCACCACGTCCGCCTTGCTGCTGATGATCCCGTCGACGCCGTACCCGGCGACCTCGCGGGCGGTGGCCTTGTCGTCCACCGTCCAGGCGTCCACCCCGAGCGGCCGGCCGTGCGGCCCGCGCACCCCGTGCACCGCCGACACGTACGACTTGGTGAGCGATCCGTACGACGGGTTGATCAGGTCGGCGAAACGCGCGTAGTCCTTCAGCCGCGAGACCGGGGGCGCCCCGAGATAAGCCGTGGTCAGCGCGGGCTTCAGCTCATGGACGGTCCGTACGCTGTCCGCGCTGAAGCTCTGCACGACAAGCCGCTTCAGATGGCCGCGGTCCAGCCAGCCCTCGTTGCCGAGGACCTTCAGGATCTGCTGTTCGATACCCGGATACAGCTCCGGGTTCTTGACCTCCAGGAGCAGGCTCTCGTGGTTGTGCTCCACCCGGCGCATGTACTGCTCCAGGGTCGGCACGCGAGTGCCCGCGAAGGCGGGGGAGAACCAGCTGCCCGCGTCCAGCCGGGCGATCTCGGCGGCGGTGAAGTCCTTCACCTTCCACGGCGCCCGGCCGGGGAAAACCTTCTCGGCGTTCGTGGTGCGCTTCAAGCTGTCGTCGTGGATGACCACCAGCTCGCCGTCCTTGGTGCGCTGGACGTCGTTCTCGACCCACGTGGAGCCCAGCCGCGCCGCCTTGTCGATCGAGGGCAGCGTGTTCTCGGGAGCGTGGGCGGGGGCACCCCGGTGGGCGATCACCAAGGGCGGCCGCACGCCGGCCCTGGCGTCGGAGGTGAGACTCACCAGGGCCACCGCGGACAGCACGGTCAGGACCACGGCGGCCAGAGCGGCGACCAGGCGCGCGCGCATGCTTACTCCTCGCGTCGAACGAAAACCCACCGACGCCGGACCGGCGACCGACAGCACCAGAGTGACAGCAGAGCGCCAACGGTACGCGACCGCACCGAAGGCCACATATCGCGGTAAGACGCCTCCGGGTGCTCACCGGTGCGCCACAACTGGGGCAGGGCCGTGTTTCTTTGTCGGAAAGTCGTTCGACCATTCCGGTGGCAGTCATACTCTCTGCGACACCCCCGGCCGCTCACGTGATCCTGGTACGGCGCGGATCTTCAGGGTTTCCGGGACATACGAGGGCGAAGGGCAGCCGCGGATGCAGGGCACGGTCGACGGTTTCGGCTACGGGGCCGTCACCCCGTTGGTGGCCTTTCTGATGGCCTGCCTCGGTGGCGCCCTCGGGCTGCGCTGCATCACCCGGTCCCTGCTGGTCACCCACTCATGGCGGCCCGCCTGGCTGGCCCTCGGCGCCGCCGCGCTCGGCTGCGGCACCTGGACCATGCACTTCATCGCCATGATGGGCTTCAGCATCGAGCAGGCACCGGTCCACTACGACGAGCCGGTGACCTACGCGAGCCTCGGACTCGCCGTCGTCATGGTCGGCATAGGAGTCTTCATCGTCGGCTACCGGGGCGCCACCGGGGCACCGCTCTTCACCGGCGGCACCGTCACCGGACTGGGCCTCGCCTCGATGCACTACCTCGGCATGGCCGGGATGCGCTTCCACGGAAGCTTCGCCTACAGCACCCCAAGGGTCGTCGCCTCCGTCGCCATCGCGGTCGCCGCCGCCACCGCCGCCCTGTGGGCCGCCGGACGCGCCCGGAGCCTGCTGCCGAGCGTAGGGGCGAGCCTCCTGATGGGCGTCGCCGTCAGCGGCATGCACTACATGGCGATGGCCGCCCTCACCGTCCGCCTCGACGGCACCGCCGAGACGACGGCCGACACGCCGGACGCGTCCGCGCTCGTACCGATGCTGCTCGGCCCCCTCGTCCTCCTGGTCCTCGCCGGGGTCGCCGTCATCCTCGACCCGATGCTCGTCCTGCGCCACCCCGACCGGGCGGTCGCCCTGACCGCCCCGGGCGTCCCGGCCGCCGCCCCCACCGGCCCCCGACCCGCCCCCCACCAGCACCGACACTCTGACCGCGGGCCCGTACGGCAGGGCGCCCGCACCCCGCAGGACCGCTGACCGGGACCCGTTGTCAGTGGGGGGTCGTACGGTTGATGGCATGCGGCCCGTTTCCCACATCGAACGCACGGTGGCGCCCATCGAGGTCGTCAGTCCCTACCAGCCCAGCGGCGACCAGCCGACGGCCATCGCCGACCTGGCCAAGCGCGTCAAGGCCGGCGAGAAGGACGTCGTCCTGCTGGGCGCGACCGGCACCGGCAAGTCCGCCACCACCGCGTGGATGATCGAGAAGCTCCAGCGCCCCACCCTGGTGATGGCGCCGAACAAGACACTGGCCGCCCAGCTGGCCAACGAGTTCCGCGAGCTCCTCCCGAACAACGCGGTCGAATACTTCGTCTCGTACTACGACTACTACCAGCCCGAGGCGTACGTCCCGCAGTCGGACACGTACATCGAGAAGGACTCCTCGATCAACGAGGAGGTCGAGCGGCTGCGCCACTCGGCGACCAACTCGCTGCTCACCCGCCGTGACGTCGTCGTGGTCGCCTCCGTGTCCTGCATCTACGGCCTGGGCACCCCGCAGGAATACGTGGACCGCATGGTCCCCCTCCGAGTCGGTGACGAGATCGACCGGGACGACCTGCTGCGCCGCTTCGTCGACATCCAGTACACGCGCAACGACCTGGCCTTCACCCGCGGCACCTTCCGCGTCCGCGGCGACACCATCGAGATCTTCCCGGTCTACGAGGAGCTCGCCGTCCGCATCGAGATGTTCGGCGACGAGATCGAGGCGTTGTCCACCCTCCACCCGCTCACCGGCGAGATCATCAGCGACGACCAGCAGCTGTACGTCTTCCCGGCCTCCCACTATGTCGCCGGCCCCGAGCGCATGGAGCGGGCCGTCAACGACATCGAGAAGGAGCTGGGCGAGCGCCTGGCCGAGCTGGAGAAGCAGGGCAAGCTCCTGGAGGCCCAGCGCCTGCGGATGCGCACCACCTACGACATCGAGATGCTCCGCCAGATCGGCACCTGCTCCGGCGTGGAGAACTACTCGATGCACTTCGACGGCCGCCTGCCCGGCTCCCCGCCCAACACCCTGCTCGACTACTTCCCGGACGACTTCCTGCTCGTCATCGACGAGTCGCACGTCACCGTCCCGCAGATCGGCGCGATGTACGAGGGCGACGCCTCCCGCAAGCGCACCCTCGTGGAGCACGGCTTCCGCCTGCCCTCCGCCCTGGACAACCGGCCCCTGAAGTGGGAGGAGTTCCAGGAGCGCATCGGGCAGACCGTCTACCTGTCCGCGACCCCGGGAAACTACGAGCTGTCGCGCTCCGACGGCGTCGTCGAGCAGATCATCCGCCCGACCGGCCTGGTCGACCCCGAGGTCGTGGTCAAGCCCACCGAGGGCCAGATCGACGACCTGGTGCACGAGATCCGCAAGCGCACCGACAAGGACGAGCGCGTCCTGGTCACCACGCTCACCAAGAAGATGGCCGAGGACCTCACCGACTACTTCCTGGAACTGGGCATCCAGGTGCGCTATCTGCACAGCGACGTCGACACCCTGCGCCGCGTGGAACTGCTGCGCGAACTGCGCGCCGGTGAGTACGACGTCCTGGTCGGCATCAACCTGCTGCGTGAGGGTCTCGACCTGCCCGAGGTCTCCCTGGTGGCGATCCTCGACGCCGACAAGGAGGGCTTCCTGCGCTCCGGCACCTCGCTGATCCAGACCATCGGCCGCGCGGCGCGCAATGTCTCCGGCCAGGTCCATATGTACGCCGACAAGATCACCCCGGCGATGGAGCGGGCCATCGACGAGACCAATCGCCGCCGCGAGAAGCAGATCGCCTACAACAAGGCAAAGGGCATCGACCCGCAGCCGCTGCGCAAGAAGATCAACGACATCGTCGCGCAGATCGCCCGCGAGGAGGTCGACACCGAGCAGCTCCTCGGCAGCGGCTACCGCAAGTCGAAGGACGGCAAGGGCGCCAAGGCCCCCGTGCCCGCGCTGAGCGACAAGGCGGTCAAGGGCGGCAAGGCAGTCAAGGGCGCGAAGGGCAAGGCCGCGGCCACGGTACCCACGGACCGTCCGGCGGCCGAACTCGCCGAACAGATCGAGGAGATGACCGAGCGCATGCGCGCCGCCGCCGCGGAGCTCCAGTTCGAGATCGCGGCCCGGCTGCGCGACGAGGTCTCGGAGATGAAGAAGGAGCTGCGCCAGATGCGGGAGGCGGGCATCGCCTGATCCGCGCGACACCGCCGGACCTCGGCATACGCGCCGAGTGTTGCAACACCGACACAAAGCGCGGACCGGGGTGCGGCGGTGTCCGTGCCCCTGCGTAGGGTTCTGACCAGCCGCGCGGCCTGCGGCACAGGGGACTTCCGAGAGGGGATTCAGCCGTGTCCGTCAACTTGAGCAAGGGTCAGGCCATCAGCCTGGAGAAGAACGACGGGGGCACCCTCACCGCGGTCCGTATGGGGCTGGGCTGGCAGGCGGCCAAGCGCCGCGGTCTGTTCGGCTCGCGCACCAAGGAGATCGACCTGGACGCCTCCGCGGTGCTCTTCGCCGAGAAGCAGCCGGTCGACGTCGTCTTCTTCCGGCACCTGGTGAGCGACGACGGATCGGTGCGCCACACCGGCGACAACCTGGTCGGCGGCGTCGGCCAGGGCGGCGACGACGAGGCGATCCTCGTGGACCTCCAGCGCGTCCCGGTCCACATCGACCAGATCGTCTTCACCGTGAACTCCTTCACGGGCCAGACCTTCCAAGAGGTGGAGAACGCGTTCTGCCGCCTGGTGGACGAGTCCAACGGCCAGGAACTCGCCCGCTACACGCTGGCCGGCGGCGGCGAGTACACCGCCCAGATCATGGCCAAGGTGCACCGCGCGGGCCCGGGCTGGACGATGACCGCCCTCGGTAGCGCCGCCAACGGGCGCACCTTCCAGGACCTGATGCCGGCGATCCTGCCGCACCTGTAGCCGCGGATCCGGTGGGCGGGGCTTCACGACAGCACGGGGGCGACGGGGATGACGGCCGAACTGGTGCGGGGACAGAACCGCCCGCTGCCCCAGGTCCGGCTGGAGATCCGGATATCGTGCGCGGTCCCGGTCCTGGCCGGGGCAACGCTCGCAGACGAGAACGGCACGGTGCGGGGCCCCCAGCGGGTCGCCCACCCCGGCGCCCCCGCGCTCCCCGGCGCCGAGGTCCCCCGGCAGGCCGCCGCCGAACACCGCCTGGCCGTGGACCTGTCGGCCGTGCCCGAGGCCGTCCACCGGGTCGGCGTCTTCCTCGCCCTGCCCACCGGGACCACGGGCCCGCTCCGGTTCGGCGCCGTCCCCGCCCCGCTCACCACGGTGCACGGCCCCGACGGCACCGAGATCGCCCGCTACACCGTCACCGGCCTGGACACCGAGGCGGCCGTGGTCGCCCTGGAGCTGTACCGCAGACAGGGCGCCTGGAAGATCCGCGCCATGGGCCAGGGCTACGCCGACGGCCTCGCCGCCCTCCTCGCCGACCAGGGCCTGCCCGAGGCCGACACGCTCGCCGCCGTCATACAGGGGACGACGAACCCCGCCCCCACGGCCGCGTACGACCACGACACGCGGCGCGCGCACGACACGGGCCGCGACCCCTACGACACCCCGGCACCGGCGGACGTACCTCCGGGCGGCCCGATCGACTACTCCCACCCCCGCCGACCCCGGCACACCGCACCGCCCACGCCCGCGGCATCCCCGGCCGCCGACGGACAGCCTGCCCCACCGGTCGCGGGCGACGCCGTGGGCTGGTCGACGGAGGAACGGCTGTACAACCAGGTCTGGGGCATGTTCGAGGACCTGACGCGCACCACTGCCGCGTACCGCAGCGCCGTCGACTTCGCCGACACCCGCCTGGAGAAGGAGCTCGACCAGGCCCTCGCCGACCCGCGCGCCCGCCTCGGCGACGGGAACACGGCCGCGCGCGAGGCGGCCCGGGCCCGCCGGGACCAACTGGCCGAGCAGGCGCGCGCCGCTCTCGACCGCGACCTCGCCCAGCTCACGGCGGAGTCCGAGGTGGTCGAACCGGCGCTGCCGCCCGCCTACGCCCGCTGGGACAGCCCCGCCTGGCACGGCTACCGCACGCCCACCGAACCGCCGATGGCGCTTCGGCTCGGCGATCTGCATCTGCCCGAGAGCCTGCCGCTGCGCATCCCGCTTCTGGTCAGACTGCCACTGGAGCACGGTCTGTGGATCGACAGCGGTGCCACGACCATGCCGGAGGGATCCTTCGCGGACCCGGCCGCGCTGCGGCAGGCGGCCATGGAGACGGCGGTGGCGCTCGCGGCCCGGCTGCTCGCCGTGCATCCGGCGGGGGAGTTCGCCGTGCGGGTCATCGACCCGGCCGGCGCGGGGACCCGCGCGCTGCGGCCGCTGACCGGCGCCGGAGTCCTCGCATCACCGCCCGCGACCGGGGCGGCGGGCGTCACGGAGATGCTGGAACGGCTCACCCGGCGGGTCGACCTGGTGCAGATGGCGGTGCGGGGCGGCGCGGCCGGGTCGCTGCCGGACGGTGTGGACACCGCGCGGCAGCTGCTGGTCGTCAACGACTTCCCGCACGGCTTCGACGACCGGGCCATCACACGGCTGCGCTACCTCGCGGACGAGGGACCGGCGGTCGGCGTGCACCTCCTGCTGGTGGCGGACCGCGCGGACGCCGCCGCCTACGGCCCCCTGCTCAACCCGCTGTGGCGCTCGCTGATGCGCCTCACCCCGGTCCCCGACGAGCACTTCGCCGACCCCTGGGTGGGCCACGCCTGGACCTACGAGCCCGCGCTGGTGCCGGTGGGCAGCCGGGTCGTGGAACAGGTCTTGGACGAGGTCGTCACCGCCTTGATCAAGCGTAAGTAAAGCCCATCTGACCTGCAAGTTTGGATCTTTCTTGGTATTGCACTTTACCAACGCTTGGTAATTGGGGTACTGTTTTCCAAGCGGAGGGGAGTACTCCCTGACTGCGGCGCACCCGTCAATACGGACCGGTTCCGGTCCCGGGGCGTCGGCCCCCGTGCGGGTGGAAGAGACCTCCGGCAGTGACAACGCATATGTGCTTGCCATCTCGAAATGCCGGAGGTTGCCGTGGAAGTTTCCATGACCCTGTGGGTCCTCACCATCGTGGGCCTGGCCGCCCTGATCGGTTTCGACTTCCTCATCGGGCGCAAGCCCCATGAGGTGTCGATCAAAGAAGCGGGCATCTGGACCGTCGTCTGGATCGTCCTGGCCGGTCTCTTCGGCCTCGGCCTGCTCTTCTTCGGTGGCGGACAGCCGGCCGGCGAGTTCTTCGCGGGCTACATCACCGAGAAGTCGCTGAGCGTCGACAACCTCTTCATCTTCGTCCTGATCATGACGAAGTTCGCGGTGCCCGCGCTCTACCAACGGCGCGTCCTGCTCATCGGCGTCCTGATAGCCCTGGTGCTGCGAGCGGTGTTCATCGCCGCCGGAGCCGCGATCGTCACCAGCTTCTCCTGGGTGTTCTACCTCTTCGGCGCCTTCCTGATATGGACCGCCTGGAAGCTCGTCCAGGAGGCCCGCTCCGACGACGAGGGCGAGGAGGAGTTCGAGGAGAACCGGCTGCTGAAGGCGGCGGAGCGCAGGTTCGGCGTGGCCGACCGGTACCACGGCACCAAGCTGTGGATCCGGCAGAACGGCAAGCGGATCATGACCCCGATGCTGGTCGTGATGCTCGCCATCGGCACCACCGACGTCCTATTCGCCCTGGACTCGATCCCCGCGATCTTCGGCCTCACCCAGGACCCGTACATCGTCTTCACCGCCAACGCCTTCGCGCTGATGGGCCTGCGTCAGCTGTACTTCCTCCTCGGCGGCCTGCTGAAGAAGCTGGTCCACCTCTCGTACGGCCTGTCGGTCATCCTCGGATTCATCGGCGTGAAGCTCGTCCTGCACGCACTGCACGAATCGGGCGTGCCGGTGCCCGAGATCAGCATCCCGGTCTCGCTCGGCGTGATCTGCGGGGTCCTGGTGATCACCACGGTCACCAGCCTCATGGCCTCCAGGAAACAGGCGGCCGCCGAGGCGGGCGCCGACGGCGAGGACGCCGGGAAGAGGGAGTCCGTGGACGTCTGACCTGACCACACGGCTCGCACGGCCCGTCAGGGCCACCACCCACGGAGGGCTCTCCGCTCGCGGAGGATCCTCCGTGGGACACGAACGGACACGCGGGGCCCGGCCCGAGCCGGCGCCGGACACCGCAGGGAAGGGACGGAAGCATCCGGAACGAACAGAATGCGAACCATGTGGCTCTCTGCGACGATCGCGGCATGATCACTTGGCTGCGATCACTCGCCCGGCGATGGACGATCCTTGTGCCGGTGCTCGCGGTCGTCCTGCTGATCCTCACCTGGCACCGGGCCATGCCGGGCCTGGTCATCGCCCTGGTGACGGTGGTGCTCGCCGGAGCCGTCCTCGCGGCGGTGCACCATGCCGAGGTGGTGGCCCACCGCATCGGCGAACCCTTCGGCTCCCTGGTGCTGGCCATCGCCGTCACGGTCATCGAGGTGGCGCTGATCGTCACGCTGATGGCCGACGGCGGAGACAAAAGCTCCACCCTGGCCAGGGACACCGTCTTCGCCGCCGTGATGATCACCTGCAACGGCATCGTCGGCATCTGCCTGCTCGTCGCCTCGCTGCGGCACGGCACCGCCGTTTTCAACCCCGAGGGCTCCGGTGCCGCGCTCGCGACGGTCGCCACCCTGGCCACGCTGAGCCTGGTGCTGCCGACCTTCACCACCAGCAAGCCCGGACCGGAGTTCTCCACGCTCCAGCTGACCTTCGCCGCGCTGTCCTCACTGATCCTCTACGGCCTGTTCGTCACCACCCAGACGATGCGGCACCGGGACTACTTCCTGCCCATCACCCGGCAGGGCGAGGTCATCAGCACCGAGGACCACGCCAGCCCCCCGTCCAAGCGCACCGCTCTGATCAGCCTCGGCATGCTCGGTCTGGCCCTGATCGGCGTCGTCGGCCTGGCGAAGGGCGTCTCACCCGCCATCGAGTCGGGCGTGGCGGCGGCGGGCCTGCGCCAGGCCGTCGTCGGTGTGATCATCGCCCTGCTCGTGCTGCTCCCCGAGACCATCGCCGCGTTGCGCGCCGCGCGCCGGGACCGGGTGCAGACCAGCCTCAACCTCGCGCTCGGCTCGGCGATGGCCAGCATCGGACTGACCATCCCGGCCGTGGCACTGGCCTCCCTCTGGCTGTCGGGACCGCTCGTCCTCGGCCTCGACTCCGTCCATATGCTGCTGCTGGCGCTGACGGTGGTGGTCGCCTCCCTGACCGTGGTGCCGGGCCGGGCCACCCCCTTGCAGGGCGGCGTCCACCTGGTGCTGTTCGCGGCCTACCTGGAGCTGGCGATCAACCCCTGACCGAGCCGGCGACCGTCTCCACCGCCGGGAGCGGCGCCGGGTGTGTCTCCGGCAGCAGCGCGAAGCAGCCCAGGCTGAGCAGCGCCATACCGGTCAGATAGCCGCCCACGCCCCAGGGGACCCGCCCGCCTCCCTGCGCGAGCGCCGTGGCCACGATCGGGGTGAGCGCGCCGCCGAGCACCCCGCCGAGGTTGTAGCCCACCGCGGCGCCCGTGCAGCGCACCCGGGCGTCGAACAGCTCCGGCAGATAGGCGGAGACCACCGAGAACACCGTGACGAAGGCGAGCAGCGCGCCCAGCATCCCGAGGAACATCAGCAGCGGCTCGCCGGTCGCCAGCAGCGAGACCATGGGCAGCATCCACAGCGCGCAGGCCGCGCATCCGGTCACGCACATCGGCCGGCGCCCGTAGCGGTCGCCGAGCAGCGCGGCGGCGGGGATGAGCGGGGCCTGCACGAGCACCGCCGCCATGACACAGGTCAGCATGACGCTCCGGCTCACATCGAGCCGTTCCGTCGCGTACGACAGCGACCAGGTCGTCACCGCGTAGAACACCGCGTACCCGGCGGACAGCGCCCCCGCGGCCAGCAGCACCAGCCGTCTGTGGTGCCGTACGACCTCCATGAAGGGCACGCGCGCGTGGTCGTCGAGCTCCAGGAACCGGGGGCTCTCGGCGAGCGACGAGCGCAGCCACAGCCCCGCCAGGGCGGGCACCGCGGCCGCCCAGAACGGCACCCGCCAGCCCCACTGCGCGAACTGCGCGTCGGAGAGCCCGGTGGACAGCGCCAGCATCGCCCCGTTGGCGAGCACGAAGCCGATCGCGGGCCCCAGCTGCGGAATGCTCGACCACAGGGCCCGCCGTCCGGCGGGCGCGTGCTCCACGGTGAGCAGTACGGCCCCGCCCCACTCGCCGCCGAGCCCGAGCCCTTGCAGGAACCGCAGCAGCAGGAGCAGCACGGGCGCGGCCACGCCGATCGAGGCGTACGAGGGCACACAGCCCACCGCGATCGTCGAGGCGCTGGTGATCAGCAGCGAGGTCATCAGCACCGGCCGCCGCCCGCGCCGGTCCCCGAGGTGCCCGAACAGCACCGAGCCCAGCGGCCTGGCCACGAAGCCCACGCCGAACGTCGCGAACGCCGCCAGCGTCCCGGTGGCCGGCGAGAACGAGGGGAAGAACAGCGGCCCGAGGACCAGCGCGGCCGCGGTCCCGTAGGCATAGAAGTCGTAGAACTCGACCGCGGTGCCGGCGAGCGAGGCGGCGGCCAGGCGCGGCAGAGAGGCGGTGGTGACAGCGCGTACGTCGTGCATGGTGCGTCAACTACCCACCGTGACCACGAGTTACGGGGGCGTACAGGGGTGACCGAGTGGCCGAAGCGCGCGCCCGGGGCGAGTGGGGCACGGGCCCGGAGCGCACGCCGGAGCCGTGATACACCGGGAACGAGCGGTCGCGGACGCACCGCCCTGAACGACCGGAGGAACCGTGCCCCGCACCCTGGCCAACGCCCCGATCATGATCCTCAACGGGCCCAACCTGAATCTGCTGGGCCAGCGCCAGCCGGAGATCTACGGCCGGGAGACCCTCGCCGACGTCGAGGCGCTGTGCGCCGAGGCGGTGGCCGCGCACGGCGGCACGATCGACTTCCGGCAGTCCAACCACGAGGGCGAACTGGTCGACTGGATCCACGAGGCACGCCTGGACCACTGCGGCATCGTCATCAACCCCGGCGCCTACTCCCACACTTCGGTGGCGATCCTGGACGCGCTCAACACCTGCGACGACATGCCCGTCCTGGAGGTGCACATCTCCAACATCCACCGGCGCGAGACGTTCCGGCACCACTCGTACGTCTCCCTGCGTGCCGACGGCGTGATCGCGGGCTGCGGCGTGCAGGGCTACGTGTTCGGCGTCGAGCGCGTCGTGGCACTCCTGGGCGCGACGCGGGCCGACACGTAGTCCCCGCGCCGCCGCAGGGTCCTGAGGCGGTCCTACAGGCGGCCCGCCTCGACGATCCGCCGCAGGAAGCGCCGGGTGCGTTCCTGCTGCGGATCCCCGAACACCTGCTCGGCGGTGCCGTGTTCGAGGACGACCCCGCCGTCCAGGAAGCACACCTGGTCGGCGACGTCCCGCGCGAAGCCCATCTCATGGGTGGCCAGCACCATGGTCATGCCCTCGTCCTTCAGCCCCCGGACCACCTCCAGCACCTCGCCCACCAGTTCGGGGTCGAGCGCGGCCGTGACCTCGTCCAGCAGCAACAGCCGGGGCCGCACGGCGAGGGCCCGGACGATCGCCACCCGCTGCTGCTGGCCGCCGCTGAGCCGGTCCGGATAGGCGTCCGCCTTGCCGGCCAGCCCGAGGCGCTCCAGCAGCCCCCTGGCCCGCTCCTCGGCCTCGGCGCGGGAGACGCCGTGCACCCGGCGCGGGGCGAGCGTGATGTTGTCCAGCACGCTCATGTGCGGGAAGAGGTTGTACGCCTGGAAGACCACGCCGATCCGGCGCCGCACCGCGTCCTGGTCGGCCCGGGGATCAGTGATCTCCTCGCCGTCCAGCCAGATCGCGCCGTCGTCGATCTCCTCCAGGAGGTTGGCGCACCGCAGCAGCGTCGACTTCCCGGACCCGGAGGCGCCGATCAGCGCGGTCACCGTGTGCGGGGCGACCTCCAGGTCGACGTCCCGCAGGACCACCGACTCGCCGAAGGTCTTGCGGACCGACTCCATGCGCAGCACGGGCGCGTCGCTCATAGGGATCCCCCCTGCTCCCGCCGCCGGTCCAGCCGGGCCGTCACCCAGTCCGTGAGGCGGGTCATCGGAATGGTCAGCGCCACGAACACGAGGCCCGCCACGATGTACGGCGTGTAGTTCAGGCTGCGGCCCACGATGATGTCGGCCGCCCGTACGGCGTCCACCGCGCCGCCGATCGACACCAGGCCGGTGTCCTTCTGGAGCGACACCAGGTCGTTGAGCAGCGGCGGCACCTGCCGGCGCACCGCCTGGGGCAGCACCACGTAGCGCAGGGCCTGGCGGTTGGTCAGGCCCAGCGAGCGGGCCGCCGCGCGCTGGGAGGGGTGGATCGACTCGATGCCGGCCCGGAACACCTCGGCGACGTACGCCGAGTACGTCAGCGTCAGCGCCGTACCGCCGAGCAGCACCGGATCGACCGTCACGCCCTGGAGCCGCAGCGCGGGCACACCCAGGACCACGATCATCAGATTGATGATCAGCGGCAGCCCGCGGAAGAAGTCGGTGTACGCCGCCGCCAGCACGCGCAGCGGGAAGAACACCGGGCCGCGCAGGGTGCGCGCGATCGCGATCAGCATGCCGAGGACCAGGACGGCGACACCGCAGATCAGCAGCAGGCGGACGTTCAGCCACAGCCCTTCGAGGACCTTCGGGAGCGCCTCGCGCGCGTACTGGGCGCTGAAGAACGTCTCCTGGGTGCGCGGCCAGCCGGGCGCGTCGACCACGACCAGGTAGAGCACGGCGGCGGTGACCAGGGTGGACAGCGCCGCGACGGCCGTCGCGCGGCGGGCCCGGACCCGCTTGTGGCGCTCGCGCTCCAGCCGCCGCGCGGAGGGGACGTAGTCGTCGCCGGGCATGCCGTCCTCGTCGTCGGCCCCCTCCCGCGCGGACTCGCCCCTGGTGACGGTCACTTGAGCACCGGGGCGCCGACGGCGTCGGACAGCCACTGCTGGTCGAGCCGCGCCAGCGTGCCGTCCTTGCGCAGGGCGTCGACGGCGCCGCTCACGCACGGGGTCAGCGCGCTGCCCTTGTCGAGCACCAGGCCGAACTGCTCGGGCGTGCCGCCCTGGTTCTCGAACTGGCCGACGATCTTGGCGTTCGTCACCTCGGCGGAGGTGATGTAGAACGCGGTCGGCAGGTCGGTGACGACGGCGTCGACCTGACCGTTCTTCAGGGCGGACTTGGCCTGGTCGTTCTTGGCGTAGACGGCGGGGTCCTGCTTCGGCTTCACCACGTCGGTGATGTAGTCGAGGCTGGTGGTGCCCACCTGGGCGCCCAGTTTGAGGCCGCGCAGGTCCGCGATGCTCTTCGCCTTCGCGGCCTTGCTCCCCTTGAGCGCGATGACGGCCTGGCGCACGTCGTAGTAGCCGGAGGAGAAGTCGACGGCCTTTTTGCGTTCGGTGCTGATCGAAACCTGGTTGATGTCGAAGTCGAAGGTCTTCACGCCGGGCGCGAACGCCTTGTTGAAGGGCACGCTCTGCCAGGCCACCTCGTCCTTGCCGTAGCCGAGCTGCTTGGCCACGGCGTAGGCGACCGCGGATTCGAAGCCCTTGCCATTGGCGGGCTTGTCGTCCTTGAACCACGGCTCGTAGGCGGGTTCGTCCGTCGCGATGGTCAGTTTCCCGGACGTCTTGGTGGCCAGCTTGCCCTTGGCGCAGCTCGCGGCGGCCGAACCGGGCGCGGTGGCCGACGACTTCGCCTCGGGCTGCGGGGCGCAGCCGACGGCGGTGGCGAGCAGGACGAGGGTGGCGGCCGCTACCGCGCGGCGCACTGTGCGAGGGGCGAGGTGCATGGCGGGAGAGTGGCAGCGAACTCGGCATTTGTCGAGGTCACGACCATTTTTGTCCGCATAGTGGGAGCGGGTGTTGCGGCCGTGTGAACGCGGGCCGGGCGGCGGTACCTGGGCCCCGGCCCGGGCCGCCGGCCCAGGGCAGGGTGGGCAGACCGGCGGCCCTTCCGCTCGGGAGCCGTCATCCCGGGCGGGGCCGCGACCAGTTGACCGCGTGCCACCGGTCCGGGGGAGCGTGCGTGTGCGCCGGGCGTGTGCGAAGCGTTCACACGGGGCGCGCGGAACGGCGTTCACGCCGGGCGCACGTCCCGTCGTACATACCGGTCGTACGGCATCCCCCTTACGGGCGGCCTGAGTTCACCACCCGCGCGCGTGCCACTCCGGCAGGTGCGGGCGCTCGGCGCCGAGCGTGGTGTCGTCGCCGTGCCCCGGATAGACCCAGGTCTCGTCCGGCAGCGCGTCGAAGATCTTCGTCTCCACGTCATGGATCAGGCTGGCGAACGCCTTCGGGTCCTTGCGCGTGTTGCCGACGCCGCCCGGGAAGAGGCAGTCGCCGGTGAAGACGTGCGGATGGCCGTGCGGGTCGTCGTAGACCAGCGCGATGGAGCCCGGCGTGTGCCCGACGAGGTGGCGGGCGGTGAGTTCCACCTGCCCCACCCGGATGACGTCGCCGTCGTCCACGAGCACGTCGGTGGCCACCGGGATGCCGGGCGCGTCCTCCCGGCCGGCGTGCGTGCGCGCGCCCGTCGCGGCCACGACCTCGGCGAGCGCCTGCCAGTGGTCGCCGTGCTGGTGGGTGGTGACGACGGATGCGATGCCGTCGTCACCGATCATCCCCAGGAGCGTCCGCGGCTCGTTCGCGGCGTCGATCAGGAGCTGCTCGTCGGTGGCCCGGCAGCGCAGCAGATAGGCGTTGTTGTCCATCGGCCCGACCGCGATCTTCGTGATCATCAGGTCCTTGAGCTCATGCACATCCGCCGGCCCGCCGACCCTGACCTCGCCCGTGTACGTCATGGTGATCAGCCTATGCCGTTCGCGGTGACGGCGACGCCTCACTGACACAAGCGGTCCGAACCGCGGACGTTCACCGGATGACCGTCCGGCGCCGGCGGCCGCTCTGCCGGGCCTCGGGTTCGAAACCTAGAGCGGTGGGAGCTTCGGCAGGGGGGCGCCGTCCGCCGCCAGGGCGGAGCCGTCGCGGCGGCCGGCGAGCCAGCCGACCAGGTCGGCCGGGGTGCCCGTGACGGTGACCTCGGGCTTGTCCGCGTGCCGTCCCGTGGTCCACTCGTGGGTGCCGTCCGTCACACGGGTCGCGGGCACGTCGGGGTTGCCGGAGAAGCGCCGGGTCAGGAAGTCGGACTCGCGCTCCAGGAACTCGGCCGGGAGGTCCTCCAGGTCGTACCCGATCCCGAGGTCCACGTGGTGCAGGTCCACCTCGACCCACCGGCGGAACGGCACCCGGGCCGCGTCGTCGGTGACCCCGTTGCGCAGCTCCACCGTGCGCGTCCAGTCCGCGGGCGCGTCCCCCGCCGCCCGGAACCGCTCCGCGGTCTCGCGCAGGTCGGCGAGCTGGGTCTCCAGGGGGCGCGCGGCGCCGTTGTCGATGTCGACGTCCCGCGCCTCGGCGCTCGCGTACATGGGACGGCCTTCGAGGACGTTCACGAGCGCGTCCGCGTTGCGGGCGAGGTGGGCGAGGACATGGCCGCGGCTCCAGCCGGGAAGCCGTGACGGCTCGGCGAGTGAGGCGTTGTCCAGTTGTGCGACCGCGTTGAGCAGCCGCTCGGTCGCGTCACGTACACATGCCAGGTCATGAGCGTGATCAATCATGGGCCCGACCCTAGCCCCGCCACACGTTCGGGTGAAGCTGGTGAAGCTCGTCCGTAATTCGAATGCGCGTGCTATATGGTCGAAGACGGCGTCGGGCATGCTGGAAGGCCGGGGGTTGTTATGCAACCGAGCAATCCGACCGGCGTTGTCAGTGGCTCCCCCTAGTGTGAAGAAGCACGGGGGCTTCGCCCCTGTCACTTCTCCCAAGAAAGGTGCGGACCGGCGTGGCCGACCGTCTCATCGTCCGTGGCGCGCGCGAGCACAACCTGAAGAATGTCTCGCTCGACCTGCCTCGTGACTCGCTCATCGTCTTCACGGGCCTTTCGGGGTCGGGCAAGTCCTCCCTGGCCTTCGACACGATCTTCGCCGAGGGCCAGCGGCGCTACGTGGAGTCGCTTTCCTCGTACGCACGGCAGTTCCTCGGACAGATGGACAAGCCGGACGTCGACTTCATCGAGGGCCTGTCCCCGGCGGTCTCCATCGACCAGAAGTCGACCTCGCGCAACCCCCGCTCGACTGTCGGCACCATCACCGAGGTCTACGACTACCTGCGTCTGCTCTTCGCGCGCATCGGCAAGCCGCACTGCCCCGAGTGCGGCCGCCCGATCTCGCGCCAGTCGCCGGGGGCCATCGTGGACAAGGTCCTGGAGCTGCCGGAGGGGAGCCGCTTCCAGGTGCTCTCGCCGCTGGTGCGCGAGCGCAAGGGCGAGTTCGTCGATCTCTTCTCCGACCTCCAGACCAAGGGCTACTCCCGTGCGCGGGTGGACGGCCAGACCGTCCAGCTGTCCGAACCGCCGACCCTGAAGAAACAGGAGAAGCACACCATCGAGGTGGTCGTGGACCGCCTCACGGTGAAGGACTCCGCCAAGCGCCGCCTCACCGACTCCGTGGAGACCGCCCTCGGCCTGTCCGGCGGCATGGTCGTGCTCGACTTCGTGGACCTCCCCGAGGACGACCCCGAGCGCGAGCGCATGTACTCGGAGCACCTGTACTGCCCGTACGACGACCTGTCCTTCGAGGAGCTGGAGCCGCGCTCCTTCTCCTTCAACTCGCCCTTCGGCGCGTGCCCCGAGTGCACCGGCATCGGCACCCGTATGGAGGTCGACGCCGAGCTGATCGTCCCGGACCCCGACAAGTCCCTGGACGAAGGCGCCATCCACCCCTGGTCGCACGGACACACCAAGGACTACTTCAGCCGCCTGATCGGCGCCCTCGCGGACGCGCTCGGCTTCCGCACGGACATCCCCTTCGCCGGCCTGCCCCAGCGCGCCAAGAAGGCCCTGCTCCACGGCCACAAGACCCAGATCGAGGTGCGCTACCGCAACCGGTACGGCCGCGAGCGGGTCTACACCACCCCCTTCGAGGGCGCGGTGCCCTTCGTCAAGCGCCGGCACAGCGAGGCCGAGAGCGACGCCAGCCGCGAGCGCTTCGAGGGCTACATGCGCGAGGTGCCCTGCCCCTCCTGCGAGGGCACCCGCCTGAAGCCGATCGTCCTCGCCGTCAGCGTCATGGGGAAGTCGATCGCCGAGGTCTCGGCGATGTCCATCAGCGACTGCGCGGAGTTCCTGGGCGAGCTGAAGCTGAGCGCCCGCGACAAGAAGATCGCCGAACGCGTGCTGAAGGAGGTCAACGAGCGGCTGCGCTTCCTGGTCGACGTCGGCCTGGACTACCTCTCGCTCAACCGCGCGGCCGGCACCCTGTCCGGCGGCGAGGCCCAGCGCATCCGCCTGGCCACCCAGATCGGCTCCGGCCTGGTCGGCGTCCTGTACGTGCTCGACGAGCCCTCCATCGGTCTGCACCAGCGCGACAACCACCGGCTGATCGAGACCCTGGTCAGGCTGCGCGACATGGGCAACACGCTCATCGTCGTGGAGCACGACGAGGACACCATCAAGGTCGCCGACTGGGTGGTCGACATCGGCCCCGGCGCCGGTGAGCACGGCGGCAAGGTGGTGCACAGCGGCTCCCTGAAGGAACTGCTCGCCAACGCCGAGTCGCAGACCGGCGCCTACCTCTCCGGTCGCAAGGCGATCCCGCTGCCGGAGGTCCGGCGCCCCCGCGACCCCTCGCGCCAGCTCACCGTGCACGGCGCCCGTGAGAACAACCTCCAGGACATCGACGTGTCCTTCCCGCTGGGCGTGTTCACGGCCGTCACGGGCGTGTCGGGATCCGGCAAGTCCACCCTGGTCAACGACATCCTGTACACCCACCTGGCGCGCGAGCTGAACGGCGCGCGCACCGTCCCCGGCCGCCACACGCGCGTGGCGGGCGACGACCTGGTGGACAAGGTCGTCCATGTCGACCAGTCGCCGATCGGCCGCACCCCGCGGTCCAACCCGGCGACGTACACCGGTGTCTTCGACCACGTCCGCCGCCTGTTCGCCGAGACCACCGAGGCCAAGGTCCGCGGCTACCAGCCCGGGCGCTTCTCCTTCAACGTCAAGGGCGGCCGCTGCGAGAACTGCGCGGGCGACGGCACCATCAAGATCGAGATGAACTTCCTCCCGGACGTCTACGTCCCGTGCGAGGTCTGCCACGGCGCCCGGTACAACCGGGAGACCCTGGAGGTCCACTACAAGGGCAAGTCCATCGCCGAGGTGCTGAACATGCCGATCGAGGAGGCCATGCACTTCTTCGAGGCGGTCCCGGCGATCTCGCGCCACCTGAAGACGCTGCACGACGTCGGCCTCGGCTATGTGCGCCTCGGCCAGTCGGCCACCACGCTCTCCGGCGGCGAGGCGCAGCGCGTCAAGCTCGCCAGCGAACTCCAGAAGCGCTCCACCGGACGCACGGTCTACGTGCTGGACGAGCCCACCACCGGTCTGCACTTCGAGGACATCAGCAAGCTGCTGAAGGTGCTCGGTGGCCTGGTCGACAAGGGCAACACGGTCATCGTCATCGAGCACAACCTCGATGTGATCAAGACCGCCGACTGGCTCGTGGACATGGGCCCGGAGGGCGGCGCCGGCGGTGGCCTGGTGGTCGCCGAGGGCACGCCCGAGGAGGTCGCCGGGGTCCCGGCCAGCCACACCGGCAAGTTCCTGCGCGAGATCCTCGGCGCCGACCGGGTCAGCGACGCGGAGCCCGTGAAGGCACCGCGCGCCACCAGGAAGACGGCCGCGGCCAGGACGCCGGCCAAGAAGGCGGTGACGGCCAAGGCCGACAACACGGCGACCAAGAAGGCCGCAGCGGCCACGAAGAAGACCGCCACGAAGAAGACGGCCGCGACGAAGACCGCCACGAAGAAGGCGGCGCCCGCGAGGAAGACGACACGGGCGAGCAAAGCCTGACATCAGGTCAAAAATACGGCGCCCCGCGGGAACTCCCCGCGGGGCGCCGTTCGTTCCACCCTCAGCCGCACGAACCGGCGGCCGCTCCTTGACAAGAGCAGACGGAAAGCGGACGGCTCACACAGCACCCAGCTCGTCCGCGTACGGCGGCTCCGCCCCCGCCCGTGAACAGGTGATCGCCGCCGCGCGCGCCGCGAAGCGCAGCAGTCGTGTCCAGCCCTCCGTCCCGAGGGCGGCCAGCGCCTCGCGCGACAGCGCGTCCAGGGCGGACAGACCGTGCAGCAGCGCCGCGTTCACCGTGTCACCGGCGCCGATGGTGTCCACGACGTCGGCCTTCTCACCGGGTACGGAACACTCCCCGCCGTCCCGGGTGTACACGGTCAGACCCTCGCCGCCCCGGGTCACCACCACGGCCGACGGCCCCTCGGCCAGCCACGCGCGCGGCGTCCCGCCCAGCCATGCCGCGTCCTCCGCGGACACCTTCAGCAGCGCCACCGAGGGCAGCCAGCTCGCGAAACGCGCCCGGTAGGCGTCCGCGTCCGGGATCAGTCCCGCCCGGATGTTCGGGTCGAGCGCGGTGAACAGCCCCTGCCGGGCCGCCCCGCGCATCAGCTCCTCATAGGCGCTCGCCCCCGGTTCCAGGACGAGCGACAGGGTGCCGAAGGACACCGCGCGGGTGCCCGCGGGGAGCGAGGCGGGCGCGGTGAAGAGACGGTCGGCGGTGCCTTCGACATGGAAGGAGTACGACGCGGAGCCGCCGCCGTCGATCGTGGCCACCGCGAGGGTCGTCGGCTCCGGCCCGCGCTGTACGCCCGCCACCTCCACCCCGGCCCGCCGCAGCCCGTCGAGCAGGGCCTCGCCGAAGGCGTCGTACGACGTCCGGGAGCAGAAGGCGGTGGGAGAACCGAGCCGGCCGAGGGCCAGGGCGGTGTTGTACGGGCCGCCGCCGGGCGCCGGTTTCAGGGCCGCGAGGGCACCGGGGCCCTGCGGTACCAGGTCGATCAGTGCCTCACCGGCGACGACGATCACGAGGCGGTTCCCTTCTCGGACGGGGGCTCGGGCGGGATCTCGGACAGGGCGGACGACGCGGTGCGCGCGGCTGCCCCGGGCCGCTCTGGTTCCTCCGGGCAGCCGCAGGACGTGCGGTGGACGAACGCACAGGGCAGCCGCACGGTCCGGGACGGCCGGTGCGGCTCGGCCAGGCGTTCCAGGAGCAGCCGTACGGCCCGGGCGCCCAGCTCCCTGCTGGGCTGGGCGACGGCGGTGAGCCGGGGCGAGAAGAGGTCGGCCCAGGGGAAGTCGTCGAAACAGCACAGGGCGATGTCGCCGGGCACGGCCAGGCCGTGTCGGCGCAGGGCGCGCAGGGCGCCGAGGGTCATCGCGTTGTTGGCGGTGACGAGCGCGGTGGGCGGATCGGGGAGGGCGAGCAGGGCGGCGGCGGCCCGCTCGGCGCCGGCGGACTCGGAGTTGCCGGACACCAGGAGACGGTCGTCGTGCGCCAGGCCCGCGGCGGCGAGGCCGTCCAGATAGCCGGTGACGCGCTCACGGGTCGTGCTGAGCCCCGGCAGCCCGGCGATCAGGCCGACCCGGCGGTGTCCCAGACCGGCGAGATGGGTGACGAGGTGGGCCGTCGGCTCGGCGCCCTCCGCACAGATCTGGTCGAAGAACGGAGCGCCCGTGGCCGGGGGCGTCCCCTCGCCGGATCCGGGCGGGTCGATCAGCCGGTCCAGGAACACGGTCGGTACGGCATGACGGCCGAGGTAGTCGACCAGCTCGCCCGGCCGCGCGGACGGGGCGACGATCATGCCGTCCACCCGGCGCTCATGCAGGAGCTGCGCGACCTTGCGCTCATGGAGAGGGTCGTCGTGCGGATCGGCCAGGAGCAGCCCGTAGCCGGCCTCCAGGGCGGCGGCCTCGACGCCCTGGAGGATCTCGGTGAAGTACGGATTGCTGATCGCCGACACCGCGAGCCCGATGGAGCGGGTGCGCGCGGTCACCAGGGAGCGGGCCAGGGTGTTGGGGGTGTAGCCGAGGACGTCCACGGCGTCCAGGACGGCCCGGCGGGTGCCGGGCGAGACCGGACGGGTGCCGTTGAGGACATGGGAGACGGTCGCCACGGAGACTCCGGCGCTCCGCGCGACGTCCGCCATGGTGGCCATCGTGCTCCCCTCCTCACCGCCCGCCGTTACGGGCGCCCGGCCGGGAACGTACCCCATCGGCAGAGCCCGCGTAAACGCTTGCGCAAACGTTTACGTGCCCGATCCCGCCGCATCCGACGCGCTCGCCCCCACCCTGCCGTCGCGCACCGCACCCCGCCCCCGGCCCGGATTCCCGCCCCGGTATCGTCGCCGTGTACACCCCTTGACCAGTGGAGTCCGAGATGCCCACGCGTCCTTCCGCGAGCCGTCGTACCGTTCTTCGAGGGGCCGCCGTGGTCCCGGTCGCCGGGCTCGGCCTGGCCGCGTGCTCCGGGCCGGGAGACAGCGGATCGGCCGCCACTCCGACCGCGCCGGTGGACCTCGGCGCGGAGGGCGACGTCGCCAAGGGCGGCGCCAAGCTCTACAAGGACCACAATGTGGTGGTCAGCCGGGACAAGAGCGGCACGCTGAAGGCGTACAGCACGGTCTGCACGCACGCCGGATGCCCGATCAACAAGCTCCAGGGCACGACCCTGATCTGCCCCTGCCACGGCAGCGAGTTCGACGCCGTGACCGGCAAGGTGGTCCAGTCGCCGGCCACCGAGCCGCTGACGGAGCTGTCGGTGAAGACGGAGAACGGCAGGATCGTGGCCGGCCCGGCCGCCTGATCCCCGTCCCGCACTGTCCGACCCGCACCGCCCGGCCTCAGCGGTCGCACCGACCGATGGGCGGCGGCGGCCCTTGCCCACGGAGGCATTCACTGGGGCCAGTCCCAGGCGATGCCCACGACGCCCGGCCGGATGCGCGGCTCGACCACATGGGCGCAGTGATGCGGCCCGGTGACGGGGAGCTCCTGTCGGGCGCTGCGCGGGGCCTCCGGCGCGTGCTGGGTGAAGCGCCGGCAGCGCACGGGCAGCGCGGCCGCGTCGAAGCGCACCTGGAGCGCGTACTGACCGCCGGGCGCCTCGAAGTGGTGCAGGTACTCGTGGGCGGGCGCGGCCGCGCCGTCCTCGACGGCATACCGGAAGAGGAAGGTGTCGCCGGCCCGCAGCCGGGTGCCGAAGAGCAGCTCGGCCACCAGCACCCCGGTGCCCTGGTCCCGGCGGACACGGCCCGTGCGGCAGTTCTCCAGGGCCCGCACCCTCATCTCGTGCGGGGTGCGGCCGGGGTCGCCCCGGTGGACGACCAGGAAACGGTCGACGCCGTCGCGGTGGGCGCGCACGATGTGATGGGCCTCGCGGGCCACCAGTTCCCGCCCGGCGCCGATCCGGACGCACTCGTGGTGGCCCAGGGTGTGCAGCCCGCTGTCGGCCGGCCGGCCCAGCTCGGCCCGGAGCCGGTCCAGCACGCCCGCGGTCTCGGCCGGCGAGCGGTACGGGTGGCCCGCGGGGGTGTCGGCCTCCTCGCGCCGGTCGGACTCGGCGAGCAGCCTGATCAGCGACTCGTCCGGCAGCCGGAGGATCTCCTCCAGGGCGCGGACGGCGCGCAGCGACTCCGGGCGCTGGGGGCGGCGGGCACCCTGCTGCCAGTAACTCAGGCTGGTCACACCGACTTTGACGCCATGGCGCGAGAGATGGTGCTGGACACGCTGGAGCGGCAGCCCGCGCGCGGCGATCGCGGCGCGCAGCGCCACGTGGAAAGGGCCGCCCCGCAGGGCCGTGTCCAGTTCCCCGGTGGGGTGGTCCGCGTGCTCTAGGACATGCCGCATGCCGTGGGGCCTTTCTGTCGGTGTCACTACGGCTGGTCAGACCGTCTGCGCGGGTGTGCGGGGCCACCCCCGTGGCGTCGTGGACGCCCCTGGCCGCGCGCGTCGCGCCCCTTCCCGCGCGCGACGGCCCCGAGTTCCCCCGCATTGAAGCGTGTTGACCGGAACCCGACAACACCTTGGGGTCGTACGCCCCGTACTACTGGCCGGACCGTGTCCCCCGGCGGCCCTCCGGCACCGGCGGGCGTGACCTCCGCAGGCCCGCGCGGGGGCCTGCGGACGAGCCGCGTGGCCGGGGTTATCCACAGGCCCGACGCGGTGTCGGTGCTCGCCAGTAGGGTGTGAGACATGGCCGATCCCTCCAGCTACCGCCCCAGGCCGGGTGAGATCCCGGACACCCCCGGGGTGTACAGGTTCCGTGACGAGCACCGCCGGGTGATCTACGTCGGAAAGGCGAAAAGCCTCCGCCAGCGCCTGGCGAACTACTTCCAGGACCTGGCGAACCTGCACCCGCGCACCCGGACGATGGTGACCACCGCCGCGTCCGTGGAGTGGACCGTGGTGTCCACCGAGGTCGAGGCACTGCAGCTGGAGTACTCCTGGATCAAGGAGTACGACCCCCGGTTCAACGTCAAGTACCGCGACGACAAGAGCTACCCGTACCTCGCGGTGACGATGAACGAGGAGTTCCCGCGCGTCCAGGTGATGCGCGGTCACAAGAAGAAGGGCGTGCGGTACTTCGGGCCCTACGGACACGCCTGGGCCATCCGGGACACCGTCGACCTGCTGCTGCGGGTCTTCCCGGTGCGCACCTGCTCGGCGGGCGTGTTCAAGAACGCCGCCCGCACCGGCCGCCCCTGCCTGCTCGGCTACATCGGCAAGTGCTCCGCCCCCTGCGTCGGCCGGATCAGCCCCGAGGACCACCGGGACCTGGCCGACGAGTTCTGCGACTTCATGGCCGGCCGCACCGGCACCTACCTCCGCCGCCTGGAGAAGCAGATGACGGAGGCGGCCGAGGACATGGAGTACGAGCGGGCCGCCCGGCTGCGCGACGACATCGGGGCCCTGAAGAAGGCCATGGAGAAGAGCGCGGTCGTGCTCGCCGACGCGACCGACGCCGATCTCATCGCGGTCGCCGAGGACGAACTGGAGGCGGCCGTGCAGATCTTCCATGTGCGCGGCGGCCGGGTGCGCGGCCAGCGCGGCTGGGTGACCGACAAGGTCGAGGAGATCACGACCGGCGCCCTGGTCGAGCACGCCCTTCAGCAGCTGTACGGCGAGGAGACCGGGGACGCCGTGCCCAAGGAGGTGCTGGTCCCGGCGCTGCCCGAGCCGGTCGAGCCGGTCCAGGAGTGGCTGACCGGCCGCCGCGGGTCGATCGTGTCGCTGCGCATCCCGCAGCGCGGCGACAAGAAGGCGCTGATGGAGACCGTGCAGCGCAACGCCCAGCAGGCGCTCGCCCTGCACAAGACCAAGCGCGCCTCCGACCTCACCACCCGTTCGCGCGCCCTGGAGGAGATCGCCGACGCCCTCGACCTGGACAGCGCCCCGCTGCGCATCGAGTGCTACGACATCTCGCACCTCCAGGGGGACGACGTGGTCGCCTCCATGGTCGTCTTCGAGGACGGCCTCCAGCGCAAGGGCGAGTACCGCCGCTTCCAGATCAAGGGCTTCGCCGGCCAGGACGACGTCCGCTCCATGCACGAGGTGATCACCCGCCGCTTCAAGCGGTACCTCGCCGACAAGGAGCGGACGGGGGAGTGGGCCGACGGCGAGGAGCCGGGCACCGACGGCGAGGCCGTGCTCACGGACGGGGGAGCCGCGCCCGCCGAGGCCGGGATCACCCCGTCGGAGGAGACGACAGCCCCCGCGAACGCCGAGGTCCCGCCCACGGGCGAGGCCCCCGCGCCCGCCGACGCCGGGGCCACCCCCACCGACGCCGGCACCGCACCGGAAGACGCCCCGGCCACGCCCACCGGCACCGCGCCCCCACTGACTCCCGTCAGCGCAGGAAACGGGGCCCCCGCCAGCGCGGGACCCGGAGCCCCCCTCAGCGAGGGCCCCGGCGCCCCCGCCGCTCCGGAACCCGGCGCTCCGGCCACCCCGGCATCCGGAGCCCCCGCCGCCACGGAACCCGGCGCTCCGGCCACCCCGGCATCCGGAGCCCCCGCCGCCACGGAACCCGGCGCTCTGGCCACCCCGGCATCCGACGTCCCCGCCGACACGGCGTCCCGCGCCCCCGCCGCCCCGAGATCCGCCCCACGACCCGCCGTCCCCCTCACCCCCAGCGGCCCCGACCCGCTCGACGACCCCCTCGCCGTCCCTCTCAACGGTTCCCTCAAGGACGACGACGGTCGGCCCCGGAAGTTCGCCTATCCGCCCCAGCTGGTCGTGGTCGACGGTGGTCAGCCGCAGGTCGCGGCGGCCCGGCGGGCGCTGGACGAACTGGGGATCGACGACATCGCGGTGTGCGGCCTGGCCAAGCGGCTGGAGGAGGTCTGGCTGCCCGGCGAGGACGACCCCGTGGTGCTGCCCCGCACCAGCGAAGGTCTGTATCTGCTCCAGCGCGTCCGGGACGAGGCGCACCGGTTCGCGATCACCTACCAGCGCACCAAGCGCGCCAAGCGCTTCCGCGCCGGCCCCCTGGACGACGTCCCCGGCCTCGGCGAGACGAGGAAACAGGCGCTCATCAAGCATTTCGGCTCGGTGAAGCGGCTGCGGTCCGCCACAATCGAACAGATCCAGGAAGTGCCCGGGATAGGCCGCAAGACGGCCGAGACCATCGCCGCGGCCCTCGCCCAGGCGGCCCCGGCCGCACCCGCCGTGAACACGGCGACCGGAGAGATCATGGAAGACGAGGAACCCGAGACGACGGCGGGTCCCTCAGGGGAGCCCGTGACCGCGGGCCCCTCGGACGAACGACGGGGGCAGGAGACATGAGCGAGAACGACGCACAGCCCACACAGCGCCGAGATCAGGCGCACCCGGACCCGGGCGGGGAGACCGCCCCCCGGCCCACCGGCCCTGAGAGCGGGCAGGACACGGGCGACGACAACGGAGCACAGGTGAGTACGGGCGGCGAGGCACCCGGGGTCCCCGAAGCGGCGATCCCCGAGCTGGTGATCATTTCCGGCATGTCCGGAGCGGGCCGCTCGACGGCCGCGAAGTGCCTGGAGGACCTCGGCTGGTTCGTCGTGGACAACCTGCCGCCCGCGCTCATCCCCACCATGGTCGAACTGGGCGCCCGCTCCCAGGGGAACGTGGCGCGGATCGCGGTCGTGGTGGACGTCCGAGGCCGGCGCTTTTTCGACAACCTGCGCGAGTCCCTGGCGGACCTGGAGGCCAAGCACGTCACCCGGCGGATCGTCTTCCTGGAGTCCTCCGACGAGGCCCTGGTACGCCGCTTCGAGTCGGTGCGCCGCCCGCACCCCCTCCAGGGCGACGGCCGCATCGTGGACGGCATCGCCGCCGAGCGGGAGCTGCTGCGCGAACTGCGCGGCGACGCCGACCTGGTGATCGACACCTCCAGCCTCAACGTGCACGAGCTGCGGGCCAAGATGGACGCCCAGTTCGCCGGCGAGGAGGAGCCCGAACTGCGGGCCACCGTGATGTCCTTCGGGTTCAAGTACGGCCTCCCGGTCGACGCCGACCTCGTCGCGGACATGCGGTTCCTGCCCAACCCGCACTGGGTCCCGGAGCTGCGCCCCTTCACGGGCCTCAACGAGGAGGTCGCCGCCTATGTCTTCAACCAGCCCGGCGCCAAGGAGTTCCTGGACCGCTACGCCGAGCTGCTGCGGCTGATCGCGGCCGGCTACCGGCGTGAGGGCAAGCGCTATGTGACCATCGCGATCGGCTGTACCGGGGGCAAGCACCGCTCGGTCGCGATGTCGGAGAAACTCGCCGCGCGCCTCGCGGCCGAGGGTGTGGAAACGGTGGTCGTACACCGGGACATGGGACGGGAATGACGGAACGTACACCGCGGCTGGGACGGCTGCGCCGGATGGTGCCCGAGGCGCGCTCCGGCCGCTCGGGCGAGACCCGCGCCGGCCGCCCGGTCGAGGCCCGCGGGGGCCGGCCCCGCCGCCGGGGCGCACAGCCCAAGGTCGTCGCGCTCGGCGGTGGCATGGGCCTGTCGGCCTCGCTGGCCGCGCTGCGCCGGATCACCGGCGATCTCACCGCCGTCGTCACCGTGGCCGACGACGGCGGCTCCAGCGGACGGCTGCGCGACGAGCTGGGCGTGCTGCCGCCCGGCGATCTGCGCAAGGCGCTGGCCGCGCTGTGCGGGGACGACGACTGGGGCCAGACCTGGTCCCGTGTCATCCAGCACCGCTTCCAGTCCCAGGGCGATCTGCACGACCACGCGGTGGGCAATCTGCTGATCGTCGCCCTGTGGGAGCAGCTCGGCGACCATGTCCAGGCGCTGGACCTGGTCGGCAAGCTGCTCGGCGCGCACGGACGGGTGCTGCCCATGTCCGCCGTGCCACTGGAGCTCCAGGCCCTGGTCAAGGGACATGATCCGGAGCACCCGGAGGCCGTGGACACGGTGTGCGGGCAGGCCACCGTGGCGCTGACGCCCGGCGAGGTGCAGTCCGTCCACCTGGTGCCGAACGACCCGCCGGCCGTCCCGGAGGCCCTCGCGGCGGTCCTGGACGCGGACTGGGTGGTGCTCGGCCCCGGGTCCTGGTTCTCCTCGGTGATCCCGCATCTCTTGGTGCCCGAGCTGCTGGACGCCCTGACCGAGACCAAGGCCCGCAAGGTCCTGTCCCTGAACCTCGCTCCGCAGCCGGGGGAAACAGACGGCTTCTCCCCGCAGCGTCATTTGGAGGTTTTGGGGCGACACGCCCCTAAACTCGCCCTGGACGTGGTGCTGGCCGACGAGGCCGCCGTGCCCGACCGCGATTCGCTCACCGAGGCCGCCAAGCGGCTGGGAGCCGCGGTCGAGCTGGCCCCGGTGGCCCGGACCGACGGAACACCCCGGCACGACCCGGAGCTGTTGGCCGCCGCGTACGACCGTATTTTTCGGATGCATGGAAGGATCGGCCCATGGCGATGACGGCAGCGGTGAAGGACGAGATCTCCCGGCTCCCCGTCACCCGGACCTGCTGCAGGAAGGCGGAGGTCTCCGCCATTCTGCGGTTCGCCGGCGGCCTGCATCTGGTGAGCGGGCGCATCGTGATCGAGGCGGAGCTGGACACGGCGATGGCGGCCCGCCGCCTCAAACGGGACATCCTGGAGATCTTCGGCCACAGCTCGGAGCTGATCGTGATGGCCCCCGGCGGACTGCGCCGCGGCTCGCGCTATGTCGTCCGGGTCGTCGCGGGCGGGGACCAACTCGCCCGGCAGACCGGCCTGGTGGACGGCCGGGGCCGGCCGATCCGCGGGCTTCCCCCGCAGGTGGTCTCGGGGGCCACCTGTGACGCGGAGGCGGCCTGGCGCGGGGCGTTCCTCGCGCACGGCTCGCTGACCGAGCCCGGCCGCTCCTCCTCCCTGGAGGTGACCTGCCCGGGTCCGGAGGCCGCGCTGGCACTGGTCGGCGCCGCCCGCCGGCTGTCGATCGCCGCCAAGGCCCGGGAGGTGCGCGGGGTGGACCGCGTGGTCGTCCGGGACGGTGATGCGATCGGCGCGCTGTTGACGCGGCTCGGCGCGCACGAGTCGGTGCTGGCCTGGGAGGAGCGGCGGATGCGCCGCGAGGTGCGGGCCACGGCCAACCGGCTCGCCAACTTCGACGACGCGAACCTGCGGCGTTCGGCCCGCGCGGCGGTGGCCGCGGGGGCGCGGGTGCAGCGCGCGCTGGAGATCCTGGGCGAGGAGGTGCCCGAGCACCTCGCCGCGGCCGGACGGCTGCGCATGGAGCACAAGCAGGCCTCGCTGGAGGAGCTGGGCGCGCTCGCCGACCCGCCGCTGACCAAGGACGCGGTCGCGGGCCGGATCCGCCGGCTGCTGGCCATGGCCGACAAGCGCGCCTCGGATCTGGGCATCCCGGGCACCGAGGCCAATCTGTCGGAGGAGCTGGCGGACAACCTGGTCGGCTGACCCGACCCGACCCGACCCGACCCGACACCGACACCGACACGCCGGTGCCGAACCCCGTTCGAGGGGATTCGGCACCGGCTTTTGTACGCCCGCGTCCGGCGGACCGGAGTGCTCATATCACAGGTGAGCGGAGCCCTCATCAACGGTGCGGAATCGGGGTAGTCAACAGGTGAGCCGACCCGCTCACGAACGAGTGACACTGACGTCAACAAGGGGCGACATTCGATAGCAAAAACGGGTGAATCAACTGCCGATCCGAGAGGGTCCGTACCTCTACTGCCAGGTACGGAACGCCTGCCCATGTATGCGTCATCTCGATGTCACCGAGGGGGTCGCGGAGAGGTAGGGTCGGTGGTGGTCGGGGACATCCCAAACAGAGCTCGCCGGCTCGCATGGCCGGCGTACCAACGAGGAGATCGGTTCGTGACGATCCGCGTAGGCATCAACGGCTTCGGCCGCATCGGTCGTAACTACTTCCGCGCACTGCTGGAGCAGGGTGCGGACATCGAGGTTGTGGCTGTCAACGACCTGGGTGACACGGCCACCACGGCCCACCTGCTGAAGTACGACACGATCCTGGGCCGCCTCAAGCAGGAGGTCTCCCACACCGCCGACACGATCACCGTCGACGGCCACACCATCAAGGTGCTGTCCGAGCGCAACCCGGCCGACATCCCCTGGGGCGAGCTGGGCGTCGACATCGTCATCGAGTCGACCGGCATCTTCACCAAGCGCGAGGACGCCGCCAAGCACCTGGCCGGCGGCGCCAAGAAGGTCCTCATCTCGGCTCCGGCCAAGGACGAGGACATCACCATCGTGATGGGCGTCAACCAGGACAAGTACGACGCGGCCAACCACCACGTCATCTCGAACGCGTCCTGCACCACCAACTGTGTGGCCCCGATGGCGAAGGTCCTGGACGAGAACTTCGGCATCGTCAAGGGTCTGATGACCACGGTGCACGCGTACACCAACGACCAGCGCATCCTGGACTTCCCGCACAAGGACCTGCGCCGCGCCCGCGCCGCCGCCGAGAACATCATCCCGACCACCACCGGTGCCGCCAAGGCCACCGCCCTGGTCCTGCCGCAGCTCAAGGGCAAGCTGGACGGCCTGGCCATGCGCGTCCCGGTCCCCACCGGCTCCGTCACCGACCTCGTGGTCGAGCTCAGCCGCGAGGTCACCAAGGAAGAGGTCAACGCCGCCTTCCAGAAGGCCGCCGAGGGCGAGCTGAAGGGCCTCCTCGACTACACCGAGGACCCGATCGTCTCCTCGGACATCGTCAACGCCCCGGCGTCCTGCACCTTCGACTCCTCCCTGACCATGGTCCAGGAGGGCAAGAACGTGAAGGTCATCGGCTGGTACGACAACGAGTGGGGCTACTCCAACCGTCTCGTGGACCTCACGGTCTTCGTCGGCAACCAGCTCTGATCGCCGAAGACCGCAGCAGCACGACCGTGACATGAGAGCAGGGCTCGGCCAGCGCACCGTCGCGCTGACCGGGCCCTGTCTCACGCACGGATCACGTCCTCATACGATCAAGGTGCACCACGAGCCCTCCTCAGGAGTCCACTCAATGAAGACGATCGACGAACTTCTCGCCGACGGCGTAAGCGGCAAGCGGGTCTTCGTCCGCGCCGACCTCAATGTGCCGCTGGCCGACGGGACGATCACCGACGACGGCCGCATCCGCGCCGTGCTGCCCACCGTCAAGGCGCTCGCCGAAGCGGGCGCCAAGGTGATCGTCGCCTCGCACCTGGGCCGCCCCAAGGGCGCCCCGGAGCCCGCCTTCTCGCTGCTGCCCGCCGCCGAGCGCCTCGGTGAACTGCTCGGCGCCCCGGTCGCCTTCGCCGAGGACACGGTCGGCCCCGCCGCCCACGACGCCGTCGACGGCCTTCAGCCCGGCCAGGTCGCCGTCATCGAGAACCTGCGTTTCAACCCCGGCGAGACCGCCAAGGACGACGCCGAGCGCGGCGAGTTCGCGGACCGGCTGGCCGCCCTCGCCGATGTGTACGTGGGCGACGGCTTCGGCGCCGTGCACCGCAAGCACGCCTCCGTCTACGACCTCCCGGCCCGGCTGCCGCACTACGCCGGCCACCTCATCGCCACCGAGGTCGGCGTCCTGAAGAAGCTCACCGAGGAGGTCGAGCGCCCCTACGTCGTCGCGCTCGGCGGTGCCAAGGTCTCCGACAAGCTCGCCGTCATCGACCAGCTGCTCGGCAAGGCCGACCGGCTGCTCATCGGCGGCGGCATGGCCTACACCTTCCTCAAGGCCAAGGGCTACGAGGTCGGCATCTCCCTCCTCCAGGAGGACCAGATCCCGGCCGTCACCGAGTACATGGAGCGCGCCGAGAAGCTCGGCGTGGAACTGCTGCTCCCCGTCGACGTCCTGGTCTCCCGGGAGTTCCCGGACCTGAAGACCAAGGCGCCGAGCCAGTACAACACCGTCGACGCGGACAAGATCCCCGCCGACCAGGAGGGCCTGGACATCGGCCCGAAGACCCGGGAGCTGTACGCCTCGAAGCTCGCCGACGCCCGGACCGTGTTCTGGAACGGCCCCATGGGCGTCTTCGAGCACCCGGACTACGCCGAGGGCACCAAGGCGGTCGCCCGGGCGCTCGTAGACTCGAACGGTTTCACCGTCGTCGGCGGCGGTGACTCCGCCGCGGCCGTGCGCACGCTCGGCTTCGACGAGAACGCATTCGGCCACATCTCGACCGGCGGCGGCGCCTCCCTCGAATACCTCGAGGGCAAGACGCTTCCCGGTCTCGCCGCACTGGAGGACTGACCCCGTATGACCACCCGCACGCCGCTGATGGCGGGCAACTGGAAGATGAACCTCAACCACCTCGAGGCCATCGCCCACGTCCAGAAGCTCGCCTTCGCCCTGGCCGACAAGGACTACGAGGCCGTCGAGGTCGCTGTCCTGCCGCCCTTCACCGACCTGCGCTCCGTCCAGACCCTGGTCGACGGCGACAAGCTCAAGATCAAGTACGGCGCCCAGGACATCTCGCAGCACGACTCCGGTGCCTACACCGGCGAGATCTCCGGCCCGATGCTGTCCAAGCTGAAGTGCGCCTATGTGGTCATCGGCCACTCCGAGCGCCGCCAGTACCACGCCGAGACCGACGAGATCGTCAACGCCAAGGTCAAGGCCGCCTACAAGCACGGTCTGACCCCGATCCTGTGCGTCGGCGAGGAGCTGGAGGTCCGCGAGGCGGGCAACCACGTCGCCCACACCCTCGCCCAGGTCGAGGGCGGTCTGAAGGACCTCCCGGCCGAGCAGGCCGAGACGATCGTGATCGCCTACGAGCCGGTGTGGGCCATCGGCACCGGCAAGGTCTGCGGCGCCGAGGACGCCCAGGAGGTCTGCGCCGCCATCCGCGCCAAGCTCGCCGAGCTGTACTCCCAGGACGTGGCCGACCAGGTCCGCATCCAGTACGGCGGCTCCGTGAAGTCGGGCAATGTCGCCGAGATCATGGCCAAGGCCGACATCGACGGCGCCCTGGTCGGCGGCGCCTCGCTGGACACCGACGAGTTCGTCAAGATCGTGCGCTTCCGCGATCAGTGACGGAGCGGCCGCACCGTCCATGAGTAGGCGGTAGCCGCGATACGTCGTACTCTTGCGGGGGCACGGCCCAGGAGCTGTGCCCCCGTCGTCCATCCGATTCCGAGGAAGTTGGTCCAGCCGTGGTTTTGGGGTTCTCGATCGCCCTGATCGTCTTCAGCCTGCTGCTGATGCTGCTGGTGCTGATGCACAAGGGGAAGGGCGGCGGCCTCTCCGACATGTTCGGTGGCGGCATGCAGTCCTCCGTCGGCGGCTCCTCGGTCGCCGAGCGCAACCTCGACCGGATCACCGTCGTGATCGGCGTGCTGTGGATCGCGTGCATCGTGGTCCTCGGCATCCTGATGAAGACGAACAGCTGATCCCGGCCTTCCAGGCACACTCATTCCGTACGTTGAGCCCCATGTTCGGTACGCGCTCCCGAGCGCGGCCTATCATGGGGCTTGCGTCTGGGTGCGGGGGCGGTAACTCCCATCACTGGACGCGCGTTGGGCCTTACGTAGACTGAGGCGCTCGCAGCGAAGCGGTACGCCGACTCGCTTCGCGGCACCATCACGCAGGGAGTTACGACCGTGGCAAGTGGCAACGCGATCCGAGGAAGCCGGGTCGGGGCGGGGCCGATGGGCGAGGCCGAGCGCGGCGAGTCCGCACCGCGGCTGCGCATCTCCTTCTGGTGCTCCAACGGGCACGAGACCCAGCCGAGCTTCGCCAGCGACGCACAGGTCCCCGACACCTGGGACTGCCCGCGCTGTGGCTTTCCGGCCGGCCAGGACCGGGACAACCCGCCGGACCCGCCGCGCACCGAGCCGTACAAGACGCACCTCGCGTATGTACGGGAGCGGCGCAGCGACGCGGACGGCGAGGCGATCCTCGCCGAGGCACTCGCCAAACTGCGCGGCGAGATCTAGACGTTGAGGCCCGGCCAGGCACCCTCGGGTGCCTGGCCGGAGCCGTATCCGCCGCTCGCTCCCGGTCGATTGTCAGTGGCACCCTCTACGGTTCTCGTGAAGGCGACGACCGCGAGGGGGAGTTGTGACGACGGTGGCGGCGGGGGAGATGCATGCGCCCGTGTGGCACGGGGGCATCGGGTGGCTGCGGAGTGCCGCCGTGCCGTCCCGCTTCGGCACCGCGCTGGGTTTCGCCGTGTTGTCCAGCATCGGCACCGCGTTGCGTTTCGCCGTGCTGCTGCTCGTCACCGGGGCCGCCGCGCTCGGCCCCGTGCGCATCGCCCTGCTCGCCGGTACGGCGCGGACCGCCGCGCCCGTCGTCAGGCGCTCCGTGCCCGGTCCGACCGCCCTGCCCGTCGCCTTCCTCGTCCTCTCCGCCCTCGCGCTCATACCGGCCGCCCGGCCGGACGCACCCGTCACCGCGCCACGGGACGGCGCCACCACGGCTCGCGTCCCCGGGTGATCAATTAGGTTGGAATCGCTGGGACAGGCACGACAGAAGGCGGAAGTCGGAAATGAAAGCAGACGGCCGTACCAGGCTCGACCAGACGCCCGAGTGGACCGCTCTCGCGGAGCACCGGGAGGAACTGGCCGACACCCATCTGAGGGATCTGTTCGCCGCCGACCCCGAGCGCGGCACCGGGTACACGCTGCGGGTCGGCGATCTCCACATCGACTACAGCAAGCATCTGGTCACCGGCGAGACCCTGCGGCTGCTGCGCGAGCTGACCGCGGCGACGGACGTGTTCGGGCTGCGGGACGCCATGTTCCGGGGCGAGAAGATCAACGTCACCGAGGGCCGGGCGGTGCTGCACACCGCGCTGCGCGCGCCCCGGGACGCGGTGATCGAGGTCGACGGCGAGAACGTGGTGCCCAGGGTGCACGCCGTCCTCGACAAGATGAGCAACTTCGCCGACCGGGTGCGCTCCGGCGCCTGGACCGGGCACACGGGCAAGCGGATCCGCAATGTCGTCAACATCGGTATCGGCGGCTCCGACCTCGGGCCCGCGATGGCGTACGAGGCGCTGCGCAGCTTCGCCGACCGGGACCTGACGGTCCGTTTCGTGTCGAACGTGGACGGCGCGGACCTGCACGAGGCCACCCGCGACCTCGACCCGGCGGAGACGCTGTTCATCATCGCCTCCAAGACCTTCACCACCATCGAGACGATCACCAACGCCACCTCCGCGCGCACCTGGCTGCTGAGCGCGCTCGGCGACGACGCCGCGGTGGCCAGGCACTTCGTGGCGCTGTCCACCAACGCGGAGAAGGTCACCGAGTTCGGAATCGACCCGGACAACATGTTCGAGTTCTGGGACTGGGTCGGCGGCCGCTACTCGTACGACTCCGCGATCGGCCTCTCGCTGATGATCGCCATCGGCCCGGACCGGTTCCGGGAGATGCTGGACGGCTTCCACCTGGTCGACGAGCACTTCCGCACCGCCCCGGCCGAGGCCAACGCCCCGCTGCTGCTGGGCCTGCTGGGCATCTGGTACGGCAACTTCCACGACGCCCAGTCGCACGCCGTACTGCCGTACAGCCACTACCTGTCCAAGTTCACCGCCTACCTCCAGCAGCTGGACATGGAGTCCAACGGCAAGTACGTGGCGCGGGACGGCAAGCAGGTCGACTGGGGGACCGGGCCGGTCGTCTGGGGCACGCCGGGCACCAACGGGCAGCACGCGTACTACCAGTTGATCCACCAGGGCACCAAGCTGATTCCGGCGGACTTCATCGGCTTCGCCGAGCCGGTCGCCGAGCTGAGCGGTGAACTGAAGGCGCAGCACGACCTGTTGATGGCCAACTTCTTCGCCCAGACCCAGGCCCTCGCCTTCGGCAAGAGCGCCGAGGAGGTCCGCGCGGAGGGCGTGCCCGAGGAACTGGTGCCGCACAAGGCCTTCCCGGGCAACCGGCCCACGACCACCGTCCTGGCGAAGGAACTGACCCCGTCCGTGCTGGGCCAGCTGATCGCGCTGTACGAGCACAAGGTGTTCGTCCAGGGCGCGGTGTGGGACATCGACTCCTTCGACCAGTGGGGCGTGGAGCTGGGCAAGGTCCTCGCCAAGCGCGTCGAGCCCGCCCTCACCGAGGGCGCGGAGGTACCCGGCCTCGACGCCTCGACCAAGGCGCTGGTCGCCACCTACCGGGAGCTGCGCGGCCGCGGTTGACGACGGCAGGGAGCGCGGGGCATCGGGCGGTCCGCCGGCCGATGTCCCGTACACTCCCGATGATCAAGAACGACGCTACTCGGGGGAGTGCGCAGTGGCACGGGGAAACCGGGCACCGGGTGCCCAGGGGAAACGCAACTACCTGAAAGCCCATCACGCGGCATGGGCGGTGTTCCACCCCGCCTGGATACCGGAACCGCTCGATCCGGGCGTCGAACAGCTCAAGCGGATCCGGGTGGCCGCGGGCACCGTCGCCGCCGTCGGCGTCTACACCTTCGTACAGGGCGGCTTCGCCCTCACGGAGATGCTGGAGAACCTGCTGATCGCCTGCGGGGTGCTGCTGGTGATCGCCCCGCTGACGGTCGGGGTGATGCTGTGGATCTGGCGGCGCGGCGGCAGCCTGCGCTCCCTGCGCCCGCTGCTGCTGCGGGCCCTGGGGCTGCTGCTCACCTTCGTGGCCGCGGCGGCCCTGACCCTCTTCCTGCTCCAGAACAGCAGCCGACTGGGCGCGGGACTGCTGATCCTCCCGCTGGGTCCGCTGACACTGTGGCTGGTCTGGTTCGTCGGCGCCGGGGCCCTGCGCGTCACCGGAAACTTCTTCGGCACGGCCGCCGTGCACCGCGGACTGCCGCCCCTGCTCGCCATCGTCACCGCCTGGCTGATGGCCCTGCCCGATCTGTTCACGGGCGATCTGCACGGCCTCGGGCTCACCCTCGGCATCGTGTTCATCCTCGGCGCCCCGGTGACGGTCACCGGGATAGCGCTGTACGAACTGGCCGTCCTGAAGCGGCGGTTCGGCATACGGCTGGCGGACCATCCGGCGCCGCACCTCGGCCGGACACCGTACGACTCCCGGTACTCGTACGGCCGCTGAGTCCCGGAACGGGAGACGGCGGGGACCATCGGCCCCCGCCGTCTCCTTCGCCTACCCGCCGACCGACGTCACGGGGACGCCGGCGGATACAGCGTGCGCGGCAGCTGGGAGGCCGCCGCCGAGTCCAGCAGCCACAGGGTGCGGCTCCGGCCGCGGGCGCCCGCCGCCGGGGCCTGGATCTCACCCGCGCCGGACAGGGCGATGGCCGCCGCCTCCGCCTTGTCCTCGCCCGCCGCGAGCAGCCAGACCTCACGGGCCGAGCGGATCGCGGGCAGGGTGAGCGAGATCCGGGTCGGCGGCGGCTTGGGCGCGCCGTGCACACCCACCACCGTGCGCTCGGTCTCCCGCACGGCCGGCAGCTCCGGGAAGAGCGAGGCCACATGGGTGTCCGGGCCGACGCCCAGCATCAGCACGTCGAAGGTGGGCACCGAGCCATGGTTCTCAGGGCCGGCCGCCTTCGCCAGCTCCGCCGCGTACGCCTCGGCCGCCGCCTCGACGTCCGTGCCGTACGGCCCGTCGGAGGCGGGCATGGCGTGCACGCGCTCCGGGTCCAGCGGGACGGAGTCCAGCAGGGCCGCGCGGGCCTGGGTGACATTGCGCTCCGGGTCGCCCTCGGGCAGATAGCGTTCGTCGCCCCACCACAGGTCGAGACGGGTCCAGTCCACGGCGTCCCGGGCGGGTGCCTCGGCCAGCGCGGCCAGCAGACCGTTGCCGTTGCGGCCGCCGGTGAGGACCACGGACGCGGTGCCCCGGGAGGCCTGCGCGTCCACGATCTTCGTGATCAGGCGCGCCGCGGCGGCCTGGGCCATCAGTTCCTTGTCGCGGTGGACGACCAGCTGGGGGGTGCTCACTTCGCCGTCGCCTTCCTGGAGGGAGCCTTCTTCGCGGCCCGGGACGACGTCGCCTTCTTCGCGGGCGCCTTGGCCGCCTCCTCGACGGGCTCCGGCTCGGCGGCCGGCTTCGCCCCGCCCTCGGAAGCCGAACCCTCGGAAGCCGAATCCGACTCCGAAGGAGCGTCCGAAGCCGAACCCGAAGCGGAATCCGCGTCCGAAGTCTCCTGCTCCGGAACCGTCTCCAGCCGGTCCACTCCGTACCGCAGCGCCGACGCGTAGGTGTCGTCCGGGTCCAGCCGACGCAGCTCCTCCGCGATCAGCTCGGCGGTGTCGCGCCGGTTGAGCGCCACCGCGCGGGCCGGCTGCCCCTTGATGGACAGCGTGGCCAGCGAGCCGTCCGCGCGGTCCAGGGTGATCGGTCCGCACGTCGTCTCCATGCGGACCCCGGTCAGACCGGGCCCGGCGGACGGGGAACGCCGTACCGGCACGTCCAGCCGGTCCGCGAGCCACATCGCCAGCAGCTCGCAGCTCGGGTTGAACGCCTCGCCCTGCACCTCGACCGCCTCCACCCGGCAGTCGACCTGGTCCAGGGCGGCCGCCAGCATCGAGCGCCAGGGCGTGATCCGGGTCCAGGACAGATCGGTGTCGCCGGGGGTGTAGGCGTCGGCGCGGGCCGCGAGTTCCCGCACCGGCTCCTCGGCGGTGTAGGTGTCGGTGACCCGGCGCTGGGCCAGCGCGCCCAGCGGGTCCTTCGCCGGGTCCAGCGGGGCGTTCACCGGCCACCACACGACCACCGGGGCGTCCGGCAGCAGCAGCGGCAGCACGACCGAGTCGGCGTGCTGGGACACCTCGCCGTACAGCCGCAGGATGACCGTCTCGCCGGTGCCCGCCTCCGCGCCCACCCGCACCTCGGCGTCGAGGCGCGAGCTGGTGCGGTCGCGCGAGGTGCGGGAGATCCGCTTGATGACCACCAGCGTGCGCGAGGGGTGCTCGCGCGAGGCGTCGTTGGCGGCCTTCAGGGCGTCGTAGGCGTTCTCCTCGTCGGTGACGATGACGAGGGTCAAAACCATGCCGACGGCGGGCGTGCCGATGGCGCGGCGGCCCCGCACGAGCCCCTTGTTGATCTCGCCGGCGGTGGTGTCGGTCAGGTCGATCTTCATGGCCTGCGCCAGCTCCGTCCGTCTCGTGCGAGCATCTCGTCCGCCTCGGCGGGGCCCCAGGTGCCCGACTGGTACTGCGCGGGCCTGCCGTGCCTGTCCCAGTACTGCTCGATCGGGTCGAGGATCTTCCAGGACAGCTCGACCTCCTCCGTGCGCGGGAAGAGGTTGGCGTCGCCGAGCAGCACGTCCAGGATGAGCCGCTCGTACGCCTCCGGGCTGGACTCCGTGAACGACTCGCCGTAGGCGAAGTCCATGGACACGTCCCGGATCTCCATCGAGGTGCCCGGCACCTTGGAGCCGAAGCGGACCGTGATGCCCTCGTCCGGCTGGACGCGGATCACGATCGCGTTCTGGCCCAGCTCCTCCGTCGCCGTGTGGTCGAAGGGGGAGTGCGGGGCCCGCTGGAAGACGACGGCGATCTCCGTCACCCGGCGGCCGAGCCGCTTGCCGGTGCGCAGATAGAAGGGGACGCCCGCCCAGCGGCGATTGTCGATGCCGACCTTGATCGCCGCGTACGTGTCGGTCTTCGACTTCGGGTCGATGCCGTCCTCTTCGAGGTAGCCGATGACCTTCTCGCCGCCCTGCCAGCCCGCCGCGTACTGTCCGCGCACGGTGCCCTTGCCCAGGTCCTTCGGCAGCCGTACGGCACCGAGCACCTTGGTCTTCTCCGCGGCCAGCGCCTGCGCGTCGAAGGAGGCGGGCTCCTCCATCGCGGTCAGCGCGAGCAGCTGGAGCAGATGGTTCTGGATGACGTCACGGGCGGCGCCGATACCGTCGTAGTAGCCGGCCCGGCCGCCGATGCCGATGTCCTCGGCCATGGTGATCTGGACATGGTCCACGAAGGACCGGTTCCAGATCGGCTCGAACATCGTGTTGGCGAAGCGCAGCGCCAGGATGTTCTGGACGGTCTCCTTGCCGAGGTAGTGGTCGATCCGGAAGACCTGGTCCGGGGCGAACACCTCGTGCACGATGGCGTTCAGTTCCTCGGCCGACTTCAGATCGTGTCCGAACGGCTTCTCGATGACCGCGCGCCGCCAGGAACCGCCGGACTGGTCGGCGAGTCCGTGCTTCTTCAGCTGCTGGATGACCACCGGGAAGGAGCGCGGCGGCACCGACAGGTAGAAGGCGAAGTTGCCGCCCGTGCCCTGTGCCTTGTCCAGCTCCTCGATGGTGGAGCGCAGCCGCTCGAACGCCTCGTCGTCGTCGAAGGTGCCCTGCACGAAGCGCATCCCCTGGATGAGCTGCTGCCAGACCTCCTCGCGGAACGGCGTACGGGCGTGCGCCTTGACGGCGTCGTGGACCTCCTGCGCGAAGTCCTCGTCGGCCCACTCGCGGCGGGCGAAGCCCACCAGCGAGAAGCCCGGCGGCAGCAGACCCCGGTTGGCGAGGTCGTACACCGCGGGCATCAGCTTCTTGCGCGACAGGTCGCCCGTGACCCCGAAGATGACCAGACCCGACGGCCCCGCGATACGCGGGAGCCGTCGGTCGGCCGGGTCACGGAGCGGGTTCGTCGCTCCGGATCCCGAAACGGGTGACAAGTCAGCCCTCCGAAGGGGCGAGGCGCTCGAGCTCCGCCTGGGTGGACTTCAGCAGGTCGTTCCAGGACGTCTCGAACTTGTCGACGCCCTCGTCCTCCAGCACCTGTACGACCTCGTCGTACGAGATGCCGATCTTCTCCAGCGCGTCCAGGTCGGCGCGGGCCCCGGCGTAGGTGCCGGTGACCGCGTCGCCGCGGATCTCGCCGTGGTCGTCGGTGGCCTCCAGGGTGGCCTCCGGCATGGTGTTGACCGTGTTCGGCGCGACCAGTTCCTCGACGTACATGGTGTCCTTGTACGCCGGGTCCTTCACACCGGTGGAGGCCCACAGCGGACGCTGCTTGTTGGCGCCCGCGTTCTCCAGCACGTTCCAGCGGTCGGAGGAGAAGACCTCCTCGTACGCCTGGTAGGCGAGGCGCGCGTTGGCCACGCCGGCCTTGCCGCGCAGCGCCTTGGCCTCGTCGGTGCCCATCTCGTCGATACGGCGGTCGATCTCGGTGTCCACGCGGGACACGAAGAAGGACGCCACCGAGTGGATCTTCGACAGGTCCAGGCCGCGCTCCTTGGCCTTCTCCAGGCCGGAGAGGTAGGCGTCCATGACCAGGCGGTAGCGCTCGAGGGAGAAGATCAGCGTGACGTTGACGCTGATGCCCAGGCCGATGACCTCGGTGATCGCCGGCAGACCGCCCTGGGTGGCCGGGATCTTGATCAGGGTGTTGGGGCGGTCCACCAGCCAGGCCAGCTGCTTGGCCTCGGCGACGGTCGCCTTGGTGTTGTGCGCGAGACGGGGGTCGACCTCGATGGAGACCCGGCCGTCCTGGCCGTCCGTGGCGTCGAAGACCGGGCGCAGGATGTCGGCGGCGTCGCGGACGTCCGCCGTGGTGATCATGCGGATGGCCTCTTCGACGGTGACCTTGCGGGCGGCGAGGTCCGAGACCTGGAGGTCGTAGCCGTCGCCCTGCGAGATCGCCTTCTGGAAGATCGTCGGGTTCGTGGTGACGCCCACGACGTGCTGCTGGTCGATCAGCTCGGCGAGGTTGCCGGACGTGATCCGCTTGCGCGACAGGTCGTCCAGCCAGATCGCGACGCCTTCGTCGGAGAGGCGCTTGAGTGCGTCTGTCATGGAATTACATCTCCTACGTGTCGTATATGAGCGTCAGCGCTGGGCGGCGGCGATGGATTCCCGGGCCTTCGCGGCCACGTTCTCCGCGGTGAAGCCGAACTCCTCGAAGAGCACCTTGCCGTCCGCGGAGGCACCGAAGTGCTCCAGGGAGACGATGCGGCCGGCGTCCCCGACGTACTTGTGCCACGTCAGCCCGATGCCCGCCTCCACGGAGACACGGGCCTTGACGGACGGCGGCAGCACGGAGTCCCGGTACCCCTGGTCCTGCTGCTCGAACCACTCGACCGAGGGCATGGACACGACGCGCGTCGCGACGCCGTCGGCCTGGAGCAGCTCACGCGCCTCAACCGCCACATGCACCTCGGAACCGGTGGCGATCAGGATGACCTCCGGCTCACCGCCCTCGGCCTCGAACAGGACGTAACCGCCCTTCGCCGCGTCCTCGTTGGGCTCGTACGCCGGCACGCCCTGACGGGTCAGCGCGAAGCCGTGCGGCTGGCCCTTGCCGAACTCCTTGGTGTAGCGCTTGAGGACCTCGCGCCAGGCGATCGCGGTCTCGTTGGCGTCGGCCGGGCGGACGATGTTCAGGCCCGGGATGGCGCGCAGCGAGGCCAGGTGCTCGACCGGCTGGTGGGTGGGGCCGTCCTCGCCGAGGCCGATGGAGTCGTGCGTCCACACGAACGTCACCGGCAGGTGCATCAGGGCCGACAGGCGCACGGCGTTGCGCATGTAGTCGGAGAAGACGAGGAAGGTGCCGCCGTAGACACGGGTGTTGCCGTGCAGGGTGATGCCGTTCAGCTCGGCGCCCATGGAGTGCTCGCGGATGCCGAAGTGGATCGTCCGGCCGTACGGGTCGGCCTCCGGCAGCGGGTTGCCCTCGGGCAGGAAGGAGCTGGCCTTGTCGATCGTGGTGTTGTTCGAGCCGGCGAGGTCGGCGGAGCCGCCCCACAGCTCGGGGATCACCGGGCCGAGCGCCTGGAGCACCTTGCCGGAGGCGGCACGGGTGGCGACCGACTTGCCGGGCTCGAAGACCGGGATCTTCTCCTCCCAGCCGGTGGGCAGCTCGCCCGCCGCGATGCGGTCGAACTCGGCGGCGCGCTCGGGGTTGTCGTCCCGCCACACCTGGAGGGCCTTCTCCCACTCGGCCTTCGCGCGGGCGCCGCGCTCCAGGGCCTTGCGGGTGTGCGTGATCACAGCGTCCTCGACGGCGAAGGACTGCTCCGGGTCGAAGCCGAGGACGCGCTTGGTGGCCGCGACCTCGTCCGCGCCGAGCGCCGAGCCGTGCGCGGCCTCGGTGTTCTGGGCGTTCGGGGCCGGCCAGGCGATGATCGAGCGCATCGCGATGAAGGAGGGCCGGTCGGTGACCTGCTTGGCCGCCTGGATCGCGGCGTAGATCGCCGCCGGGTCCAGGTCGCCGTCCGCCTTCGGCTCCACGCGCTGGACGTGCCAGCCGTACGCCTCGTAGCGCTTGGCGGTGTCCTCGGAGACGGCCGTCTCGGTGTCGCCCTCGATCGAGATGTGGTTGTCGTCCCACAGCAGGATCAGGTTACCGAGCTTCTGGTGGCCGGCCAGCGAGGACGCCTCGGCGGAGATGCCCTCCTGGAGGCAGCCGTCACCGGCGATGCAGTAGATGAAGTGGTCGAACGGCGACTCGCCCTGGGCGGCCTCCGGGTCGAACAGACCGCGCTCGTAGCGGGCGGCCATCGCCATGCCCACCGCGTTGGCCACACCCTGGCCCAGCGGGCCCGTGGTGGTCTCGACGCCCTTGGTGTGTCCGTACTCCGGGTGGCCCGGGGTCCTGGAACCCCAGGTGCGGAAGGACTCCAGGTCCGCCAGCTCCAGGCCGAAGCCGGCCAGGTAGAGCTGGGTGTAGAGGGTCAGGGAGGAGTGGCCGGCGGACAGCACGAAGCGGTCGCGCCCCACCCACTCCGGGTCGGCCGGGTCGTGCCGCATCACCTTCTGGAAGAGGGTGTAGGCGGCGGGGGCCAGGCTCATCGCCGTACCGGGATGGCCGTTGCCGACCTTCTGTACGGCGTCGGCGGCCAGGACTCGGGCGGTGTCCACGGCCCGCTGGTCCAGGTCGGTCCACTCAAGGTCTGTGGTGGTCGGCTTGGTGCTCACCCTGGGTCAGGGCTCCTCTCCACATGTCGGTCGCCGGTCTTCGGGGCATGCGCCCACCCGGCCGCCGGCGTGCTTCTGCCCGCCGGCCGTTGTCGAGCCTACCCTCGTAAGGACGTGCGTTTTCGCGGGTGTTTCCAGACTGCCGGGCATCGACGGGATCCGCCTCCCGACTGGTCGGGACGGCATTTGGCACATGAATAAAGAGACGCTCATCTGACCGCTCAAAAGAGTGGTGGGTGCCCTCTTTTGCGATCTCCGACAAACGGTGTTCCGAGACGTCCCGGGAGCGCCCCGCGGGGGCCCGTCCGTGTGACCGCCAACACGACCCCACCCCCGCGAAGGCCGGGGTATGGGCAACGTCTAAAGTGGCGTGGTACGCGCGAGCCCTTCATGAAGACCTCATCCGGGGGAGGCTCGCTGGGATGTCTCTGTCAGGGGTGTGCGTGACGGCCGTCGAATCCCGTCCAGCTGCCGTGCTCGGTGGTACGAACCCGAGCCCGGCCCACCGGCCGTTCGGGGCCCGTGCCAAGGCATTCGTGGCGCTGACCAAGCCGCGGATCATCGAGCTGCTGCTCATCACCACCGTGCCGGTGATGTTCCTGGCGCAGCAGGGTGTGCCCGATCTGAAGCTGGTGCTGCTGACCTGCCTCGGCGGTTACCTCTCCGCGGGCGGCGCCAACGCGCTGAACATGTACATCGACCGCGACATCGACGCCGTCATGGACCGCACCGCGCAGCGGCCGCTGGTGACCGGGATGGTCAGCCCGCGCGAGTGCCTGGCCTTCGGCATCGCCCTCGGGGTCGTCTCCACGCTGCTGTTCGGGCTGACCGTCAACTGGCTCAGTGCCTGGCTGTCGCTCGGCGCGCTGCTCTTCTATGTCGTCGTCTACACGATGATCCTCAAGCGCCGCACCGCGCAGAACATCGTGTGGGGCGGCATCGCGGGCTGTCTGCCGGTGCTGATCGGCTGGTCCGCGGTCACGGACTCGATGTCCTGGGCACCGATCATCCTGTTCCTGGTGATGTTCTTCTGGACGCCGCCGCACTACTGGCCGCTGTCCATGAAGGTCAAGGAGGACTACGCGCGCGCCGGTGTGCCGATGCTCCCGGTGATCGCCTCCAACAAGGTCGTGGCCCGGCAGATCGTCATCTACAGCTGGGTGATGGTCGTCGTCTCGCTGCTGCTCACCCCGCTGGGGTACACGGGCTGGTTCTACACGGTGGTGGCCCTCGCGGCCGGCGGCTTCTGGCTGTGGGAGGCGCACGGGCTCCAGAACCGGGCGAAGGCCGAGGTGACCGGCGCGAAGCTCAAGGAGATGCGGCTGTTCCACTGGTCGATCACCTATGTGTCGATCCTCTTCGTCGCCGTCGCGGTGGACCCGTTCCTGCGCTGACGCACCTTCTGCTTCCCGAGGCGTTCCGACGGGAGGGGTGCGTGGTCAAGGCCACGCACCCCTCCCGTCGCCGTTTGATCTACTCGTCGGTAGCATCCAGGCATGGCAGACACGCAGCAGGTTGACGCGAAGGCCGAGCGCACGGTGGCCCGGCTCGCCCGGAGGATCAGCGCCTTCTCCAAGGCCCACGGCGGTGCGGAGGGGCAGGTGGCGTACATCGGGGAGCGCGGGGCGCGGATCGTGCTCGTCGGCGAGGACGGCGGCTGGGGCGATGTGGTGGCCCCCTCCTACGCGATCGCCGAGCAGGCGGTGGAGAAGGCCGGGATCACCCGGCACGAGGCGTTTGACGGTGAGTTCGCGGCGAAGGTGACGACCGGGCCGTACGAGTGGAAGCGGATGGCCGGGATCCAGGTCGGGGGCTAGCTTCGAGCGGATGCGGATGCGGTCGTGCTGCCGCGTGCGGGTGCCTCGTGGCTGATCGAGCGGTTCCCCGCGCCCCTGTGGGGCGCCCACAGCGGCCGGTATCGCGGTGTTTCCCGCGCCGCCGGGTCTGAAGGCCGTACGAGAGGTCGCGCCCCGGTGGGCGGCGGCATGTGGCTCACCCGGCGGGGCGCGCTGAGGGCCCGGCGATCGACGGGCTGATCGCCGGGCCCGGGTGAGCGAGACGCTCGTAGGGGCGCGTCAGGCGTTCGTGGGAACCGTGGCCGCGGGCTCGGGTACTTCCAGCTCCGTCTCCGGGCGCTCGCGCAGCGCCAGCAGGACCCGCAGGACGCCGATCCACACCAGGCAGGAGCCGAGCATGTGGAGGCCGACCAGCAGCTCGGGCAGGTGCGTGAAGTACTGGATGTAGCCCACCGCCCCCTGGCTCAGCAGGATCAGGAACAGTTCCCGGGTGCGGGCCAGCGGGCCGCGCGGGGCGTCGACGGCCTTGAGGATGAACCACAGGGCGAACGTCAGCGTCACCACGATCCACGCGAGCACCGCGTGCAGCTTGGCCACGGTCTCCCAGTCGATCGGGATCCGCTTCACATCGCTGGAGTCGCCCGCGTGCGGGCCCGCGCCGGTGACCACGGTGCCGGCCGCGATGAGCAGCACGGCCGCGACCACCAGGAACCACACCAGCTGCACCACGGCCTTGCCGACCAGCGGCCGGGGCGCCGTGTCGCCCTCGCGGGTGCGCTGCCACATCACCGCGGCGACCGTGATCAGCGCGGTCGCCAGCAGGAAGTGCGCGGCGACGGTGTACGGGTTGAGGCCGACCAGCACCACGATGCCGCCGAGCACCGCGTTGCCCATCACCAGCCAGAACTGCGCCCAGCCGAGGCGGGTCAGAGCGCGCCGGTACGGCTTCTCGGCGCGGGCGGCGATGATCGCCCAGCCGACCGCCGCGCACAGCACGTAGGTCAGCATGCGATTGCCGAACTCGATGGCGCTGTGATAGCTCAGCGCCTGTGTCGGCGTCAGGGACCCGTCGGTGCACTCGGGCCAGGTCGGGCAGCCGAGGCCCGAGCTGGTCAGCCGTACGGCACCGCCGGTGACGACGATCACCACCGACATCACGAGCGCGATGAGGGCCGCCCGCTGCACGGTCCCCGGCTTCGGGGTCCAGCGGTCGGCGATGAAGGCGAGCGGATTACGCAGGGCCGCTACGGCGTCGGCGCGGTTCAGCTTTGGCACGCCCACCATCGTAGGCCGCTGCTTGTGCACGCTTTCACGAGGGTCCCGTACGGGCGCCGTGTCGCCGCTCACTTCCGGGCCGCCGGCCCTGGAAGCCCCGCTCACTCCCAGCGGAAGAGCTTGCCCGCCGCCGCGAGCCCCACGACCGCCCACACGGCGAGGATCCCCAGGTCGCCCCAGGGCATCCCGGCGCCGTGCTGGAGCACGTCCCGCAGGCCGTCGGAGAGGGCGGAGATGGGCAGCAGGCCGAGGATGTGCTGTCCGGCCGAGCCGAACTTGTCCAGCGGCACGATGACCCCGCCGCCGACGAGCAGCAGCAGGAACACCAGGTTGGCCGCGGCCAGCGTCGCCTCCGCCTTCAGGGTGCCGGCCATCAGCAGGCCGAGCCCGGAGAAGGCGGCGGTGCCGAGGACCAGGAGGAGCAGCACGGCGGCGGGGTTGCCGTGCGGGGACCAGCCGAGCGCCAGGGCGATCGCCGCCAGCAGGATCACCTGGAGCACCTCGGTGACCAGCACGGACGCCGTCTTGGCGGCCATCAGGGCCCAGCGCGGCAGCGGCGAGGCGGCGAGCCGCTTGAGGACGCCGTAGCGGCGCTCGAAGCCGGTGGCGATGGCCTGTCCGGTGAACGCGGTCGACATCACGGCGAGGGCGAGGATGCCCGGCGCGAGGAAGTCGACGGCCTTGCCCTTGCCGGTGTCCACGATGTCCACGGAGCTGAACAGCACCAGCAGCAGGGTCGGGATGACGACCGTCAGCAGCAGCTGCTCGCCGTTGCGCAGCAGCATCCTGGTCTCCAGGGCCGCCTGCGCCGCGATCATGCGGGGCAGGGGCGCGGCCCCCGGCTTGGGCGCGTACGTACCCGGCGCGGTGGTCATGAGCGCAGCTCCTTGCCGGTCAGCTCCAGGCTGTGTCCTCCTGGGGGGCGACCCCCGGGCCCCCGGCCGATCTCCGTGCGGGTCGAGATCATGAACGCAGCTCCTTGCCGGTCAGCTCCAGAAAGACGTCTTCCAGGGTGTGCCGTTCGACCGAGATGCGGTCCGGCATCACGCCGTGCTGGGCGCACCAGGAGGTCACGGTGGCCAGCAGCTGCGGGTCGACCTGGCCGACGACGCGGTAGGCGCCCGGGGTCAGCTCGGCGGCGGTGCAGCCGTCCGGGAGGGCCTTGAGCAGCGAGGCGACGTCGAGTCCGGGGCGGCCGGAGAAGCGCAGGGTGTTCTCGGCGCCGCCCTTGCACAGCTCTTCCGGGGAGCCCTGGGCGATGACCTTGCCGCCGTCGATGATCGCGACGTCGTCGGCGAGTTCCTCGGCCTCGTCCATGTGGTGCGTGGTGAGGATCACCGAGACGCCGTCGGCGCGCAGGTCCCGCACCAGGTCCCAGGTGGCCCGGCGGGCCTGCGGGTCGAGGCCCGCGGTCGGCTCGTCCAGGAAGACCAGTTCCGGGCGGCCGACGACGGCCATGGCGAGCGCGAGGCGCTGCTGCTGGCCGCCGGAGAGCCGACGGTAGGAGGTACGGCCGCAGCTGCCGAGGCCGAGTCGTTCGATCAGGGCGGCCACGTCCAGCGGGTGGGCGTGCAGCTTGGCGACATGGCGCAGCATCTCGTCCGCGCGGGCGCCGGAGTACACGCCGCCGGACTGGAGCATCACACCGATCCGGGGCCGCAGCTCGGCCGACTGCCGCACGGGGTCGAGGCCCAGGACGCGCACCGTGCCGGAATCCGGCTTCCGGTACCCCTCGCAGGTCTCGACCGTCGTCGTCTTGCCGGCGCCGTTGGGTCCGAGAACGGCGGTCACACCGGCCCTGGCCTCCAGGTCGAGGCCGTTCACCGCGGTCTTCGTGCCGTACCGCTTCACCAGGGCCTGGACCTGGACCACGGGCTCACTTCGCATGGGACCTGAGTCTAGGGAGAGCGCTCGCCGATCAGTCGCGGGGGTGCGGGAACCCGTAGGTGACGGGCCTGCGCGCGCGGAGCCACCGCTCGGCGTGGGTCCACGGCGTCCGCCGACGGGAACAGCCGGGCGTCGGCCGCGCCCACCCCGCCCCGGGCGACGGGCCTCCCCTCCCGCGCGCGGGGCGCCGAGGGCCGCGAAGGAGGTCTGCGGGTGCGCGCTGCGCAGGGCGCCCGGCCGGGTGCGCACCGTCTCCGGAATCACCCCGACGCCGAGGCGGGGGTGATCAGGGGGTCGTACGGTGGCGATGGTGGCCCGGATCCGGTCCCGCCACTCCTCGGGCACCGGCGGGTTCACCCATTCGGCCGGGTCCGAGAGGTCGGAGGACTGGGCCGGGACGACCAGGGTGCCGCGGGGACCGAGCGCGTCGAGGAGCGCTTTGACGACCGCAACGGCCCCGCCGTTCACCCACCCGAGCGAACTTAGGGACGAATGTACGAAGAGCGTCTCGCCGCGCTCGAAGCCGAGCCGCCGCAGTCCGGCGGCGATGTCGTCCCGGTGGCAAGAGGCCCGGTCGGAGGGGGTGTGACCATGGCCGGAGAGCCTTCCGGACGGGCGGACGGGGCGCCGACGGATTGCCTGCCGAGCGGTCTCCGGATGATCGATCAGAGATCATTTTCGCAGGTCAGATTAGGTATACCTAAGTGACGCAGGGCACCGTCGATGATCCCGACGGCGCTTGTCAGGCCCGGATGAATTACGCAACAATGGCGTTGTGAAAAACGTCGGCGAGGCTCGGGAGGCCCCCACGGGGGCCCCGCAGGAGGAGCTCGCGACCGGTGAGCGCTCCACGCGCAACCGCGTCGTGCGATCCATCCTGGACCACGGGCCCTCGACCGTCGCCGAACTCGCGGGCCGGCTGGGACTGACCCAGGCGGCCGTCCGGCGCCATCTGGACGCGCTGGCCGCGGACGACGTGGTGGAGGCCCGGGAGCAGCGGGTGTACGGCACACGCACGCGCGGCCGCCCCGCCAAGGTCTTCGCGCTCACCGACTGCGGCCGCGACGCCTTCGACCAGTCGTACGACAAGCTGGCCGCGGACGCGCTGCGCTGGATCGCCGAGCACGAGGGCGGGTCCGGCGCGGTCGCCGCCTTCGCCCGCGCCCGGATCGCCTCCCAGGCGAGGGCGTACCGCCGGGCGATCGAGGGCGTGAGCCCCGACAAGCGCGCGGAAGCGCTGGCCAAGGCCTTGAGCGCGGACGGGTACGCTGCTACGGCGCGCAGCGCACCGGTCGGCGAGCAGCTCTGCCAGCACCACTGCCCGGTCGCCCATGTCGCGGAGCAGTACCCGCAGCTGTGCGAGGCGGAGACGGAGATCTTCGCCGAGCTGCTGGGTACCCACGTCCAGCGACTGGCGACCATCGCGCACGGCGACGGCGTCTGCACGACGTTCATTCCCAAGATTTCCACTGACGCACCTGCAAGCACGGCCGGGAGGAACCCCGCATGACTCTCCCCACGGAGACTGCCCACCCTGAGCTGGAGGGCCTGGGCAACTACGAATACGGCTGGGCCGACTCCGACGTGGCCGGTGCCTCCGCCCGGCGCGGTCTGAACGACGACGTCGTCCGCGACATCTCCGACAAGAAGTCGGAGCCGGAGTGGATGACCAAGCTGCGCCTCAAGGGCCTCAGGCTCTTCGAGAAGAAGCCCATGCCGAACTGGGGCTCCGACCTGTCGGGCATCGACTTCGACAACATCAAGTATTTCGTGCGCTCCACGGAGAAGCAGGCGGAGTCCTGGGAGGACCTGCCCGAGGACATCAAGAACACGTACGACAAGCTGGGCATCCCCGAGGCCGAGAAGCAGCGCCTGGTCGCCGGCGTGGCCGCCCAGTACGAGTCGGAGGTCGTCTACCACCAGATCCGCGAGGACCTGGAGGAGCAGGGCGTCATCTTCCTGGACACCGACACCGCCCTCAAGGAGCACCCGGAGCTCTTCAAGGAGTACTTCGGCACGGTCATCCCGGCCGGCGACAACAAGTTCGCCGCGCTGAACACGGCCGTGTGGTCCGGCGGCTCCTTCATCTACGTGCCGAAGGGCGTGCACGTGGAGATCCCGCTCCAGGCCTACTTCCGTATCAACACGGAGAACATGGGCCAGTTCGAGCGGACCCTGATCATCGTCGACGAGGGTGCCTACGTGCACTACGTCGAGGGCTGCACCGCGCCGATCTACAAGTCGGACTCGCTGCACAGCGCCGTGGTCGAGATCATCGTCAAGAAGAACGCCCGCTGCCGCTACACGACCATCCAGAACTGGTCGAACAACGTCTACAACCTGGTCACCAAGCGCGCCGTGGCGTACGAGGGCGCGACCATGGAGTGGATCGACGGCAACATCGGCTCCAAGGTGACGATGAAGTACCCGGCCGTCTACCTGATGGGCGAGCACGCCAAGGGCGAGACCCTGTCCATCGCCTTCGCGGGCGAGGGCCAGCACCAGGACGCCGGCTCCAAGATGGTCCACATGGCGCCGAACACCTCGTCCAACATCGTGTCGAAGTCCGTGGCGCGCGGCGGCGGCCGCACCTCGTACCGCGGCCTGGTCGAGATCGGCGAGGGCGCCCACGGCTCCAAGTCGAACGTGCTGTGCGACGCGCTGCTCGTCGACACCATCTCCCGCTCCGACACGTACCCGTACGTCGACGTCCGCGAGGACGACGTGTCCATGGGTCACGAGGCGACCGTCTCCAAGGTCTCCGAGGACCAGCTCTTCTACCTGATGAGCCGTGGTCTGACCGAGTTCGAGGCGATGGCGATGATCGTGCGCGGCTTCGTCGAGCCGATCGCCAAGGAGCTGCCCATGGAGTACGCGCTCGAACTCAACCGGCTGATCGAGCTGCAGATGGAAGGCGCGGTCGGCTGACCGCCCACCGCCCCACCATCACGCCACTGACCTGAGAAAGCGAGCAATACGACAGCCATGGCTGAGGCCCAGAACATCCCGGTGGGCTCCACCACCGCCGGCCAGATCGCGGTGGCCGCGGAGTCGACCGTCGCCACGCGCATGAGCGTGCCCCCGTCCTTCGACGTCGCGGACTTCCCCGTCCCGCACGGCCGCGAGGAGGAGTGGCGGTTCACCCCGCTGGAGCGCCTGCGCGGGCTGCACGACGGCACCGCCGTCGCCACCGGTGACGGCGTGAAGGTCGACGTGCAGGCCCCCGAGGGCGTCGTCGTGGAGACCGTGGGCCGCGACGACGCGCGCCTCGGCCGCGCGGGCACCCCCGTGGACCGGATCGCCGCCCAGGCGTACTCCGCCTTCGAGCAGGCCTCGGTCGTGACCGTCCCCAAGGAGACCGTGCTCACCGAGCCGGTCCGCATCGCCGTGCACGGCCAGGGCGGCACCGCCTTCGCCCACCAGGTGATCGAGCTGGGCGCCTTCGCCGAGGCCGTGGTCGTCATCGACCACACCGGCGACGCGGTGCTCGCTGCCAACGTCGAGTACGTGCTGGGCGACGGCGCCAAGCTGACCGTCGTCTCCGTCCAGGACTGGGACGACAAGGCCGTCCACACCGCCCAGCACAACACGCTGATCGGCCGGGACGCGTCCTTCAAGTCGGTCGTCGTCACCTTCGGCGGCGACGTCGTACGGCTGCACCCGCGTGTCGCCTACGCGGGCCCCGGCGGCGAGGCCGAGCTGTACGGCCTGTACTTCACCGACGCGGGCCAGCACCAGGAGCACCGCCTCCTGGTCACCCACAACACCCCGCACTGCAAGTCGAACGTCGTCTACAAGGGCGCGCTCCAGGGCGACGACGCGCACGCGGTCTGGATCGGCGACGTGCTCATCGAGGCCAAGGCCGAGGGCACCGACACCTACGAGATGAACCGCAACCTGGTCCTCACCGACGGCGCCCGCGTCGACTCGGTGCCGAACCTGGAGATCGAGACCGGCGAGATCGTGGGCGCCGGCCACGCCTCCGCCACCGGCCGCTTCGACGACGAGCAGCTCTTCTACCTGATGGCCCGCGGCATCCCCGAGCAGGACGCCCGCCGCCTGGTGGTCCGCGGCTTCTTCGCCGAACTCGTCCAGCAGATCGGCGTCGCCGACATCGAGGAGCGTCTGCTCGCCAGGATCGGGCAGGAGCTGGAGGCCTCGGTCGCATGAGTTTCGTACGCGCCTGTGGGCTGAGCGAGCTGGAGGAGGACACCCCCAGGCGGGTGGAACTCGACGGCACGCCGGTCTCGGTCGTCCGCACCGAGGGTGAGGTGTTCGCGATCTACGACATCTGCTCCCACGCGAACGTCTCGCTCTCCGAGGGCGAGGTGGAGGACTGCCAGATCGAGTGCTGGCTGCACGGCTCCGCGTTCGACCTGCGTACCGGCAAGCCGTCCGGCCTCCCCGCGACGCGCCCCGTACCCGTATACCCCGTAAAGATCGAAGGGGACGACGTGCTCGTCTCCCTCACCCAGGAGTCCTGAGGCATCCATGGCAACGCTTGAAATCCGAGACCTGCACGTCACCGTCGAGGCCGACAACGCCACGAAGGAGATCCTCAAGGGCGTCGACCTGACCGTGAAGCAGGGCGAGACGCACGCCATCATGGGCCCCAACGGCTCCGGCAAGTCGACCCTCGCCTACTCGCTCGCGGGTCACCCGAAGTACACGATCACCGAGGGCACCGTGCTGCTCGACGGCGAGGACGTCCTGGAGATGTCCGTCGACGAGCGCGCCCGCGCCGGCCTGTTCCTGGCCATGCAGTACCCGGTCGAGGTCCCCGGCGTCTCGGTCTCCAACTTCCTGCGCACCTCCGCCACCGCCGTGCGCGGCGAGGCCCCGAAGCTGCGCACCTGGGTGAAGGAGGTCAAGGAGGCCATGGAGCGTCTCCACATGGACCCCGCCTTCGCCGAGCGCAACGTCAACGAGGGCTTCTCCGGCGGCGAGAAGAAGCGCCACGAGATCCTCCAGCTCGAACTGCTCAAGCCGAAGATGGCGATCCTGGACGAGACCGACTCGGGCCTGGACGTCGACGCGCTGCGCATCGTCTCCGAGGGCGTCAACCGCGTCCGCGAGACGGGCGAGGTCGGCACCCTGCTGATCACGCACTACACGCGCATCCTGCGCTACATCAAGCCCGACCACGTCCACGTCTTCTCTGCGGGCCGCATCGTCGAGTCCGGCGGCCCGGAGCTCGCGGACAAGCTGGAGAACGAGGGCTACGAGGCATACGTGAAGGGTGGCGCATCCGCGTGACACAGCTGTCGGGCCTCCTCGACACCGAGGCGATCCGCAAGGACTTCCCCGTCCTGGACCGTGTCGTCCACGACGGCAGGAAGCTCGTGTACCTGGACAACGCGGCGACCAGCCAGAAGCCGCGCCAGGTGCTGGACGCCCTCAACGAGTACTACGAGCGTTACAACGCCAACGTCCACCGCGGCGTGCACGTCCTCGCCGAGGAGGCCACGGCACTCTACGAGGGCGCGCGCGACAAGGTGGCGGAGTTCGTCAACGCCCCGAGCCGCGACGAGGTGATCTTCACCAAGAACGCCTCCGAGTCCCTCAACCTCGTGGCCAACATGCTCGGTTGGGCCGACGAGCCCTACCGGGTCGACCACGAGACCGAGATCGTCATCACGGAGATGGAGCACCACTCCAACATCGTGCCGTGGCAGCTGCTGGCGCAGCGCACCGGCGCGAAGCTGAAGTGGTTCGGCCTGACCGACGACGGCCGCCTGGACCTGTCGAACATCGACGAGATCATCACCGAGAAGACGAAGATCGTCTCCTTCGTGCTGGTCTCGAACATCCTCGGCACCGTCAACCCGGTCGAGGCGATAGTGCGCCGCGCCCAGGAGGTCGGCGCGCTGGTGTGCGTCGACGCCTCCCAGGCCGCGCCGCACATGCCGGTGGACGTCCAGGCCCTCGGCGCCGACTTCGTGGCCTTCACCGGCCACAAGATGTGCGGTCCGACCGGCATCGGCGTGCTGTGGGGCCGCCAGGAGCTGCTGGAGGACCTGCCGCCGTTCCTGGGCGGTGGCGAGATGATCGAGACCGTCTCGATGCACTCCTCGACGTACGCCCCCGCGCCGCACAAGTTCGAGGCGGGCACGCCCCCGATCGCGCAGGCGGTCGGCCTGGGCGCGGCGATCGACTACCTCCAGGCGATCGGCATGGAGAAGATCCTCGCGCACGAGCACGCGCTCACCCAGTACGCGGTGGAGCGGCTGGCCCAGGTCCCCGATCTGCGGATCATCGGCCCGACCACGGCCGAGGACCGGGGCGCCGCGATCTCCTTCACCCTGGGCGACATCCACCCGCACGACGTGGGCCAGGTCCTGGACGAGCAGGGCATCGCGGTCCGCGTCGGCCACCACTGTGCCCGTCCGGTCTGCCTGCGCTACGGAATTCCCGCGACCACGCGAGCGTCGTTCTATCTGTACTCCACGCCGGCCGAGATCGACGCTCTGGTCGACGGTCTGGAGCACGTACGGAACTTCTTCGGCTGAGAGGCGTGTCGAAAACCGTGAAGCTGGACTCCATGTACCAGGAAGTCATCCTGGACCACTACAAGAACCCGCACGGGCGTGGTCTCCGGGATGGCGACGCCGAGGTGCACCATGTGAACCCGACGTGCGGCGACGAGATCACCCTCCGTGTGAAGTACGACGGCACGAAGATCGCGGACGTCTCGTACGAGGGCCAGGGCTGCTCGATCAGCCAGGCATCGGCCTCCGTGCTGAACGACCTCCTGGTCGGCAAGGACCTGCCCGAGGCGCAGAAGATCCAGGAGACGTTCCTGGAGCTGATGCAGTCCAAGGGCAAGATCGAGCCGGACGACGCGATGGAGGAGGTGCTGGAGGACGCGGTCGCGTTCGCCGGTGTCTCCAAGTACCCCGCGCGGGTCAAGTGCGCCCTCCTGAGCTGGATGGCGTGGAAGGACGCGACGGCCCAGGCGCTGGGTGGCGCCGAAGCCGAAAGGAAGACCGCATGAGCGACACCGTCGAGATGAAGCCGGCCTCGGAGGAGGAACTCCGTGAGGCCCTGATGGACGTGGTCGACCCCGAGCTGGGCATCGACGTCGTCAACCTCGGCCTGATCTACGGCATCCACGTGGACGACTCCAACGTGGCCACCGTGGACATGACCCTGACCTCCGCGGCCTGCCCGCTGACGGACGTCATCGAGGACCAGGCCAAGTCCGCCACGGACGGCATCGTCAACGAGCTCCGGATCAACTGGGTCTGGATGCCGCCGTGGGGCCCGGACAAGATCACGGACGAGGGCCGTGAGCAGCTGCGCGCGCTGGGTTTCAACGTCTGACAGCGTCTGGCACAGAGCTTGTGCGAGGGGCCATGGCAGGAATGCCGTGGCCCCTTTCGCATGCCCGGCGCCCGCCCCGGCGCCCCCTGTTCGCCTACGCGTCGCACCGTCGTCATGTACGGCCGTACACATCCTGTGTACGCTCGTACACATGGGATATCTGACGCTCGCCGGCGCCATAGCCGCCGAGGTGACCGCCACGACGGCGATGAAGTACAGCCATGGGTTCACCCGGCTCGGACCCTCGCTGGTGACGGCGCTGGGGTATCTGGTGTCTTTCCTGCTGCTGGCGCAGACGCTCAAGACGGTGCAGATCGGTACGGCGTACGCGATCTGGTCCGGGGTGGGGACCGCGGCCATCGCGGTGCTCGGGCTGCTGCTGTTCGGGGAGGGGCTCGACGCGGTCAAGGTGGCGGGGATCCTGCTGATCATCGGGGGCGTGGTGGTGCTGAACCTCGGCGGGACGAGCCACTGATGGCCCGGCGCTACGACCCCGGCCGGCGCCAGCGGATCATCGACGCGGCGATCCGGGTGGCCGGGCGGGACGGGCTCGCCGGGCTGAGCCATCGCACGGTCGCGGCCGAGGCGGATGTGCCGCTCGGCTCCACCACGTACCACTTCGCCACCCTGGACGATCTGCTGGTGGCCGCCCTGAGCCAGGCGAACGAGGGGTTCGCGGCGGCGCTCGACGCCGGCGGGGCGCTGGCCTGCGGCGATCTCGCGGCCGGGCTCGCCCGGGTCCTCGGCGACTGGCTGAACGGCGACCGTCCGGGCGCGGAGCTGGAGTACGAGCTGTACCTCGCCGCCCTGCGCCGCCCGGCCCTGCGGCCCGTCGCCGCCCGGTGGACCGAGGAGACCGGCGCGCGGCTGTCCGCCCGGGTCGACGCGGTGACGGCGCGGGCGCTGCTCGCGCTGATGGACGGGATCTGCCTCCAGGTGCTGCTGACGGGCGGGTCGTACGACGAGGCGTACGCGCGGGAGGCGCTCGGGCGGGTGATCGGCCGAACGGGAGGGTGTCCGGCCGGGGGCCGGCGGATCGGGTGAAGGCGGATCCCGCGACCGGCACATGAGACACGGTTCGCCCCCGCACCCCGTGCCACGTTAGGTTTTGTCCCATGACCGACACTGCTTCCCGTACCACCGGCGCCGTCGCCGCCGGCCTCGCCACGATCGCCTCCGACGGCACCGTTCTCGACACCTGGTTCCCCGCGCCCGAGCTGGTCGCCGAGCCGGGCCCGGCCGGCACCGAGCGGCTGTCCGCCGAGCGCGCGGCGGAGCTGCTGGGCGGCGGCGCGACCGCGGCGATCGGCCCGGACGCCCGCAGGGGCGTCGAGGTGGTCGCGGTCCGCACGGTCATCGCCTCGCTGGACGAGAAGCCGCTGGACGCGCACGACACCTATCTGCGCCTGCACCTGCTCTCGCACCGCCTGGTCAAGCCGCACGGCCAGAACCTGGACGGCATCTTCGGCCACCTCGCCAACGTCGCCTGGACCTCGCTCGGCCCGGTCGCCGTGGACGACATCGAGAAGGTGCGGCTGAACGCCCGCGCCGAGGGCCTGCACCTCCAGGTCACCTCGATCGACAAGTTCCCCCGCATGACGGACTACGTGGCTCCCAAGGGCGTCCGCATCGCCGACGCCGACCGGGTCCGGCTGGGCGCGCACCTGGCCGAGGGCACCACCGTGATGCACGAGGGCTTCGTCAACTTCAACGCCGGCACGCTCGGCACCTCGATGGTCGAGGGCCGGATCTCGGCCGGTGTCGTCGTCGGCGACGGCTCGGACATCGGCGGCGGCGCCTCCACCATGGGCACCCTGTCCGGCGGCGGCAATGTGATCATCGCCATCGGCGAGCGCTGCCTGGTCGGCGCCGAGGCGGGCGTCGGCATCGCCCTCGGCGACGAGTGCGTGGTGGAGGCCGGTCTGTACGTCACCGCCGGGACCCGCGTCACCATGCCCGACGGCCAGATCGTCAAGGCCCGCGACCTCAACGGCGCCTCCCACATCCTCTTCCGCCGCAACTCGGTCACCGGCACGGTCGAGGCCCGCCCGAACAACGCGGTCTGGGGCGGCCTGAACGACATCCTGCACAGCCACAACTGACCGGCCCCGCAAGCCCGGAGCGCCCCTCGCCCGCGTGGTGAGGGGCGCTCGGTCAGGTCAGGCCGGCCGCGAACTCCGCCAGGGTGGTGAAGTCGCCCTCGCGCAGGCCGATGCGGGGGTCCACATGGTGGAGGAGGGCGGGGCCCGGGTGGTGGTCGGTCACGAACACCGCGTCCTCGGTGCTCTGTTCGTCGTCGACCCAGGCGAACGGCCGGCCCCCGGCGTACGCCACGATCGCCTCCGTCTTCCAGTGCACCCCGTCGGACCGGTGCGCGAACAGGCCCGCGCCGAAGTCGACGTACGGCAGTTCGGGCAGTCCGAGGACAGGGGCGATCCAGTGGTTGGCCTCGGCCATCCAGGTCGTCGCCCAGCACAGCTCGTAGCCGAGGGCCAGCAGCGCGGGGCCGTGGGCCGGATTCAGCCAGACCCGCAGGGGGCGGCGGGAGGAGGCCAGCGGCACCCGGATCGTCGTATAACCCTCCGGCCGGCGCTCCGGTCGGGCGCCGTACGGGTTGAGCGGACCGTCGACGTCCAGGAAGAGCAGGGGGCGGCTCACGGGGACACCGTACGGCAGACGGGGGGAGCGCGGATCAGGATTCGGTCAGTTCTTCGAAGCGGGCGTGCAGTTCGGCTGTCACCTGCGGAGAGGCGGGCAGCAGTGGGGCGCGGACCGGGCCCGCGGGCAGGCCGAGCCGGGACAGGAGGGCCTTGGCGGTGACCGTCCCGGGCAGGTCCGCGGCCGTCATGGCCTCGATCAACGGGGTCGCCCGCAGCTGGAGTCGCCGCGCCCGCGCGGTGTCGGCCGCGTCGAAGGCGTCGAGGACGGCGCGGGTGTGGCGCGGGGCGGCGTTGGCGACGGTGCTGATGCAGCCCGCCGCGCCGACGGCGTACAGGGCGAGGTTGTGCTCGTCGCAGCCCGCGTAATAGGCCAACTCCGTGCGGGCGAGTACCTTCTGGGCGCCCAGGAGGTCGTAGGAGCAGTCCTTGACGCCGGCGATCCGTGGGTGGCCGGCGAGACGGAGGATCGTCTCCGGTTCGATGCGGGTGCCGGTGCGGCCCGGGATGTCGTAGAGCAGGACCGGCAGTCCGCTCGCGTCGGCGACGGCGCGGAAGTGCGCGGCGACGGCCTCCTGGGGCGGCCTGCTGTAGTAGGGCGCCACGACCAGCGCGGCGTCGGCGCCCGCCTTCTCGGCGGCGAGGGCCAGTTCGGTGGTGTGCCGGGTGTCGGCGGTGCCGATGCCCGCGATCAGGGGGACCCGCGCGCCGACCGCCTCCCGTACGGCCGTGATCAGCTCCGCCTTCTCGCCGTCGGTGGTGGTCGGCGACTCGCCCGTGGTGCCGTTGAGGACCAGCCCGTCGCAGCCCTCCGCGACCAGGTGGGCGGCCAGTTCCTGGGCGCCGGACCGGTCCAGCGCCCCCTCCTCGGTGAACGGGGTGATCATCGCGCACAGGACGCGGCCGAAGGGGGAGGGGCTGTGTGTGATCGTCATACCCGTTAGTGTCGGCAGCGGGTCGATGTAGCTCCACTTAATTCTTCTTCACGGTATTCGTAAGTTTGCTTACTTGTTCGGGTGTGGCGCAAGGTCGTGTGTCCAAGTCGGCCGTTCATGGGTCACCATGGGCGGAGGGTCATCACCGACGTGAGCCATGGAGGCACCATGAAGCTCGGCAAGGCACTGGCCACCGGCGTCGCCGAGGAGCGGCCGGGAATCCACGACGAGGAAGAGACGGTCCGGCAGCCCGCCGAGGCCGCCCGTACCGCACCGGCCGAGCCGGCCCGTGAAGAGGTTCCGGCAGGCCGATGAGGCTCCGGCTCCCGGCAGAACGCCCCACGGAGCCGCCGACCGGCTACAAGATCGCCCACCCGGTGCTGTCCCCGGACGGCACCCGGGCGGGGTTCACCGGGGTGTCGCTCGGCGGCGCGCTTCCGTACGGGGTGCTCGACCAGGCGTCCTGCGTCTACGGCCGCAGGCACCGCCCACCCGCGCGCCTGTGCGACTGCGGATTCCACTGCGTCCACGACCGCGCCGCCGCCGACGCCCTGCGCTGCACCGCCGAGCACCGCACCGCGCTCCTCCTGGAGGTCTCCGTGCTCGGCGCCTACATCCGCTTCGAGCGCGGCTTCCGCTACGCCCGCCAGCGGGTGCGCACCGCCACCGCGGGCCCCTGCGCCTGCGGCGCCACCGCGGCCCTGCTGGCCGACGCCGGCTGGGGCCGGCCCGGCCGGCGCGCCCTCGCCCCCTGCTGCGCGGTCTGCGCGCGCGGCCGTACGGCCGTCACCCTCGCGGAGTTCGCCCGGCTCGCCGGGGAGGGCCTGCGGGTACGGGCGGACGGCGGCGCCTCGGCCGGGACCGTCACCGAACCGGCGACGGGCACCGACTGGGGCGTGCCCGAACTGGTCGCCGAGGCGGCCCTGTTGCAGGCACGGCTCGACTGGTTCCAGTCCCAGCTCGGGCGTCTCGGCGACCGCGGGACCGGGGGAGCGGACAAGGGCGGCTGACGTCGCCCGGCCCGGGTACCCGGATGTTCCCGTACAGGAAGGAGGCGGGACACCGTGACCATGACCTCGCACACACGACCGCACACACGCCCCGCACTCGACGGGCACCCCTCCACGGGGGAACTCGTCAATCGCGCCACCGAACAGCTCTCCCTGCTGCTGCGGCAGGAGGTCGCCCTCGCCAAGGCGGAGCTGGCCCAGAAGGGCAAACGGGCCGGGACCGGCGGCGGGCTGCTGGGCGCCGCGGGCGCCCTCGGCTACGTCGGACTGATCGTGCTGGCCGGCGCGGCCACCGCCGCCCTCGACCTGGTGCTGCCCCTGTGGGCGGCGGCGCTGATCGTCGCGGCCGTGCTGTTCGCCGTGGCCGCCGTCCTGGCCGTCACCGGACGCGCCCAGCTGCGCCGCGCCGGATCGCCCGTGCCGGAGGAGACCCTCGGCAGCGTCCGGGCCGATGTCGACGTGATCAAGGAAAGGGCACATCGATGACCCAGAGGAACCCGCACGGCTCGGGCGCCAAGGGCCCCGACGAGCTGCGCGCGCAGATCGCGCAGACCAGGAACCAACTCGGCGACACCGTGGCCCAGTTGGTGGACCGCGTCGATGTGAAGGGGCGTGCGCGGGCGCGGGCCGCCGATCTGAAGGACAAGGCCGGCGCCATGAAGGTGCAGCTGCGCTCCAGCGCCGCCCAGGCCGGGCACGGCGCCCAGGGCCGGGCCACGCACGCGGCGCACGCGATGAAGGGGCGGGCCGCACAGGCGGGCCACGCGGTGCAGGGGACGGCCGCGCGCACCGGGCACACGCTCCAGAGCCGGGTCGCCCAGCACGGCGGCGCCCATGACGGCCGGCCCCTGCGCGACCGCGCCCTGGAGGCCGGACGCCAGGCCCAGAGCAGGGCGATGGACGCCGGGCACCGCGTGCAGGACCGGGCCGCCGTGGCCCAGCGACAGCTCGCGCCGCCCGCCCGCAAGGCCGCCGAGGGCCTGCGCGGGGTGCCGCGCCCGGTGCTGATCGCGGGCGCGGCCGGGGCGGTCGCCCTGATCGCGGCGGGGGTGCTGCGCGGCGGCGGGAGCCGTGGCGCGACCCGTGGCATGAGCCGCCGCCCCTGCTCCTGCTGAGCGCCCCTCACCTGTCCCGCCCGCCGACCGGGCACCGAGTCCGTCCGGACGGAGAAGTCTCGCGGGCGGGACCGCCGGGCAGGACCGGCTGAACGCGGTGTTCAGCCGGTCCTGGACCCGGGGGTCAGGGGCGGAAGCGCAGCACCTGCGGGTCGTGGTCGCTGATCTGGTCGTTGAACTCCGAGTTGATGTGCACGCTGTCGTACTGGAACGAGTCGCGGCGCACCGCCGGGCTGATCAGGATCTGGTCCAGGACCTGCGAGTTGCCCTCGTAGTCGTACGTGTAACGCTCGCTCCTGGGCAGCGACTTGATCGCCGACCACAGCTCGCCGTCGCCTTCGAGGATCTTCGCGGTGCCGGAGAACTCGAAGTCGTTCATGTCGCCGAGGGCGAGCACGTCCGCGTTCTTCTGGATCTTCAGGATGTCCTTGACGAACGCGTTGATTTCCTGCGCCTGGGCGTGGCGCTGGGTCTCCGAGCTGCGCGTGACCGGCTGGTACTGCGCGGTCAGGCTCTGGTCGCCGCCCTTGGAGATCAGGTGGTTGGCGATCACGAAGACCGTCCTGCCCTGGAAGACGAACTGGCCGGCGAGCGGCTTGCGGCTGTCCTGCCAGGCGGTGCCGGCCGGGTCGATCCGGCCCGGGGACGCGGTGAGCTGGGCCTGGCCGTGCTCCTTGACGACGCCCACCGCGGTGGTGGAGTCGCCGCCCGCGCGGTCCACGAAGGACACCCGCTCGGGGTTGAACAGGAACACCTGGCGGATGTTGCCGCCCGGCTGGCCGCCGTCCTGGTCGTTGACCGGGTTGATGGAACGCCAGTCGTACTTCGGGCCGCCCGCCGCGACGATCGCGTCGATCAGCTTGTTCACCGTGACGCTCGCGTCGACCGTGCCGTCGTCCGTGACACCGTTGTTGTCCTGGATCTCCTCCAGGGACACGATGTCGGGGGACTGGAGGTTGTGCACGATCGCCGCGGCGTGCTGGTCGAACGTGTTGTCCGACGGGTCGAGGTTCTCGACGTTGTACGTCGCGACCGCGAGCTGCCGACCGGTCTGCTTCTTGGTGGTCTCGCGCTGGAGGCCACCGCTCTTGAGCGTCCCGAGCTGTCCGGCGACCAGGGTGTAGCCGCCGAACTGGTTGAAGTCCAGCGGGCCGGTGGTGGTGCCGGTCAGCGTGTCGCCGACGTTCGCCTTCGGGAAGTCGGCGGTGGCGCCCAGCGACTGGATCTGGAGGCGGCCGGTGTTCTGCGAGTCGTAGGACCCGTAGACCGTGCCGCCGCGGCGGTCGTGGTGCTCGCGCGGCTTCACCGTGACCCACAGCTCGCTGTACGGGTCGGTGGCGGTGACCACGTGGGCGTTCTTGACCTGGACGTTCATGCCCTCCAGGGACTCGTAGTAGTCCAGGGCGTACTTCTTGGGCTGGAGCGGCAGGTTGTTGATCGAGCCGCCGTTCGCGGTGTCGCCCTGCGGCGTGTAGCGGCTCGGCACCGACCTCGCGTCGATGACGACCGGCGCCGGGACGGCGTTGCCGGTGGAGACCGTGGTGATCGTGGGCTTGGTGATCTCCGTGACGGACTGCTCACCGGAGGCGGTGCCGCCCGGGACGTACTCGGAGACCGTGCCGGTCACCGTCACCGAGTCGCCGACCGCGACCTTCGGCGCCGAGCTGGTGAAGACGAATATGCCCTCGCTGGTGGCGGGGTTGTCGTCGGGCGTCGCGTCCTGGAGCCAGAAGCCCTTGGACGAGCCGTAGGTGCGCGTGGCGGTGACGATGCCCGGCACGTCCGTCACCTTCTGCCCGGCGTACGGCGACAGGCGGGTGGTGCCCTGGATGTCGTGGATGCGCACCGCGTCGGCGTGCGCGGGGGAGGTGAGGACGACGGCCGACGCGGCGGAGCAGACGGCGGCGACGGTGAGCGCGGCGAGACGCGCGGTGGACCTGCTCGGCAAGGGATCCCTCCGGGGATGTTACGGGGTGCCGGGACGAGGTGGATCGGTTGCGTGTGGGGGCCGTTGCCCTCCGTGACGCGCGTAGCGCCGAGTGAACGGTCGTTCCCCGACTTCTACGCGCGTCAATCTCCAGCCTGCGCCCGGGACTTGTCAAGGTTTCGGCCATGTACGAGGGACGGCGAGGAGATGAACCGGGCGGCATGGGCCCAAATCCGTCTAGGCTGAGGGGCTGAGCACGTTTCACGGTCCGAGGAGATCCAGCCGATGTCAGACAGCTCCCCCCTGCCGCCCGTACGGCTGCACTCCGAAGCGGAGCTGGCACGCGCCGCGCTGTCCACGCCGCTGCTCGCGCGGGCGGCCCGGCTCGCCCGCTGGGCCGGCCCCGACACCCAGGTGGACGCGGGCGGCAGCCTGGTCGAGGAGCAGCTCCCCGCCGCTGCCGAGCAGCTCGGGCTGACCGGCGACGACGCGGCCGCCTACGCCGCCGAGGCCTGGCGGGTCGCGCTGGACTCCGGCCTGGTCGAGATCGCCGACGAGGAGAGCGGCACGGTCCGCGCGGGCGAGGCGCTGGCCCTGCTCACCGGGTCCCCGCACGAGGTGCTCACGGTGTGGCTCGCCGCGCTGGAGACCGTGCTGGCGGACGCGAGCGTGCCCGATCTGGACGATCTGGTGGACGCGCTGGACGAGGGCGGCGAGATCGATTTCGCGTCACTCGACTGGGACCCCGAGTCCGAGGCCGAGTTCCTCGACGGTGTGCTCGGCAACCTCTACCTCCTGACGGTGAGTGAGGACGGCGCCGGGGACGGGCCGGTCCCGCTGCCCGCCCTCGCCGCGTCGATGATCGTGCCGGACGACATGGGCGAGCCCACCGATGACATCCTTGAACAGGTGTCCGACGCGATGATGCGCCTGGACGACCAGTTCCGGACGCTGGAGCCGGTCGGCCTGGTCGAGTACCGGCCGGTGGACGAGGCGTTGATGGCCGACGCCGACGAGGAACTCGCCGCGCCGGTGGAGGAGGCCGACGTCTCCCGCTACGGCATGGTGCGTCTGACCCCGCTCGGCGCCTACGGTCTGCGGGCGCGGCTGATGGAGGCCGGCTTCGAGGCCCCGGTGGTCGGTGAACTCGCCGACAAGGGCGCGGACGTGCTGCTCGACGGCACCGCCGCGTTCGGCCCCGCGGCCGCCCTCGCCGAGACGGAGCTGTGGCTGAACCGGCACGAACCGCTGTCCGGCGCACGGGAGTTGCTGGCCGCGGCCCGGGGCGCCGACGCCGGGGGGCCGCTGCGCCGGCTGCGCTGCCAGCAGGCGCTGTCCCTGGTCGGCGGGGAGGCGGAGCCCGCGCTGCGGGAGGTGCTGGACGACCCCGAACTCGGCGGTCTCGCCCGGGTGTGGCTCAGCGAGCGGGGCGCCGCCGAGGTGCCCGCGCCCTCCCAGGACCTGGTGTTCTGGCTGACCATCGACACCGTCGCCGCCCAGCTGGCCGCCGAGGGCAATTCCGAGGAGCTCCAGGCCCTGGTGGAGGGGCTCGCCGAGCAGCACAGCGGGTTCTTCGCGGCCGCGTGGCGGGTGGAGCACCCGGCGACGGCCGATGTGCTGGAGGCGATGGGACGGCTGCACCCGGACAAGAAGGTGGCCAAGGAGGCCCGCAAGGCGGCGTTCAAGGCGCGCTCGCAGCAAGGGGGTTGAGCGGGCGGGTGGGCTGACCGGTCCGGGGTGGGGTGAGTGGGCCGGTGGGCTGACGGGGCTGGCGCGGGGTGAGCGGCCGAGGTCGGGTCGAGTGGGCCGAGGTGTGGCGAGCGGCTGAGGTGGGCCGGTGGGCTGACCGGGCCGAGGTGTGGCGAGCGTGCTGGGGCGGGGTGAGCGTGGCGAGTGTCGGCGTGGCTCCGGTCCGCCGTGACGCTTGGTCCGCTCTTGGTGTGGCGCATACGGTTTCTTGAACAAGGGTGCCTGCGGTAGCCCCGCGTTCAACTCCCGTTCAGGCGCCGCCGGGAGCGTGTGCGCCGAACGCGGTCCGCCGACCTCCACGGCTCACCCATCCGTCACAGGAGACACCATGTCGCTCACCCGCAGGGACTTCGCCAGAACCTCAGCGATCACCGGTGCCGGGATCGCCCTGGCGGGCAGCGCCGGCGTGCTCGCCACCGCGCCGAACGCCCTCGCGTCCACGGAGACCGACACCGCGCACGGGGACGCCGCCTCCGCCCACGGCCGGGGGCACGGTCACGGCCACGGCCTGCCCGGCGTCGGCTACGGCCCCCTGGAGGCCGACCCCGAGGGCATCCTCGCGCTGCCCGCCGGGTTCAGCTACCAGATCATCACCTACAGCGGCAGGACCCGCCTGGAGTCGGGGGAGTTCACGCCGTCCAACCACGACGGCACCGCCGCCTTCGCGGGTCCCCGGGGCACCACCCTGCTGGTCAACAACCACGAGCTGGCGGGCCCGCGCGCCAAGTGGCCCCACCCGGTGCCGCTCACCGAGGGCCTGGTGTACGACCCCGCGGCGGCCGGTGGCTGCACGGTGGTCGAGGTGCGCCGCGACCGGGTCGCCGAATGGGTGGGCATCGCCGGCACCGCCACCAACTGCGCGGGCGGCAGCACCCCCTGGGGCACCTGGCTGACCTGCGAGGAGACCGAGGACAAGGCCGGCCAGAACGGCATGACCAAGGACCACGGCTACGTCTTCGAGGTGGACCCCGCCGACCACCGGGCCAACCGCGCCCCCAAGCCGGTCAAGGCGCTGGGCCGGTACGCCCACGAGGCCGTCGTGGTCGACCCCGGGCGCGGCCACCTCTTCCTCACCGAGGACGCCGCGGGCCCCAACGGCCTGCTCTACCGCTGGACCCCGCCGACCGGTTTCCGCCACGGCCGGGGCAGGCTGCGCACCCTCGCCGACGACGCGGGCGTCCTCCAGGCGTTCAAGTGCTTCGACTCCGGCGGCCGGTTCGTGGACGACCTCTCCCGCGCCACCAGGACCGGCACGGTCTACGGCGTCGACTGGGTGGACGTCCCCGACCGCGACGCCCGGCAGGTCTCCACGCGCAAGCAGTTCGGCGAGGGCCAGGTCACCCGCGCCCGCAAGCTGGAGGGCATGTGGTGGGGTGACGGCGGCGTCTACGTCGTCTCCTCCTTCGCCCGCGCGGAGAGCCCGGTCCAGCACGACGGCCAGGTCTGGTTCTACGACCCCCGGCGCCGCACCCTCACCCTCAAGGTGCTGCTCGGCGTGAACCCGGACCCGGGCAGGGACGGCGCGTTCGACGGCCCGGACAACATCACCGTCTCGCCGTACGGCGGTCTGGTCATCGCCGAGGACGGCGAGGGCGTCCAGCACCTGTTCGGGGCCACCGACAGCGGGCGCACCTACCCGATCGCGCGCAACGAGCTGAACATCGGCACCGAAGAGGAGCCGGAATACAGCGAGTTCACCGGCGTCACCTTCTCGCCCGACGGGCGGACCCTGTACGCCAACATCCAGATCCCGGGCATCATGCTCGCCATCACCGGGCCCTGGAAGCGGCAGCGGAAGTAAGGGGCGCGGGGTCCCGCCAGACCGTCGTGGCGTGGCGGGACCCCGCGGTCAGAGAGCCTTCGCCGCCGGGCCCACCATGTTGCGGACCGTCCTCGCCTTCACGAAGTCGCCGATCGCGGTCATCTCCCACTCACCGGAGAACTGGCGGATCAGCTTGGCCATCAGCACACCGGTCTGCGGTTCGGCCTGGGTGAGGTCGAAGCGGACCAGTTCCTCCTCCGACGCGGCGTCCACGAGGCGGCAGTACGCCTTGGCGACATCGGTGAACTTCTGGCCGGAGAAGGAGTTGACCGTGAAGACGAGACCGGTGACCTCCTGGGGGATGCGGCCGAGGTCGACCACGATCACCTCGTCGTCGCCCGCGCCCTCGCCGGTGAGATTGTCACCGGAGTGCTTGACCGCGCCCTTGAGGATCGTCAGCTTGCCGAAGTAGCAGCTGTCGATGTGGTCGCGCTGCGGGCCGTAGGCGATGACGGAGGCGTCGAGGTCGATGTCGCCGCCCCGGAACGCGGGCTCCCAGCCGAGGCCCATCCGCACCTGGGAGAGCAGCGGCCGGCCGCCCTTGACCAGCGACACCGTCTGGTTCTTCTGGAGGCTGACCCGGCCCTTGTCCAGGTTGATCTTCCCCGCGCCCGGGGCCGGGGCCGGGGGAGCGGCCGGCGGGGCGGCGGGCATCGGCGGGGCCGCCGAGGGCGCCACCGGCGGTGCCGCCGGCTGCGGGGGCGCCGCGGGGGCCGCCGCCGGTTCCTCGACCGTCACACCGAAGTCCGTCGCGATGCCCGCGAGCCCGTTCGCGTACCCCTGGCCGACCGCGCGGGCCTTCCACTGGCCGGCGCGGCGGTAGACCTCCACCACCACGAGCGCGGTCTCGGCGCCCAGCTGCGGCGGTGTGAACGTGGCCAGCACCGCGCCGCCGTCCGCGTCGCGGATGGTGGCCGTCGGCTCGATGCCCTGGAAGGTCTGCCCGGCCGCGTCCGGGCTGGCCGTGACCACGATCTTCTCGATGTCCGGCGGCACGGCCGCGGTGTCGACCGTGATCGCGTCGGGCGCGGCACCGCCGCCGGACCGGTAGGCCACACCCGGTCCGGACGGCTGGTTGTAGAAGATGAAGTCGTCGTCCGAGCGCACCTTGCCGTCGCCCGTGAGCAGCAGGCCCGAGACGTCCAGCCGCACGGGAGCGGCCACGTCCACCGTGATGCGCGCGGCGGAGAGCGGAACGTTCGAGCCAGGGGTCATAGCTGTCATGTGGGGGGTAACGAACGAAACCGCTTTACCGTTCCCTTACCACCGGCATCGGCTGTCATCCCCGCCCCGGCCGTTCACGGCACGACGACGATCTTCCGCCCCACCCCCGCCGCGAACTGCTCCAGCGCCTGCGGGTACCGCTCCAGCGGGAGCCGGTCGCTGATGAAGACCCCCGGGTCGAGGACACCGTTCGCGAACAGCTCCGCCGCCCGCTCGTAGCTGTGCAGCACCGCCATCGAACCGGTGATGGTGATCTCCTGGTTGTAGATGCGGTACGGGTCGATCTGCACCCGGGTGGCGTAGTCGGCGACGCCGAACTGGAGGAACGTGCCCGCCTTCGCCACCCGGCCCAGACCGTCCTGGATGGCCGCCGCGTTGCCCGTCGCGTCCACCACCACGTCCCAGCCGCCCGGCCGGTCGAGTTCGTCCGCGCCGGCCGCCGCGCCCGAGACGCCGAGCAGCCGGGCCGTCTCCAGCCGGGCCGGGTTCAGGTCCACCATGTCCACGCTCGCCGCGCCGGTGCGCTTGGCCAGCTCCAGCATCATCAGGCCCATGGTCCCGGAGCCGTAGATCAGCACATGGGAGCCGAGCCGGGAGCGCAGCACGTCGTAGCCGCGCACCGCGCAGGACAGCGGTTCGATCAGGGCCGCGTCCTCGGTGCGCACATGCTCGGGCAGCTTGACGCAGTTGGCGACGGGGGCGACGGCGTACTGGGCCGCCCCGCCCGCCGTGGTGACGCCGATCGCGGCCCAGCGTTCGCACAGGTTGTTGTGGCCGTCGCGGCAGTAGCGGCACTCGTAGCAGTACAGGGACGGGTCCACGGCCACCCGGTCGCCGGTGGTGACCTCGGTGACCTGGGCGCCGGTGGCCACCACCGTGCCCGCGAACTCATGGCCCGGCACGATCGGCAGCTTGGGCGCGAACTCGCCCTGGAGGATGTGCAGATCGGTGCCGCACAGCCCGCACGCGGCGACCTCGACGACGACCTCGCGGGGTCCCGGGGCCGGGTCGGGGACCTCGGTGACGACGGCGCGGCCCACGGACTCGATGACGGCGGCCTTCATTTCACGGCTCCCAACGACAGGCCCTGGACCAGCTTGTCCTGGGCGGCGAACCCCGCGGCGAGCACCGGCAGGGAGATGACGAGCGAGGCGGCGCACACCTTGGCCAGGAACAGGCCCTGGCTGGTGATGAAGCCGGTCAGGAAGACGGGCGCGGTCTCGGCGGCGACGCCGGTGAGTACCCGGGCGAACAGCAGCTCGTTCCAGCTGAAGATGAAGCAGATCAGGGCCGTCGCCGCGATGCCGGGCAGCGCGATGGGGGCGACGACCCGGGCGAGGATCGTCGGCAGCCGGGCCCCGTCCACCCGGGCCGCCTCGATCACCGCGACCGGCACCTCGGCGAGGAAGGACTGCATCATCCACACCGCGATCGGCAGGTTCATCGCGGTGTAGAGGACGACGAGCAGCCAGATGTTGTCGAGGGTCCCGGTGTGCTTGGCGAACAGGTAGATCGGCAGCAGTCCCGCGACGGCCGGGAGCATCTTCGTGGACAGGAAGAAGAACAGCACGTCCGTCCATTTGCGCACCGGCCGGATCGACAGCGCGTAGGCGGCGGGGAGGGCGAGCAGCAGCACGAAGAGGGTGGAGACCACCGACGCCACCGCGGAGTTGATCAGCGCGGGCCAGGGGCTGGCCCCGCCGCCGACGCCGAAGAACTCGCGGTAGCCGTCCAGGGTGAGGGCGGCGCCGAAGGACGGCGGGTTGGTCGCCGCGTCCTGCTCGGAGTGGAAGGACGTCAGCGCCATCCAGGCGATGGGCAGGAAGAAGACGATGCCGGCCAGCCAGGCCACGAGGCCGAGGCCGTGTCGTCGCAGCGCGGTCATGAGCGGGCCGCCTCCTCGCGGAACAGGGACGAGACCACGCGCAGCGCGAAGGTCGCGATCACGAGTGAGCCGATGACGACCAGGACGCCCGCCGCCGAGGCGAGGCCGTTCTCATGGGCCTGGTAGAAGCTCTGGTAGACGGTGTACGGCAGGTTCGCCGTGCCGAGGCCGCCGGAGGTGATGGTGAACACCGCGTCGAAGTTCTGCACGATGTAGATCGAGCCGAGCAGGGCGCCCAGTTCGAGGTAGCGGCGCAGATGGGGCAGGGTGAGATGGCGGAAGATCTGCCAGTCGCCCGCGCCGTCGACCCGGGCCGCCTCGATCTGCTCCCGGTCCCGGCTCTGCAGCCCGGCCAGCAGGATCAGCATCATGAACGGCGTCCACTGCCACACCAGGGACGCCTCCACCGCGAGCAGCGGGGTGCCCGAGATCCAGTCCGGCTGGGGGCCGCCGACGTAGTGCAGCAGCCCGTTGAGCAGGCCGTACTCGGGGTTGTAGAGCACATGCTTCCACAGCAGCGCGGCGGCGACCGGGACCACCAGGAAGGGGGCGATCAGCAGGGTGCGTACGACGCCCCGGCCGCGGAAGCGCCGGTCCAGGAGCAGGGCGAGGAGCAGCCCGAGCACCAGGCTGGCCAGCACCACCGCCACGGTGAGCAGGACCGTGGTCCACACCGAGTGGCGCAGGTCCGTGTCGGTGAGCACCTGGCGGTAGTTGGCGAGGCCGGTGAAGCGGCGGGCCTTCGGGTAGAGGGCGTTCCAGTCGAAGAACGAGATCACCAGCGTGGCCACGAAGGGCAGTTGGGTGACCGCGATCATGAAGACGAGGGCGGGGAGCAGCGGGGCCCGGGTGGCCCAGGCGCGCAGCCGGGCGGGGGGCCGTTTCAGCGGCCGGGCGGGGGCGGCCGCGTACGGGGCCGTGGTGGTGGCGGTCATCGTCCCTCGTACTCCTTGGAGATCTTCTCGGCGAGCTGCTGGGACTTCTTCAGGGCCGTGTCGACGGACTGGCGTCCGGCGATGGCCGCGCTGATCTCCTGGGAGACCCTGGTGCCGAGGTCGGTGAACTCGGGGATGTCGACGAACTGGATGCCGGGCGCGGGACGGGGCTGCACGCCGGGGTCGCTCGGGCGGCTGCTCTCGATGGCCTGCCGGGTCATCTCCTGGAAGGCCGCGGCGGAGCGCCGGTAGTCGGCGTTCTCGTACGTCGAAGCTCGTTTGCCCGCCGGGACGTCGGGCCAGCCGCTGGTCTCGCCGACCAGCTGCTCGTACTCCTTGCTCGACGCCCAGGAGACGAACTTCCATGCCTTGTCGGGGTTGTGGGAGGCGTGCTGGATGCCCCAGGCCCAGGTGTAGAGCCAGCCGGAGGACTCGGTCCGCTCGACCGGGGCGGGGGCGTACCCCAGCTCGCCCTTGACCGGGGAGCCCTTCGCCTCCAGGGAGCCGGCCGCGGACGTGGCGTCGTACCACATGGCGACCTTGCCCTGCGTCATGTCGTTCAGGCACTCGGCGAACCCGGACTGCGCGGCGCCGGACTCGCCGTGCGCGCGGACCAGGCCGACATAGAACTTCGTCGCCTTCCGGAAGGCGGGCGAGTCCAGCCGGGCCTTCCAGTCCTTGTCGAACCAGGTGCCGCCGAAGGTGTTCACGACCGTGGTCAGCGGTGCCGCCATCTCGCCCCAGCCGGGCAGCCCGCGCAGGCAGATGCCCCGCATGCCGGGCTTCGCGCCGTCGGCCTTCGCGGCGAGGTCGGCCACCTGCTGCCAGGTGGGGTGGGCGGGCATCGTCAGGCCCTTCGCCGCGAACACGTCCTTGCGGTACATAAGGAAGGACGACTCGCCGTAGAAGGGCTGCCCGTAGAGCTTGCCGTCGTCGCCGGTCAGGGACGTGCGCATCGGCGCCAGTACGTCCTTCTCGTCGTACGACGGGTCCTTCGCGACGTAGCCGTCCATCGGGCGCAGCCAGCCGTTGCGGGCGTAGATCGGGATCTCGTAGTTGGAGAGGGTGGCGACGTCGTACTGGCCCGCCTGGTTGGCGAAGTCCTGGCTGATCTTGTCGCGGACGTCGTTCTCCGGCAGCACGGTGAAGTTCACCTTGATGCCGGTCTCCTTGGTGAAATGCGCGGCGGTGAGCTTCTGGAGCTCCACCATCTGGGGGTTGTTGACCATCAGTACGTTGATCGAGTCGCCGCCGGATCCGGCTCCGCCCGCCCCGACCCAGCAGCCGGAGAGCAGGGGGGTGAGCAGCGTCCCTGCGGCGGCCAGGACGAGCGTGGCTCGTGGCCTCCGTCGGCTCGGGGTGCGCATGGATCACTCCTGGATGTATGGGGATATAAGGGGTGTTCGATGGGTGGGGAAGGCCCGCAGGGGAGGGGACCGGGTTTCTCAGACCCGGATGACCTGGGGGCCCAGCAGGGCGTAGCGGTGGGCCTCGGCCGCGGGGAGCTGGGCGCTGGTCACGATCGCCTCCAGCGCGGCGACGTCCGCGAACCGGCAGAAGCTCGCCGCGCCGAACTTGGTGTGCACGCCCGCGAACACGGCGCGCCGCGCCGCCCGCATCGCCTGCGCCTTGACCTCGCCGACCGCCGGATCGGGCGTGGTCAGGCCGTGTTCGCGGGAGATGCCGTTGGCGCCGACGTAGGCGAGGTCGAGGACGAAGCCGGACAGCATCGTCGTCGTCCAGTGGTCGACGGTGGCCAGTGTGCCGGACCGCACCCGGCCGCCGAGGAGCAGCACCTGGATGTGGTCCGCCCCGGCGAGGGCGCCCGCGACCGGCAGGGACGCGGTGACCACGGTCAGCGGCCGGTCCCTGGGCAGGGCCTCGGCGATGAGCTGCGGGGTGAAGCCCTCGTCGACGAAGACGGTCTCGGCGTCGCCCAGCAACTCGGCCGCGGCGGCGGCGATCCGGCGCTTCTCGGGCACCTGGCTGGTGGCCCGGAACGCCAGCGTGGTCTCGAAACCGGCGCTCTCCACCGGGTAGGCCCCGCCATGGGTGCGGCGGATCAGCCCGTGGTCCTCCAGAGCGCGCAGATCACGCCGGACGGTCTCCTTGGCCACGCCCAGTCCGGCGGCGAGCGCGGTGACATCGACCGCGCCGGTGGCGCGCGCGGCCCGCACGATCTCGCGCCGGCGTTCCTCCGCCGTTCCGGTCATCCCGTCACCCTCCTCCCGCGGAGCTGCCCGTTCGGGCCCACGGGGGAAGTTCTACCGTCGGTCCGCCGCCCTGACCAGGCTTGTTGCCCGCCCGATGCTGCCCGCTTGAGCCCGTTTGCCGGGCATGCCGTCCGTCGCGGACCTGCGCGGCGGTGCCGGGCGGGGTGGAAACGGGCGGCCCGCGTGCCCGGATGGGGCGCCGGACGGGCCCGTTCGGCGCCCGCGTGTCCGATTCTCTGCGTCCGGTACGGCGCGATGTGGCCGGGCGCCGCGCGTGAGGCGCCCGGTGTTGACCGCCTCGCGGGGCCCCCTTAGCTTGAGGCCGTTCATGGATATGGACGATGGTCAGAGGAATGCACGTCGAGGAGTCCCGCGTGAAGGCCGCCGCGTTCGTCTACCCCTGGGACGTCAACGGGGACCCCGACGCCCCCGCCCGCATCGCCGGGCTCGGCGTGGAACAGGTGACCCTCGCCGCCGCCTACCACTCCACCCGCGCCCTGACCCCGCGCCACCCCCGCCACCGCGTCGTCACCGCCGAACACGCGGCCGTCCTCTACCCGCCGGGCGACCACTGGAGCGGCCGCGTCCCGAGCCCGTACCCCGCCGGCCGCTGGGCCCCCGGCGACGCCTACGGCGAGGCCGCGCGGGCGCTCGACGGCGCCGGGCTCGCGGTGCACACCTGGGTGGTCCTCGCGCACAACTCCCGCCTGGGCGCGGAACATCCGGGCACCTCCGTCGTCAACGCCTACGGCGACCGCTACCCCTGGGCGCCCTGCGTCGCCCAGGAGGCCACCCGCGCCTACCTCGTCGACCTCGCCGCCGAGGCCGCCGTACGCCCCGGCGCGCGGGGCACCGAACTGGAGTCCCTCGGCTGGTACGGACTGCCGCATCTGCACGCCCACGACAAGATCTCCGGCGTGCCCCTGGGCGAGGCCGGGGAGTACCTGATGTCGCTGTGCTTCTGCCCCTCCTGCCGCAGGGGCTACGGGGAACAGGGTCTGGGCGCCGAGGAGTTGGCCTTCGCCGTGCGGGCCGCACTGGAGCCGCTGTGGCGGGGCGAGGCGGTCGACCGGGGCCTGCCGACGGTGGCGGAACTGCTCGGCGAGGAGCGGGCCGCCGCCGTCCGGACCTGGCGGGACGGGACCGCCCGCACCCTCCAGGAGACGGCCGTGTCCGCCGTGCGCGCCGCCGCGCCCGCCGGGTTCCAGGTCCTGCTGCACGCGGACCCCGTCCCCGAGCACTGCGGAGCGAACGCGGGCGTCGACCCCGCCCACATCCTCTCCGTGGCCGACGGCGTCGTGGTCCCCTGGACCGCGGGCACGGCCCCGCTGGCGCCCTTCGCCGCGCACGCGGGCGAACGGACCGTGCTGGCGGCCAACTTCACCGTCGTCTCCGGAATGGGCGGCAGCCCCCGCACCCTCGCGGCGGACGCGGCCCGCGCCCGGACGGCCGGCGCGACGGAACTGCGGCTGTACCACGCCGGACTGGCGTCGGACGGGGACCTCGCGGCGGTGCGCGAGGCACTGGCGGCACGCTGAAGCGACCGGACCACGTTCGCGGACGCCTCGCGCTCAGGGTTCCGGGCTCCGCGCCCCGCGTTCCGCGCCGAAGTCCCGTCGGTCACCGAGGCGTTGGCGCGGTCGCCGCCGACCGGCATCGGTCCCCGGCCCGGCCGCCGCCTGACGGCACTCCAGGGGAACATCGCCTGATGCCCGAATTCCCGCACCGGAACACGCGATTCCGGCGGGCCGCTCGGACATGGCCGGAAAAAGACGTCCGTATCGATCGGATAACAGGCCTCGCGGTACCCCTTGTTATGCGCGTAGACAATCCGTGACCTGGTCACTCACTCTAGCCACCAGATCCGGAGAATCCATGCGGAAGTCCCTCAGAGCGGCCGCTGCCGGCGCCGCCTGTATCGTCGCCGGTGCCGCCCTGTACGGCGCGGGCGCGGCCACCGCCGGTCAGTCGACGGCCAACTCCACCCACGAGCCCTACAACATCGGGCTCCTGACGAAGGACATCGACACCTACTACGGCACCACCGCCGACAGCGACGGCGTCTACCAGGCGTCGCCGACCAGCCCGTACGCCAAGGACCTGGCGCGGATCGACCGGGACGCCAAGAAGTACATCGACCGGGCCGCCCGTACCTCGCGCGCGCACCACCAGAAGCCCGCCGTCATGTTCGACATCGACGACACGGTGCTGCTGAGCCTCGACTACGAGAAGCGCAACAACTACGGCTACAGCTCGGCCACCTGGAACGACTACGTCAACCAGGCCAACCGTCCCGCCGTCTTCGGCAGCCCGGAGCTGATCCGGTACGCCCGGTCCAAGGGCGTCACGGTCTTCTACAACTCCGGTCTCACCGAGGCGCAGCGCGGTGCCGCCGTCACCAACCTGAAGAAGGTCGGTGCCGACGTCAACCTGGACGCCGCCCACATGTTCCTCAAGGACGCGGCCAACCCGCCGGCCTACCTGAAGGACTGCGCCACCCCGGGCACCTGGACGTGCACGACCGTCCAGTACAAGGCCGGTACCCGCAAGCACATCGAGAACGACCTCGGCTACCGGATCATCGCCGACTTCGGCGACCAGTACTCGGACCTGGACGGCGGCTACTCCGGCCGTACGTACAAGCTGCCGAACCCGACGTACTTCGTCGGCTGAGGCATCCCGGACCTCCGTCGGAGGCCCGGCAGGGCCCGCTGACGTCCGCGCCCCCGCCACCGGCCGCCGCATGGACGGCGCCGTGGCGGGGGCGCGGTGGTTCTCGCCGGTCCCCTGGCGCTCACGTCACTTCTTCAGCGCCGCCGCCATCATGGCCCGCGCCACCGGCGCCGCCAGCCCGTTGCCGCTGACCTCCGAGCGGGCCGCGTCCGACTGCTCGACCATCACCGCGACGGCCACCTCCTTGCCGGTGCTGTCGGACTTGCCGAACGAGGTGAACCAGGCGTACGGCGTCTTGCTGTTGTTCTCGCCGTGCTGCGCGGTACCGGTCTTGCCGCCGACGGTCACGCCGTCGATCAGCGCGTTGGTGCCGGTGCCGTCCTTGACCACGGTCTCCATGGCGGACTGGAGCTGGGCCGCGGTCCCGGCGCTGATGATCCGCTTGCTGCTGGTGTCGCCGTCGTAGTCGTGCACCACGTCACCGCCGCTGTCCACGGTCCGGGACACCATGTGCGGCGAGGGCAGCTCACCGCCGTTGGCGATCGCCGCGGACACCATCGCCATCTGGAGCGGGGTCGCGGTGACGTCGTACTGGCCGATGCCGGTCAGCGCGGTCGAGGACTTGTCCATGTCCTTCGGGTAGACGCTGGGGTAGGCGCGCACCGGCACGTCCTGGCGGTCGTCGTTGAAGCCGTACTTCTCCGCCATGGCCCGCACCTTGTCCTGGCCGAGGTCGACGGCCATCTTGGCGAAGACGTTGTTGCAGGAGTACTGGAGCGCCACCCGGATCGGGGCGTCGCGGCAGGGCGCCGAGGGGTTCTCGTTGGCCAGGTCCCGCACCGTGCCCGGCAGCCGGTACGGATCGGGGCTGTCGGTGTGCTGGTCCACGTTCTTGTACAGCCCGCTCTCCAGCGCGGCCGAGGCCACGACCAGCTTGAACGTCGAGCCGGGCGGCAGCGGCTGGCGCAGCGCCCGGTTGCTCATCGGCTTGTCCGGGTCCGCGTTGAGCCGCTTCCAGGCGGGGCCGGCCGTGTTGGCGTCGGTGAGTTCCGAGGGGTCGTACGACGGTGTCGACACGGCGGCCAGGATGCGGCCGGTCTTCGGGTCGATGGCGACGGCCCCGCCCTTCTTGTCGCCGAGCGCGTCGTAGGCGGCCTTCTGCACCGCCGGGTCGATGGTGGTGACCACGTCGCCGGGGTCGGCCCGCTCACCGGTGAGGGTGTCCATGATCGACTTCAGGCCGGGGTCCGTGCCGTTGAGCAGATCGGTGTAGATGCCCTCCAGCTGCGTGGGCGCGTACGCCTGCGAGGCGTAGCCGGTCACCGCCGCGTACAGCTTGCCGTTCTTGTACGTGCGCTTGTAGGCGAGGTCGCCTCCCTTGGTCCGGGCCGAGCCGGTGATGGCGTTTCCGGCCACGATGATGTTCCCGAGCGGCTGCGAGTAGGTCGCGATCGCGTTGCGCCGGTTGTTCGTGTCGTCCGCGAGGGCCTGTCCGTCGTAGAACTGCACCCAGGTCGCCCTGACCAGCAGGGCGATCACGAGCAGCAGCGAGAAGACGGACGCTCGCCTGATCGTCTTGTTCATCCCGTTCATCCCGTACGGAAGACGTCCGGGAAGGGCACGAACGTTCCCTCGCGCCGGGAATTCTCATGTCCCGTTCATCCCGTACTCATGCGCCCCGGGTCATGCCTCCGGGATGTCCGCGGCCAGGACGAGCACGACCTCCTCGATCTCCTCGCCCCGGCCGTTGGCGAAGCCCCGGGCCCGGACGGACTCGCGGAAGCCGCACTTGGCCAGGACCCGCAGCGAGGCGGTGTTGTCGGCCGCCGCCCGCGCGTACAGCGGCCGCTCGGGGACCTCGGCGAGCAGGGCGCGCAGCGCGGCCGTCGCCACGCCCCGGCCCCAGTAGGCGCGGTCGATCCAGTACGTCACCTCGCGCTCGCCGGGCTCCCCGTAGACCGCCGCGCTGCCGGCCACCCGCCCGTCGGCCAGCACCGTGCGCAGCACGTCGCAGGAGGCGCGGATCCGTTTGAGCCGGGCCTCGAAGGCGTCCCGGTCGGTCGGGTCCTGGGGGCCGAACGCGGCCATCCGCAGGGCCACCGGGTCGGTCATCTGCCGGAAGAACAACGGCAGATCCTCGTCGAGGACGGTCCGCAGCGCGATCTCCATGGGGCCCGAGACTACGACGGTGCGACCGCCGTGCCGGAGCGCGGCGCGCGGCTCGCCCCCGGCCCCGGTCCGCGCTCAGAGCCTGCGCGTCGCCAGGGTCAGCCGGTCGCGGGCCTCGGACAGCGCGTCCTTGATCGTCCGCTCACGGTCGGGGGTCAGCCGGGCCACCGGCACCGAGCAGCTGACCGCGTCCCGGGCCGGGCTGCGGACGGCAGCGCCACGCCGAAGCAGCGCAGCCCCACCGTGTGTCTCCTCGCGGTCGACCGCGAAGCCCCGCTCCCGCACCCGGCGCAGCTCCTCGATCAGCCGCTCCCGGTCGGTGAGGGTGTGCTCGGTGAGCGCGGGCAGCTCCGGCGGCAGCAGCGCCCGTACCTCGTCGGCGGTGTACGTGGCGAGGATCGCCTTGCCGAGCGAGGTGGAGTGGGCCGGGAGGCGGCGCCCGACCCGGGTGAAGGGGCGAGGAGAGTGCGGGGACGGGCGGGTGGCGAGGTAGACCACGCCGGTGCCGTCGAGCCGGGCCAGGTGGACGGTCTCGGTGGTGTCGTCGGCGAGCCGGCCCAGGGCCGGGCGGGCGGCGGCCACCACCTCGTCGCCGTCGATGTACGAGGTGCCCACCAGCAGCGCCCGCACCCCGATGCCGTACCGCGTGCCCGTCGCGTCCGTCTCCACCCAGCCCAGCTCCACGAGGGTGCGCGGCAGCATGTACAGACTGGACTTGGGGTAGCCGACGGTCTCCTGCACGGCCGCGAGGGAGTGCATGCCGGGGCGGCCGGCGAAGTACTCCAGCAACTCGACCGTCCGTACCGCGGACTTGACCTGCGCGCCGCCCGCGTCCCCTGCCGTCATCGCCCTCGGCCCCTTCGCTTCGACGGCGTCCAGTGCAGAGAACACCGGGAACCGGCGGCCCGGACACGGCGTCCTCCGTCCCATGATCAGTGAACCCGCGAGCACCCTGGAGATCCGCACCGCGCTGTCCGCCGAGGCCGGGGCCGTCGCCGCACTGCATCTGCGCGCGCGCTCGACGTACTACCCGGACGGTGTCCCGCAGGCGCAGCTCGACTGGACCGAGGCGTGGCGGGGGTCCATCGAGCGGCCCGACGGGCGGGTGCTGTGCGCCGTCCGGGAGGGCCGGCTCGCCGGGGTCGCCTCCTTCCGGACGCCGGACGGAGCCGGCCCGGACACCGTCAAGCTGTTCCAGTTCCATGTCGACCCGGACCGCTGGCGGGGCGGCATCGGTACGGCCCTGCACGCGGCCTGCGCGGCGGAGTGGCGGGCGGCGGGACGGCGCACGGCCGTGCTCGACGTGCATGTGGACAACCTGCGGGCCCAGGCCTTCTACGCCCGGCAGGGCTGGGTGCCGGACCCGGAGAACCCGCCCGCGCCGGGGGACCACCATCTGTTCCTGCGGTACGCGGTGCCGCCGGAAGCGCCGGGGGAATGACCGGGGTCATTTGAATGTTCACGTACTCGGCGGGGATCGTCTCCGCCCCCGTACGACCTGGAAAGAGCCGAAGACATGCGCGTCGAGATCTGGAGCGACATCGCCTGCCCCTGGTGCTATGTGGGCAAGGCCCGCTTCGAGAAGGCGCTCGCCGCCTTCCCGCACCGCGAGGACGTCGAGGTGGTGCACCGCTCCTTCGAGCTGGACCCCGGCCGCGCCAAGGGCGATGTCGAGTCCGTGCTCACCATGCTGACCAGGAAGTACGGCATGAGCGAGGCGCAGGCCGAGGCCGGGGAGGACAACCTGGGCGCCCAGGCCGCCGCCGAGGGCCTGGACTACCGCACCCGGGGCCGCGACCACGGCAACACCTTCGACATGCACCGCCTGCTGCACCTGGCCAAGGAGCGCGGCCGGCAGGACGAGCTGATCCAGGCCCTGTACCGGGCCAACTTCGCCGAGGAGCGGTCCGTCTTCACCGGGGGCGACGAGCGGCTGGTCGAGCTGGCCACCGGCGCCGGGCTCGACGCGGCCGAGGTGCGCGCGGTGCTCGCCGACCCCGAGGCGTACGCCGAGGCGGTGCGCGCGGACGAGCGCGAGGCCGCCGAGCTGGGCGCGAACGGCGTCCCCTTCTTCGTGCTCGACCGCAAGTACGGCGTCTCCGGCGCCCAGCCCGCCGAGGTCTTCACCCAGGCGCTCGGCCAGGCCTGGGGCGAGCGCGCCCCGCTGACGCTGGTCGACCAGGGCGGTGCCGACGCCTGCGGCCCGGACGGCTGCGCGGTGCCGCCGCGCGACTGACCGCGCGGGGCGCGAACCCCCGGCTCGGCGCGGTCGTCCGAGAAACGCTTGGCGGATCCCCGGAGAGACGCGCGATGGACGGGGACCTCACCGACCCGCACAGTGGGCTCATGGAGAACTTCGAGAGCCTCGTCCGCGCCGAGTTCCGCCCGGAGAACACCTATCTGAACACCGCGACCAGCGGCCTGCTCCCGGCCCGCACTCTCACCGCGCTCCAGGAGGCGATGGCGATCCGGGCCGCGGGCCGGCCGCTGGACCCGCTGTTCGAGGACGTCGAGCGGGCCCGCGCCGCCTTCGCCCGGCTGGCCGGGGTCCCGGTGAGCCGGGTGGCGGCCGGTCCCTCGGTCGCCGCGCAGACCGGTCTGATCGCGGCCTCCCTGCCCGCGGGCGCCGAAGTCCTCACGGTCGAGGACGACTTCACCTCCGTGGTGAACCCCTTCCATGTGCGCGGCGACCTCAAGGTGCGCGCCGTACCGCTGGAGCGGCTCGCCGAGTCCGTGCGCCCCGGCACCGCGCTGGTCGCGGTCAGCGCCGCGCAGTCCGCCGACGGCCGTCTCGCCGACCTGCCCGCCCTGCGCGCGGCGGCCCGCGCCCACGGCGCGCGCACCTACGTCGACTTCTCCCAGGCCGCCGGCTGGCTGCCGATCGACGCGGACGGCTACGACTACACCGTCGCCACCACCTTCAAGTGGCTGCTCGGCCCGCACGGCGCCGCCTTCCTCGTCGTCCCCGAGGACCTCGGCGGGCTGACCCCGCTGCTCGCGGGCTGGGTCGCGGCCGAGGATCCCTGGGGCGGCTGCTATGGCCCGGTCGCCGAACTCGCCCGCTGTGCCCGCCGGTTCGACGTCAGCCCCGGCCTGTTCACCTACAGCGGGGTGTACGCCTCGCTCACGCTGATCGAGGAGCTGGGCGTGGCCGCCGTGCACGCGCACGACCTGGCGCTCGCCGGCCGCTTCACCGAGGGGATCGCCCGGCTGGGGCACGAACCGCTGCCCGCGCCCGGCTCGGCGATCGTCTCCGTGCCCGGACTCGGCGCGCGGCAGGCCGGGTTGAGCCGGGCCGGCATCCAGGTCGCCGACCGGGCGGGCAGTCTGCGCGCGTCCTTCCACCTCTACAACACGGCGGCGGACGTGGACCGGCTGCTCGACGCGCTGGCCGGCTGACCCCGCCGGGACATGACCGGGCCGGGGCCTCCCGTCCCACACGTAAAGGCCCCGGCCCGGTGTCAGAAGGCGCCTACCTCACCGGGGTGAAGTCGCGCGCGCCGATGAACTCCGGTCGGCGCACCGGCGCGGCGAACGGCTCCACCGCCGTGTTCTCCACGCTGTTGAACACGATGAAGACGTTGCTGCGCGGGAACGGGGTGATGTTGTCCCCGGAGCCGTGCATGCAGTTGCAGTCGAACCAGGTGGCCGAGCCCGGCTTGCCGGTGAACAGCTTGATGCCGTACTCGCCCGCCAGCTCCGTCAGCGCCCCGTCGGAGGGGGTGCCCGCGTCCTGCATCTGGAGCGACTTCTTGTAGTTGTCCTTGGGCGTCTCGCCCGCGCAGCCGAGGAACGTCCGGTGCGAGCCCGGCATGATCATCAGGCCGCCGTTGGTGTCGTGGTTCTCGGTCAGCGCGATCGAGACGGACACCGTGCGCATGTTCGGCAGGCCGTCCTCGGCGTGCCAGGTCTCGAAGTCCGAGTGCCAGTAGAAGCCGCTCGCGCCGAAGCCCGGCTTGACGTTGATCCGCGACTGGTGGACGTACACGTCCGAGCCGAGGATCTGGCGGGCCCGGCCGACCACGCGCTCGTCCCGCACCAGCCGGGCGAACACCTCGCTGATCCGGTGCACCTCGAAGACCGAGCGGATCTCCTGCGACGACGGCTCCACGATGGAGCGCTCGTCGAAGCGGATCGCCGGGTCGCTGACCAGCCGGTCCAGCTCCTGCCGGTAGACCTCGACCTCGCCGGGTCCGATCAGCTGGTCGACGGCGAGGAAGCCGTCACGCTCGTACGACTGGAGCTCGGCCGCCGCGATCGGCCCGGGGGTGTCCGGAGTGCCCCACAGGACCGGGTCCTGGCGTGGGACGGTCACCTCGGTGGCGCCGCGGGTCGGGTACAGGTCCTTCACGGTGGCGGTGGTCATGGTCGCTCACACCTCCTCGGGCTCGGGCTCCGTGAGCAGCGGGTAGACGCCGTTCTCGTCGTGGTCCTCCCGTCCGGTCACGGGCGGGTTGAACACGCAGATGCAGTGGAAGTCCTCCTTGACACGCAGCGTGTGCCGCTCGTGCCCGTTCAGGAGGTACATGGTGCCGGGCGTGATGGTGTACGTCTTCCCGGTCTCGCGGTCGGTCAGTTCGGCCTCGCCTTGGGTGCAGACGACGGCCTCGATGTGGTTGGCGTACCACATCTGGGTCTCGGTCCCCGCGTACAGGATGGTCTCGTGCAGCGAGAAGCCGACCCGCTCCTTGGCCAGGACGATGCGCTTGCTCTCCCAGGTACCCGACTTCGACTTGACGTGCCGGTCGGTGCCTTCGATGTCCTTGAACGATCGGACGATCACGGTGGTGCTTCCTCCTGGTCGGACGTTGCGGTCGGACGGTGTGGTTCAGGTGGTTCAGGCGGTTTCCCGGACGGCGCGGGCGAGGATGCTCAGGCCCTCGTCCAGCTCGTCGGGGGTGATGGTCAGGGCCGGCAGCAGCTTGACGACCTCGCTCTCCGGGCCCGAGGTCTCGATGAGCAGGCCCAGTTCGAAGGCCCGCCGCGCGATCCGCCCGGCACGGTCCTTGGCGTGGAACTCCAGGCCCCACACCAGACCGCGGCCGCGGTACTCCTTGACGTCGGCGAGGTTCTCCTCGGTGATGGAGATCAGCGCCTGCTCGACCTGCTCGCCGCGGGTGCGGGTCTGCTTCTCCATGGCCGAGCCGTCGGTCCAGTACGCCTCCAGCGCGGCGGCGGCGGTGACGAACGCGGGGTTGTTGCCGCGGAAGGTGCCGTTGTGCTCGCCCGGCTCCCAGACGTCCAGCTCGGGCCGGAACAGGCACAGCGACATCGGCAGGCCGTAGCCGCTGATGGACTTCGACACCGTGACGATGTCGGGGGTGATCCCGGCCTCCTCGAAGGAGAAGAAGGCGCCGGTACGGCCGCAGCCCATCTGGATGTCGTCGACGATCAGCAGCATGTCCTGCCGCTCGCACAGCTCCTTGAGGGCGCGCAGCCACTCGGGGCGGGCCACATTGATGCCGCCCTCGCCCTGCACGGTCTCCACGATCACCGCGGCGGGCTTGTTCAGACCGGAGCCCTGGTCCTCCAGGAGCCGCTCGAACCACAGGAAGTCCGGGACGGTGCCGTCGAAGTAGTTGTCGAACGGCATCGGGGTGCCGTGCACCAGCGGGACGCCGGCGCCGGCCCGCTTGAAGGCGTTGCCGGTCACCGCGAGCGAGCCCAGGGACATGCCGTGGAAGGCGTTGGTGAAGGACACGATGGCCTCGCGGCCCTTCACCTTGCGGGCCAGCTTCAGCGCCGACTCCACGGCGTTGGTGCCGGTCGGGCCCGGGAACATGACCTTGTACGGCAGGTCGCGCGGGCGCAGCACCAGGTTCTGGAAGGTCTCCAGGAAGCGGCGCTTGGCCGTGGTCGACATGTCCAGGCCGTGGGTGACCCCGTCCCGGGACAGATAGTCGATCAGCGCCCGTTTGAGCACCGGGTTGTTGTGGCCGTAGTTGAGTGATCCGGCACCGGCGAAGAAGTCGAGGTACGCATGGCCGTCCTCGTCGTACATCCGGCTGCCCTGCGCGCGGTCGAACACGGTGGGCCAGCCGCGGCAGTAGCTGCGCACCTCGGACTCGAGGGTCTCGAAGACACTGAGGTCGGGCTGGGTGATGGTCACGGTGATTCGCTCCTCAGAGGGCGTGGGAATCGGTCGACGGGCCGATGCGGTAGAGGACTTCGGAGTCGTGCGGGCCGTCCGGGAACAGCTCGGCGGGGAACAGCACCTCGCGGGTGAGGTGCGCGCCGTGCCGCTCGGCGAACGAGGTGAACAGCCGCTCGGAGGCGGTGTTGCCGGGCGCGATGGTGGTCTCCAGGCGGGTGACGCCGCGCTCGGCGGCGAGCCGCGCGGTCAGCCCGTCCAGCAGCGCGGCGGCGATGCCGCGGCCGCGCTGGGCGGAGTCCACGGCGACCTGCCAGACGAGCAGGGTGTCCGGACGGTCGGGCCGCACGTACCCGGTGATGAATCCGACGGGTGTGCCGTCCGCATCACGCGCCACCGCCGAGGTGCCGGCGAAGTCCCGGCACCACAGCAGATAGCTGTAGGACGAGTTGAGATCGAGCGTTTTCGAGTCCTTGGCGAGGCGCCAGAGCGCGGCGCCGTCGGCCGTTTCCGGTCGGTCTATGAGCAGGTCTGCGGATGCGGCGGTCATGCGGCACGAATTTAGCGAGGCAAATTTAAAAATGCATCACCGCAGATGCGGCACCGCTCGACAGGCGGAGTGAAATGACCGCTTTGACCTATGGCAAAGTGGGGCAAAACCTAAATTTTGTGGGGTGTGTCACACCCCTGAAACCGTCGGAAATCTCCCGGAAAACTGGCCCGTTTAGCCGTGCAAAAAGCGGGCAGAAGAGTATGGGAAGCTGCCGTCCGGGAAATTAGCGGGAATTGTGAAGCCGAATTGAATTCGAGATTTAGCGTCGTCGATTCATTCACCGGGAATACCCGCGCGCATGGCGACGGCCCGCGCCTCGGGGCGCGGGCCGTCGTGCTGCCCGGGAATTCCTCGCGGTTACCGCCAGGCCCGCTCCACGGCCTGCCGGGCGGCCGCCGGGTCCACCGTCGCGCCCCGCGCGGCGAGGGCCGTGCCCAGGGCGGCCAGGGATGCCTGGACGGCGGACCCGGTGGCGTCGGGGCCGTAGTGGTTGACCCGGATCATCTCCTTGGCCAGGGCGCCGCCGCCCGCGGCCAGCGGGAGGGCGGGGTCGGCGGCCAGCGCGGCGGCGACCAGATCGGAGGCCGCGAGCGAGGAGGGGACGCGCAGGGTCGTGGCGACCGGGGCGGCGTCCCCGGCGTCGTGGACGTACGGCTCCAGGCCGCCGCCGAGGGCCAGCGCGCCCGCCCGGGTGGCCGCGGCCGCGCGCCGGTGGCGGGCCATCACCGTCTCCGGGCCGTCCGCCTCGATCCGCTCCAGGCAGGCGTCCAGCGCCAGCATCTCCAGCTGGGCCGGGGCGTGCGGCAGGGCCGTGCGGCCGGCGTCCAGCCAGCGCTCCTTCCAGTCCAGCAGGGAGAGGTAGGAGTGGCGCGGCGCGTTCGGGTTCGCCGCCATCCGGGCCCAGGCCCGCTCGCTCACCGAGATCGCCGAGACGCCCGCCGGGCCGCCCATCGCCTTCTGCGCGCCGATCACGCACAGGTCCACGCCCCACGCGTCCGGCAGCACCGGCTCGGCGCCCACCGAGGCGACCGCGTCCAGATAGAAGAGGGCGCCCTGCTCCCGTACCGCCTCGCCGATCTCCGCGACCGGGTTGGTGTTGCCGGTCGCCGCCTCCGCGTGCACCAGCGAGACGAAGTCGATCTCCGGGTGCTCGGCGAACGCGGCACGGATCTGCTCCGCCCGCACCGCCGTGTGGAAGGGGACCGCGATGTCGTACACGGTCGCGCCGGCGTCCCGCAGCCAGTCACCGAAGGTCCGCCCGTAGGGGCCGGTGATCACGTTCAGCGCCACCGTGCCGGGACCGGCGGCGGCGCGGATCGCGCCCTCCAGCGGCAGCAGCGCCTCGCCCTGGGTGATCAGTACGTCCTGCCGGGTGTCCAGCAGCCGGGCCACCCGGTCCTCGATCGCGGCGAAGCGCCGCGCGGTCAGCGGGGGCAGGTCGAGGAGGGGGTGCGTCACGGCGGTGCTCTCTCTTCGTCGGGAGGTTCGCAGGGGCCACAGCGGTCTGCTCCCCCCGATCTTAGGTCCAGGCCCTCCAAGGCCATGGGTTTGGTTTGAGATACCCAAACATTTCCTTATAATCGGAACCTATTGTTCCCTCCTCAGGAGACTCCCCCCATGAAAACGCCCTTCGGACGCCGGACCCGCCTGCTGGCCGCCACCACCGCGACCGCGGGCCTCGTGCTCGTCGTGGCGGGCTGCTCCTCCAGTGACTCGGGGGGCGGCAAGAGCGTGGCCGGCGGTGTCCACCTCGCCAAGGCCGGGCAGCTCACCACCTGCACCCACCTGCCCTACCCGCCGTTCCAGTCGGTGGTCGACGGCAAGGTGCAGGGCTTCGACGTCTCCCTGATCGACCTGGTCGCCAAGGACCTCGGCGTCAAGCAGCAGATCGTGGACACGCCGTTCGAGAACTTCAAGACCGGCGCCTTCCTGAACTCCGGCCAGTGCGACCTGGCCGCCGCCGGTATGACGATCACCCCCGAGCGGGCGAAGAACGTCGACTTCTCCGACCCGTACTTCGAGGCCACCCAGGCGGTGCTGGTCGCCAAGAACAGCGGGATCACCTCGCTCGACGGCGCCAAGGGCAAGAAGCTCGGCGCCCAGGCGCAGACCACCGGTGAGGACTTCGCCAAGAAGAAGGGCCTCGACCCGGTCTCCTTCGCCTCCTCCGACGCCGTCCTCAACGGCCTGCGCACCGGCCAGGTCCAGGCCGTCGTCATCGACTACCCGGTGGTCCAGGGCTGGCTGAAGGACAAGGCCAACGCGGACAAGTTCAAGGTGGTCGACAACCTGAAGACCGGCGAGCAGTACGGCTTCACGGTCAAGAAAGGCAACAAGCCGCTGCTGAAGGCCATCGACAAGGCCCTCAAGGACGCCAAGGCCGACGGCACCTACAAGAAGATCTACGAGAAGTGGATCGGCCCGTACGACCCCTCCGTCGCCTCCCCGGCCGGTTCCTGACCCCATGGCCGACACGGACACCGGCATCCAGCCGAAGCGCACGGGGCTGACGCGCACGCAGAAGCGCAGGCTCTCGCGCGGCGCCCAGTACGCCGTCCTCGCCGCCGCGGTGCTCGCCTTCGCGCTCACCGCGGACTGGGGGCGGCTCCAGAACCAGTTCGCGCAGCCCGGCATCGCCAAGCAACTGTTCCCCGAGCTGATCACGGTCGCCCTGAAGAACACCGTGCTGTACACGCTGTCCGGGTTCGTCGTCGGCCTGGCCCTCGGCATGGTCATCGCCCTGATGCGGCTGTCCTCCGTGGGCCCCTACCGCTGGCTCGCCGGCATCTACATCGAGATCTTCCGCGGCCTGCCCGCGCTGCTGATCTTCATCTTCGTCGGCGTCGGCGTGCCGCTGGCCTTCCCGACCGTCCAGTACCCGGGCGGCACCTACGGCAAGGTCGCCGTGGCGCTCGGCCTGGTCTCCGCCGCCTACATGGCCGAGACCATCCGCGCCGGGATCCAGGCGGTGCCCAAGGGGCAGATGGAGGCGGCCCGTTCGCTCGGCTTCTCGCCCGCGCGGGCCATGGTCTCGATCATCCTGCCGCAGGCCTTCCGCATCATCCTGCCGCCGCTGACCAACGAACTCGTCCTGCTCTTCAAGGACTCCTCGCTGGTGCTGTTCCTCGGCGTCACCCTGGAACAGCGCGAACTGTCCAAGTTCGGCAACGACCTGGCCAGCCAGACCGCCAACTCCACGCCGATCCTGGTCGCGGGCCTGTGCTATCTGCTGATCACCATCCCGCTCAGCCTCGTCGTCCGCCGTATGGAAACCAAGGCCCTCAGGGAGATCAGGTGACCACCCCCGAGATCCGCGTCCAGGGTCTGCACAAGTCCTTCGGCGACAACCAGGTGCTGCGCGGCATCGACCTGGAGATCGCCCAGGGCGAGGTCGTCTGCGTCATCGGCCCGTCCGGCTCCGGCAAGTCCACGCTGCTGCGCTGTGTGAACCTGCTGGAGGAGCCCACCGAGGGGCGGGTCTTCGTCGGCGGTACCGAGGTCACCGACCCGGACGTCGACATCGACGCCGTCCGCCGCCGGATCGGCATGGTCTTCCAGCAGTTCAACCTCTTCCCGCACCTCAGCGTCACCGAGAACCTCACGCTGCCGCAGCGCCGGGTACTGAAGCGGGACAGGGCGGCGGCCGAGCGCGTCGCCGCCGAGAATCTGGCCCGGGTGGGCCTCGCGGAGAAGGCCGGCGCTTACCCCTCCGCCCTCTCCGGCGGCCAGCAGCAGCGGGTGGCCATCGCCCGCGCGCTCGCCATGGGCCCCGAGGTGATGCTCTTCGACGAGCCGACCTCGGCGCTCGACCCCGAGCTGGTCGGCGACGTCCTCGCGGTGATGCGGGGCCTCGCGCGGGAGGGCATGACGATGATGGTCGTCACCCACGAGATGAGCTTCGCGCGCGAGGTCGCCGACCGGGTCGTCTTCATGGACGGCGGCGTGATCGTGGAGGAGGGCCGCCCCGAACAGGTCATCGGCGCTCCCCGGCACGAGCGCACCCGCCACTTCCTCTCCCGCCTCCTCGACCCGGCGATGGCCGAGGTGGAGGAGGGGGTCGCGGACCAGGGAGGAACCGGGCTCGGCTAGCCCTCTAAGGTGCCGGTATGAGCGATCAGCCGGTGCTGCATGTCAAGGGCAGGGTCCTCGTCGGACCGCAGGACGTACGCGACGAACTGTGGGTGGTCGGCGGCCGGGTGTCGTACGACCGCCCCACCGGGGCCCGGGACGTCCGGACCGTGACGGGGTGGGCGCTGCCCGGCCTGGTCGACGCCCACTGCCATGTGGGTCTCGACGCGCACGGACCGGTCGACGCGGAGACCGCCGAGAAGCAGGCACTGACCGACCGGGAGGCGGGCACCCTGCTGATGCGGGACGCGGGCTCGCCCTCCGACACCCGCTGGATCGACGACCGGGCCGATCTGCCGAAGATCATCCGGGCCGGGCGGCACATCGCGCGCACCCGCCGCTACATCCGCAACTACGCCTGGGAGATCGAGCCGGACGACCTCGTCGCCTATGTCGCCCAGGAGGCCCGGCGCGGCGACGGCTGGGTCAAGCTGGTCGGCGACTGGATCGACCGTGACCTCGGCGATCTCTCCCCCTGCTGGCCCCGGGAGGCGGTCGGGGCCGCGATCGCCGAGGCCCACCGGCTGGGCGCCCGGGTCACCGCGCACTGCTTCGCCGAGAACTCCCTGCGCGACCTGGTCGAGTCGGGCATCGACTGCATCGAACACGCCACCGGCCTCACCGAGGACCTGATCCCGCTGTTCGCCGAGCGGGGCGTCGCCATCGTCCCCACCCTCGTCAACATCGCCACCTTCCCGCGGCTCGCGGCGGGCGGCGAGAGCAAGTTCCCGGACTGGTCGGCCCATATGCGCCGGCTGCACGAGCGCCGCTACGACACGGTGCGCTCCGCGTACGACGCCGGGATCCCGGTGTTCGTCGGCACCGACGCCGGCGGCTCCTTGCCGCACGGGCTGGTCGCGGCGGAGGTCGCCGAGCTGGTCACCGCGGGCATCCCGCCGATCGAGGCGCTCGGGGCGACCAGCTGGTCCGCGCGCGCGTGGCTCGGGCGGCCCGGCCTGGAGGAGGGGGCGCCCGCGGACCTCGTGGTGTACGACGAGGACCCCCGGGCCGGTGTGGGGGTGCTGGCGGCACCGCGCCGGGTGGTGCTGAACGGGGCGGTGGTGGAGTAGGGCCCGCGGACAGGTGAGGGAACGCGTGTGCACGGTGATTCGAAAAGGCGTGCGGAATTTCCACGTTGGAGTGAAGTGACCCAGGTTTGCTGACCGTTCACCCACACTGGCGACAAGGTTGACGGGTCCCAAGCATTTCAAGTGGGGGGTCCCACCGCCTTGAACAGCACCAACTTCCGTATGCCCGTGCGCCGTCTGGCCGCTGCGGCGACCGTCACCGCACTGGCCACCGCGCCCGCCGTCCTCGGCGCGGGCGCGGCGCACGCGTCCGAGAATCCCGGCCGCGCCACCGCCGTCGTCCTGCACACCGGGCTCGACGTGTCCCTGCTCGACAAGTCCGTCGACGTCCCGCTCGCCGTCTCCCTCAACGAGGTCACGGCACCCCGGAGCGCCGACCGGACCGCCCTGTCCGCCCGGCTCGACGGGGTGTCCGGCGGCAACCCGTTCACCGTGCTCAGCGCGGACGTGGCCCAGTCCCGGGCCACCGTCACCGGCCGGCGCGCCGAGGGCTCCGTCCGCCTCGTGCACGCCAGGCTGCACGTCCCCGGCCTGCCCCTGCTGTCCCTGATCGAGGTGGACACCGTCACCGCGCGGGCCACCTGCGAGGTGGGCAAGCCCCCGGCCGCCGACACGAAGATCGTCGGCACGGTCACCGTCCTCGGCCGCCGGGTCACGCTCACCGCCGGGGGGCCGGTCGAGGTCAAGGTGCCCGGCGTCGGCGAGGTCCGCCTCGATCTCGCGCAGCGCAGTACCACCTCGCGCACGGCGACCGCGACCGCGCTCCAACTGAAGGTCTCCGTCAACCCGTTGAAGCTGAACGTGGCGGACGTCGAGGGCACGGTCACGCTGGCCAAGGCCACCTGCGAGTCCCCGATGGCGCCGCCCTCGAAGCCCCCGACGCAGAGTCACGACCCGGGCTCCGGCACCAAGTCCGACGCCGCGCCGGTCTCCGACGTGAAACCGCAGGGCGGCGCCTCGGACACCAACCTCGCGGAGACGGGAGGCAACCCGGCGACGCCGTACATCGCGGGCGGCGCGGTGGCGCTGCTGGCGGCGGGCGGCGGCGCGGTACTGATGGCGCGCCGCCGCAGGAGCTGACGGCAGGGGGAGCGACGGGGCGGGACCGGGGAGGCCGGGGGGACCTCACCGGTCCCGAGCCGTGCCGGGGCCTGCGTGGACCGAGGGGATGGCTCCCATCAGCCCGGGGTGGTCGTCGGGGCTGAGGGGGATCTGGCGGCCGGGGGCCTGTCGACCGGGGGCCGTCGGCAGGATCGAGGACGGCGGCTCCCAACAGCCGCAAGCAGTCGTCGGGGCCCCGAGGGGGGCGGCTTCCGCCGGCCGGGGGGCGGTCGCCGGGCTGAGGGGGGTCTGTCGGCCGGGGGCGTCGGCAGGATCGAGGGGGTGGTTCCCGTTGGCCGAGGGTGGTCGACAGGGGCGGGGGTTTCCGTCAGCCGAGGGCGGCTGCCAGCGCCGTCAGGAAGGCGTCCGTCGTGGGCCGGTCGCGGACGGCGAGGCGTATCCAGCCGGCGCCGAGGCCGGGGAACGTGTCCCCGCGGCGCACGGCGTAGCCGAGGTCCCGCAGCCGGCGTCGTACGGCCGCCGCCTCCGGGACGCCCACCAGCACGAAGGACCCCTCGGCCGGTCCCGCGACCCGCACCCCGCGGGAGGCGAACGCGGACAGGCCCGCGACCAGGTGCGCCCGGTCGCTCGCGATGCGATGGGCCGCGTGGCCCGCCTCCGCCAGGGCGCGGGCCGACACGCACGCCTCGGCGGCGGCCAGCGCCGGTGTGGACACCGGCCACAGCGGCTGGGCCCGCTCCAGCTCGGCGACGATCCCGGGCTCGGCCAGCGCGTAGCCGATGCGCAGACCCGCGAGCCCCCAGGTCTTGGTGAGGCTGCGCAGCACCACGAGTCCGGGGACGTCCGTCCGCCCGGCCAGCGCCTCCCGCTCGCCCGGCACCGCGTCCATGAACGCCTCGTCGACCACCAGCACCCGCCCGGGCCGGGCGAGCCCGGCGATCACCGAGGCCGGATGCAGGACCGACGTCGGGTTGGTCGGATTGCCGATCACCACCAGATCCGCCCGCTCCGGCACCAGCGCGGCATCCAGCCGGAAGCCGTCCTCGGGCCGCAGCAGCACCCGCTCCACCGTGTGCCCGGCGTCCCGCAGCGCCGCCTCCGGCTCGGTGAACTGCGGGTGCACGACGACCGGTCGGCGGACCTCGAGGGCGCGGGCGAGCAGCACGAACGCCTCCGCCGCGCCCGCCGTCAGCAGCACCCGCGACACCGGCAGCCCGTGCCGCGCCGCCACCGCCGCCCGCGCGGCCCGCCCGTCCGGGTAGGCCGCGAGGGAGGTCAGGGAGGCGGCGATCCGTTCCCGCAGCCAGGGCGGGGGCGTGTCCGACCGTACGTTGACGGCGAGATCGACCAGCGCCGCGCCGTCGTCCCGTACCTCGGCGTCCCCGTGGTGGCGCAGGTCCGGCCCGGGGGAGTCCTCAGTGGGCATGGCTGTGCGTGTGCCCGCCGTGGTGGTGATGGCCGTGCCCGTGGTCGTGGCCGTCGTCGTCCGGGTGGAAGTGCGGCTGCTGCGGCAGGCCCACCTTGTCCTCGAAGCCCGGCAGCGCGATCCGGTACACGCACGAGTCGCAGTTCATGCGCAGGTCGCCCTTGACGGCCTCCTCGTACCGTTCGAGCACCAGGTCGAGCAACTCCGGCTCGGGACCGATGACATCGGCCGAGGACACCGGGGTCTCCGGGTGCGCGGCCGCCCACTCCTCGGTCTGCCGCCGCACCCGGTCCGGGAGGATCCCGGTGAACAGGAAGTAGGGGAGCACGACGATCTTCCGCGCCCCCAGCGCCACACAGCGGTCCAGACCGCTCGGCACGTCCGGCGCGGCGAGGGACACGAACGCCGTCTCCACGCCGGCGTACCCCCGGCCCTCCCACAGCAGCCGGGCCGCCTTGAACACCTCCGCGTTGGCGTCCGGGTCGGTGGAGCCGCGGCCGACCAGCAGTACGGTCACCTCCGCGCGGTCCTGGTCCCCGATCGCCTCGTCCAGGCGCCGCTCCAGCACGTTCAGCAGCGCCGGGTGCGGGCCCAGCGGGCGGCCGTAGGTGTACGAGATGCCCGGGTGCCGTTCCTTCTCACGGGCCAGCGCGGCCGGGATGTCGCCCTTGGCGTGCCCGGCGGACACCAGCATCAGCGGCACGGCCGCGAACCGGCGTACGCCCCGCTCCACCAGCTCGGCCACCGCGTCGCCGAGCGGCGGCGGGGACAGCTCGATGAAGCCGCCCGCGACGGGCAGGTCGGGACGGCGGCGCCCCAGCTCCCGTACGAAGGCACGGAACGCCTCGGCTCCGGCGTCGTCACGGGTGCCATGGCCGGCGATCAGCAGGGCGGGCGGGGTGGTCACAGGGTCTCCTCGGGGGAAATCGGTTGGTACAGCAGGGCGTTGAGGGCGGCGGCCGCGACCGCCGAGCCGCCCTTCTCGGACACGTTGCTCACGGCGGGCAGCCCGCTCTCGCGCAGCGCGGCCTTGGACTCGGCCGCGCCGACGAAGCCGACGGGCAGGCCGATGACGAGCGCCGGGTCGGCGTCCAGGGTCAGCAGCTCCTCCAGGGCGGTCGGCGCACAGCCGATCACCCACAGGGCGCCGGGCCCGACCTCCTCGTAGGCGAGCCGGATCGCATGCGCCGAACGGGTCAGTCCGGGGCCGGACCTGGCGTCCTTGAGCCGGCACACGGTCGCGCGCCGGGTGATGCCGGCGGCGACCATCTCCACGTCCACCACGACCGGCGCCCCGGCGTGCAGCGCGGCATGCGCCGGCCCCAGGTCCGCCTCCGCCAGCACGAGATCGCTCGCGTACTCCAGGTCGGCGGCGGAGTGGATGACCCGCTCCACCACCGCCCGGGTCAGCGGCGGGAGGTGCGAGGTGTCCAGGCGGGCGCGCAGCCGCCGGAAGGACTCCTGCTCGATGGGGTGCACGATCCGGTTCACCGGGCCTCCTCCGTCTCCTGCGGGCGTCCGCTCTGCCAGCGGTAGCCGCGCGGGGTCACCATGCGCCCGGCGACGGTCCGGGTCGCGGTGTTGCCCACGGTGACGACCGTCATCATGTCGACGCTCGCCGGGTCGAGCGCCGCGAGCGTGGTGACCCGGCTCGACCCGTCCGGCCGCGAGGCGTTGCGCACGACACCCACGGGCGTCGTCGGCGCGCGGTGCTCGGCGAGGATGCCGAGCGCCTTGGGCAGCTGCCAGTCGCGGCCCCGGGACCGGGGGTTGTAGAAAGTGACCACGAGGTCCGCCTCGGCCGCCGCCCGCACCCGCCGCTCGATGACCTCCCACGGCGTGTGCAGGTCGGAGAGGCTGATGGAGACATGGTCGTGGCCCAGCGGGGCGCCGAGGATCGCGGCGGCGGCCAGCGCGGCCGTCACCCCGGGCACCCCGATCACCTCGATGTCGTCGGACGCCTCGGCGAGCGCGGGCGAGGCCATGGCGTACACGCCCGCGTCCCCGCTGCCGATCAGCGCCACCGCGTGCCCGCGCCGGGCCTCCGCCACGGCGGTGCGGGCCCGCTCCTCCTCGGCGCCGAGCCCGGACTCCAGCACCCGGGTGCCGGGCCGCAGCAGATCGCGGATCTGGTCCACGTACTGGTCGAGCCCGACCAGCACCGAGGCCCGGCGCAGCTCTGCCGCCGCGCGCGGGGTGAGCAGATCCCGGGCGCCGGGCCCGAGCCCGACCACCGCGAGCCGCCCACGCCCGGGCCTGCGCACCACGGCGCAGGTCGCCATCGCCGGGACGGCGTCCGACTTCCGCTTGGGGACGAGGAGTTCGCCGCCGCCGAGCAGCGCGGCCGCCTCGGCGACCGACGGGGTGCCGACGGCCGCGAGCGGGGCGGCGGAGGGGTTGGGCACCTCGACGGCGGCCAGCTCCTCGGCGGAGTACGTCACCACGGGCACGCCCAGCCGCTCGGCGGCGCCCAGGATGCCCGGCTCCTGCGACTTGGCGTCCACGGTGGCGAGTTCGGCGACGGACCTCGGGGACAGCCCCGCCTCCCGCAGCGCGCCCTCGATCAGCCCGAGCACCTCCGCCACCGGGGCGCCCCTGGAGGCGCCGACCCCGACGACGAGGGACGGCGGCCGCAACAGCACCTCGCGCTCGCCGGGTTCGACGTCCCGGTCGGTGAGCCGGATCGTGTACGACCCCTGCGGCGACACCGGCAGCGGCGGCAGCGGCCACGCCGACTCGGCGGCGAGCGCGACCGGTTCGCCGTCCAGCAGGGCCCGGGACACGGCGGCGACCGCGCCCTCGCAGGGCAGGCCGAGCGTGTCCAGACCGGCCAGTCCCACGGCGTCCGTGGCGGTCGTCACCACCGGCTCGGCACCGAGCAAATCGCCCACTTCCCGCGCGAGTTCATTGGCGCCGCCGCCATGGCCGCCGAGCAGCGACACCGCGAACCGGCCGCCCTCGTCCACACAGACCACGCCGGGGTCGGCCGCCTTGCCGGCGAGCAGCGGCGCGAGCAGCCGTACCGTCGCGCCCGTCGCCAGGAAGCACACCAGCTGCTCGCACTCGGCGAACGCGGACCGTACCGCCTCCCCGACCGGGCCCTCGTACACCCGGGTGCGGTCCGGCCAGGCCGCGGCCAGCCGGTCGCGTGCCGCCGCCCCCGCCGCGGTGGCGGAAATCAGGCCGATCACTGGTCAACTCCTTCGATGGGAACGGGGGTTCTGACGCCCCAGAGCAGAAACACCGGGTTGGTGGCCGCGAGCCGGGTCACCTCACCCGGCAGCGGGGCGAGCCGCGAGGAGTGCAGCAGCACGCCCTCGCAGTCGAACCCGGCGCCGGTCAGCGCCTCGCGGGCCGCGGGCACCCGGTCCAGGGCGGCCATCGCCACCACCACGGTCCGGCGCGCACGCAGCGCGCACGCCCGGATCACGGCGGGCAGCTCGCGCCCCCCGCCGCCGATGAAGACGGCGTCCGGATCGTCCGCCAGCGCGGCCAGCGCGTCGGGCGCGGTGCCGTGCACGGCCTCCACCTCGACGCCGTGGGCGCGGGCGTTCTCCCGGATCCGGTCCACCCCGTCCGCGGCCTTCTCGACCGCGACGACGGCCGCGCCGAGCCGCGCGCACTCCACCGCGACCGACCCGGACCCCGCGCCGACGTCCCACACCAGGTCCCCGAGCCGCGGCCCGAGCCGGGCCAGCGCGAGCGCGCGCACCTCGAACTTGGTGATCATCGAGTCGCGGTGGGCGAACGCGGCTTCCTCCAGGGCCCAGCGGGCCGGAGCGGCGGGCACCCCGGCGACGGTGCGCGGGGGGCCCGGTGCCGGGGGCTCCGCCAGGCACAGCACCACGCTCACCGCCGTACCCCAGTCCCGCGCCGCCGCCTGCGCGGGCGTGACCCGCTCCACCCGTTCCCGCTGCGGGTCGCCCAGCGCGGTGGCCACCACGAGGGTCCGGTCGTGGCCGGTGAGCGCGGCGCCCAGTTCGGCCGGGCCCGCGCCCGGGCCGGTGAGGACGGCGACCTTCGGACGCGCGCGGCAGACGTTCACGGCGGTGCGCAGATCCCTGCCGTGCGCGCTGACCACGAGCGCGTCGTCCCAGGGCAGCCCGAGCCGGGCGAACGCGGCGGCCACCGAGGAGACCCCCGGCCGCACCGACAGCCGCTCCGGGCCGAAGCGCTCGGCGAGCGCCCGGACGATCCCGAAGAAACCGGGGTCCCCGGAGGCCAGCACCAGCACCGGCAGCTCCTTGCCGACGTACCCGGCGATGGCGTCCAGCGCGGGCGCCAGCGGCCCGAGCACGATCCGCTCGGCCCCGGCGGGCAGCCGCACCGCGTCCAGATGCCGCCGCCCGCCGACGACGAGCGCGGCGCCCGACGCGACGTCCTCGGGAAGCGGTGCCCCCGTCCCCGTGCCGACGACCGTGATCATCCGCCCGCCCCTCGCTCGCGCAGCGCCCGCCGCGCACCGGGCTCGGCCTTGCGGTAGCCGTGGAAGTGCCCGGGGTGGTAGAGGTGCGAGCGGGTGCCCCGCGCGGCCAGCGCGGGCCCGACCAGGAACAGCGTGTGCTTCCAGAGCCTGTGCTCCTTGACCGTCTCCTCCAGGGTGCCGATCGTGCACCGCACGATCAGCTCCTCCGGCCAGGTCGCCTGGTAGGCGACGATCACCGGAGTGGACGTCGGATAGCCGCCCTCCAGCAGCTCCCGCACCAGCTGACCGCTGCGCGCCGCCGACAGGAAGAGCGCCATCGTGGTGCCGTGCCGGGCGAACTCGCGCACCTCCTCGCCGGGCGGCATCGGCGTCTTGCCGCCGCCGAGCCGGGTGAGCACGACGGACTGCGCGACCTCGGGGATCGTCAGCTCCCGCTGCGCGAGGGCGGCCACCGCGGAGAACGACGACACCCCGGGCACCACCTCGGTGGCGATGCCCAGCTCCGCGCACCGGTCCAGCTGCTCCTGGGTACCGCCCCACAGCGCCGGGTCGCCGGAGTGGATCCGCGCCACCTTCAGGCCCTCGGCGCGCGCCCGCGTGTAGACCGCGACGACCTGCTCCAGGGACATGGCCGCCGAGTCCAGCACCTCCGCGTCCGCGCGCGCGTGCTCCAGCACCTCCGCCTGCACCAGGCTCGCCGCCCAGATCACCACGTCCGCCTCGGCGATCGCCCGCGCGGCCCGGAACGTCAGCAGATCGGCGGCGCCGGGGCCCGCCCCGACGAAGGTCACTTTTCCGCCACCGTCACCCAGGGGGGTGGCGGCGACGTCCTCGCCAGGGGTCTCGGTGGTGGCGCCGGCAGGGGCGTCCGGGACGGCGTCGGCCATCGGGAAAATCCTCTCGTACGGAAAGCACACGGCAGTAGCGGGGTGAAATGTCAGGATGCGAGGCGGTATGTGAGGTGCCCGATGTGCGCGAAGGCGCCTTCATCGGATAGCAAGTGCCTATGGCGGTCTTCGTCGCGCTCGGCGCGTTCCTGATGACGCTGGCCGGCGGCTGGACGGCTCAGCGAGTGACCGACCGTCGGCATCTCGTCCTGGGACTCGCCGGCGGTCTGATGCTGGGCGTGGTCGGCCTCGACCTGCTGCCGGAGGCGCTGCGCGCCGCCGACCGCGAGATCTTCGGCGTCCCCGCGGCCCTGCTGCTGTTCGTGGCCGGATTTCTGCTCGCCCATCTCGTGGAACGCACCCTCGCCGCGCGCCAGGCCGCCCACGGCGGCGCCGAGCACGATCACCACCGGGCGCCCGAGGTGGGCCTCACCGCGGCCGGCGCCATGGTGGGCCACAGCGCCATGGACGGCGTCGCCATCGGCGCCGCCTTCCAGGTCGGCAGCGGCATGGGCACGGCCGTCGCGCTCGCCGTGATCGCCCACGACTTCGCGGACGGCTTCAACACCTTCACCATCACCAGCCTGTACGGCAACGCCCGCCGGCGCGCCATCGGGATGCTGGTCGCGGACGCCTGCGCCCCCCTGGTGGGCGCGCTGTCGACCGTCTTCTTCCACATCCCCGAACCGGTGCTCGGCGGCTATCTCGGCCTCTTCGGCGGCGTCCTGCTCTACCTCGCCGCCGCCGAGATCCTGCCCGAGGCCCATCACGAGCACCCCGCCCGCTCCACCCTGCTGTGCACGGTGGCCGGGGCCGCGTTCATCTGGCTGGTGGTCGGCATCTCCGGCTGACCGTGCCGGCCGCCGGGCACCGGTCACAGTTTCCCGCCCCGCCCGCCGTCCCGCCGCGGCGGCGCGATCAGCGTCGACAGGTACGGCAGCGGCGAGCCGTCCAGCTCCGCCGCGCGCCGCACCGACTCCTCCGGCAGCCCCAGCGCCGAGCCCCACACCGCGTCGTCCAGCCGCCCGGCCCGCGCCAGCGCCCCGGCGACCTCGGCGGCCTGCCGCCCGAACTTGTACGCCACGACCGTCCCCGGACCGGCCAGCGCCTCCTCCAGCACCGCCGCGCCCGCCGTCACCGGCACCAGCGTCAGCGGCTCGGTGCCCTCGGTCAGCACGGCACCGGAGCGCGCCGCGAGATCCTGCATGGCGGTGATCCCGGGCACGGTCTCCACGACCACCCCGGGCACCAGCCCGGCGATGGTCTGCGCGAGATACGTGAACGTCGAGTACACGTTCGGGTCCCCGATGGTGGCGAACGCGACCGAGCCGTGCCGCCCCAGCAGCTCCGCGACCCGCGCGCCCGCCGCGTCCCAGGCGGCCTCCCGGCGCGCCCGGTCGGACCGCTCGTTCAGCGCGAACACCACGCGGACGATCTTCTCCCCGGACACGTAGTGCGCCACGGTCGCCTCGGCCCGCCCGCGCTCACCGCTGTCCATCACGGGGACGACGACCACCTCGGCCGCCCGCAGCGCGTTGACCCCCTTCACGGTCACCAGCTCCGGGTCCCCGGGGCCGACCCCGACACCGATCAGCCTGCTGCTCATGACGTCCGGCACCTCTCCACGAACCGATGGGCGACACCGGGCTCGGACGCCCAGTGCGTGTGCAGATAACTCGCGTGCACGCCCCGCTGTACAAAACCCTCGACCCGCCGCTCCCGGCCCCAAAACCCCCAGGCGGGCACGGCACCGGCCCCCGGCTCCACCACGGTGCGGTGGAACTCGTGCCCCCGCATCCGCGTCCCGGCACCGGCCAGCACACTGTCCCCGACGGCCACGGCATCCCGGTACCCGAGCGTGAGCCGCTCCGCCATCCGCGCGGTGGCGTCCAGCACGCCGCACATGGGACTGCCGTCCAACTCCCGGCACAGGTAGAGGAGTCCGGCACACTCGGCGGCGATCGGCGCGCCACGCTCCGCGAGTTCGGACACGGCGGCCCGGAGCGGCTTGTTGGCCGACAGCTCGGCGGTGTACACCTCGGGGAACCCGCCGCCGATGACCAGCCCGGCGGTGCCGTCGGGCAGTTCCTCGTCACGAAGCGGATCGAAGGTGACGACGTCGGCGCCGGCGGCGGTGAGGAGTTCGGTGTGCTCGGCGTAGGAGAAGGTGAAGGCGGGGCCACCGGCGACGGCGATTTTGGGCCTTGGCCTTCCAGTTCGCTGAGACGGGTGGTCGTGGGTGGGCGAGAAGTCGGGGGTCCAGGGGGCGGAGCCCCCTGGGACGGCGCCCGCGGAACGCGCCAGCCTCTCCAGCGCGGGCAGATCACACCCACCGGCCACCAACGCCGCCATCTCCGCAACGGCGTCCACCGCGACCCCGCGCCGCTCGGCCACCGGAACCAACCCCAGATGCCGGGAAGGCGTCTCCACCAGCGGAGCCCGCCGCAACACCCCCAGCACCGGCACCCCGACGGACTCCAGCGCCTCCCGCAACAGAGCCTCGTGCCGCGCCGACCCCACCTTGTTCAGGATCACGCCCCCGACCCGCACCCGCGGATCCCACGACACGAACCCGTGCACCAGCGCCGCCACCGACCGCGACTGCGCCGACGCGTCCACCACCAGCACCACCGGCGCCCCCAGCAGCTTCGCCACCTGCGCGGTGGACGCCAGCTCACCCTCCCCGGCCGCACCGTCGTACAGCCCCATCACACCCTCGACCACGGCGAGGTCGCACCCCCGCGCCCCGTGCAGGAAGAGCGGAGCGATCAGCTCCGGCCCGCACAGGTACGCGTCCAGGTTCCGCCCCGTCCGCCCGGTCGCGAGCGCGTGATACCCGGGATCGATGTAGTCCGGCCCGACCTTGTGCGGGGACACGGCGAGCCCCCGCGCGGCGAACGCGGCCATCAGCCCCGTGGCCACGGTGGTCTTGCCGCTGCCCGAGGAGGGCGCGGCGACGACCAGCCGCGGCATCGACGGTGTCACCACTCGATGCCCTTCTGGCCCTTCTGCCCCACGTCCATGGGGTGCTTGACCTTGGACATGTCGGTCACGAGATCCGCGAAGTCCACCAGCTTCGCCGGCGCGTTCCGCCCGGTGATCACCACATGCTGGGTACCGGGACGGCCGCGCAGCACCTCCACGACCTCCTCGGTGTCCACCCACCCCCAGTGCATCGGGTACGCGAACTCGTCGAGGACGTAGAACCGGTACGTCTCGGCCGCCAGGTCACGCTTGACCTGCTCCCAGCCCTCCCGCGCCTTCTCCTCGTTGTCCATCTGCGCGTCCCGCTGCACCCAGGACCAGCCCTCGCCCATCTTGTGCCAGTCCACGCGCCCGCCCTCGCCGGAGGCCCCGAGCACCCGCAGCGCGTTCTCCTCGCCGACCTTCCACTTCGCCGACTTGACGAACTGGAACACCCCGATGGGCCACCCCTGGTTCCAGGCCCGCAGCGCCAGCCCGAACGCGGCGGTGGACTTCCCCTTGCCGACGCCCGTGTGCACCACCACCAGCGGCCGGTTGCGACGCTGACGGGTCGTCAGTCCGTCGTCCGGTACGACACTCGGCTGTCCCTGCGGCACTACGCGGCCCTCCTCGACGTCCCCTGCACATCCCGTACCAGCCCGGCGATGGAGTCCGCCCGCAGCTCGTCCAACGTGACGGCCGTACCCGCGAGTTCACCCGCGAGCTGCCCGGCGAGCCCGAGCCGTACCGGCCCCGACTCGCAGTCCACGACCACCGAGGCGACCTGCTCGGCCGCGAACAGCCGCGCCGCCCGCCCCGCGAGCGCCACCGGCTCCGGACCGCCCGTCGCCCGGCCGTCCGTGACGACGACCAGCAGCGCCCGCCGCGCCGGATCCCGCAACCGCTCCACCCGCAGCACCTCGTGCGCCTTGAGCAGCCCCGCCGCGAGCGGGGTACGGCCGCCCGTCGGCAGCGACTGAAGCCGTACGGCCGCCGCGTCGACCGAGGACGTCGGCGGCAGCGCCACGTCCGCGCCGGAGCCCCGGAAGGTCACCAGACCCACCTTGTCCCGCCGCTGATAGGCGTCGAGCAGCAGCGACAGCACGGCACCCTTCACCGCGCCCATCCGCTGCCGGGCCGCCATCGACCCCGAGGCGTCCACCACGAACAGCACGAGATTGCCCTCGCGCCCCTCCCGGCTCGCCTGCCGCAGATCGTCCCGGCGGACCACGAGGCCGGGCCCGGACCGGCCGCGCGCCCGCTGATGCGGCGCCGCCGCCTGCACGGTCGCCGCCAGATGCAGCTTGGTCAGCGCCCCCTGCGGCCGCCGCGCCCCCGTGGTCCGGCCGTGCTCGGTCCGCGCCCGCGAACGCCGCCCGGCGGCACCCTCCCCGATCCCGGGCACGCTGAGCACCTTGGTCCGGAACGGCTCGGCCGCCCGCACCGGGGACTGCTCACCCGCGCCGGCACCGGCGGGCTGCGGCTCCCCGCCCTCACCGGCCTCCGGCCGCGCGGCGGTGTCCCCGCCGCCCTCGGGACCGGACTCGGGCGCCGGCTGCCCGCCGCCACCGGGACCGTCGGGATCGTCGTCGCCGTCCCCGTCCTGACCGGCGGACTGCTCCAGCGTCTCGTCCAGCTTGTCCTCGTCCAGGCCCGGCGCGTCGAAGGGGTTGCGGCGCCTGCGGTGCGGCAGCGCGAGCAGCGCCGCCTGCCGTACGTCCTCCGCGAGCACGTCCGTCCGCCCGTCCCACGCCGCCAGCGCGGTCGCCGTGCGCGCCATCACGATGTCGGCGCGCATGCCGTCCACCTCGAAGGCCGCGCAGGTCGCCGCGATCTGCCGCAGCGCCGCGTCACCGAGGCGCACCTGGGGCAGCAACTCCCGTGCCGCGACGATCCGCTGCCGTACGGCGGCCTCCTCGCCGGCCCAGCGCGCGGCGAAGGCGGCGGGGTCGTCGTCGTACGCGAGGCGCCGTCGTACGACCTCCACCCGCTGGTCCGGCTCCCGCGAGGCGGCGACCTCGACGGTCAGCCCGAACCGGTCGAGCAGCTGCGGCCGCAGCTCGCCCTCCTCCGGGTTCATGGTCCCGACGAGCAGGAACTTCGAGGCGTGCCGCACCGAGACGCCCTCGCGCTCCACGTAGGAGGCGCCCATCGCCGCCGCGTCCAGCAGCAGGTCGACCAGGTGGTCGTGGAGCAGGTTGACCTCGTCCACGTACAGGATCCCGCGGTGCGCGTCGGCCAGCAGGCCCGGCTCGAACGCCTTCACGCCCTCCGCGAGCGCCCGCTCGATGTCCAGCGCCCCGACCAGCCGGTCCTCCGAGGCCCCGACGGGCAACTCGACCATCCGCGCGGCCCGTTCGCCACCCGGACCCGCCTCGTGCGGCCCGTCCGGGCACCCCGGGTCGGGCGCCGCGGGGGCACAGGAGAACCGGCACCCGGGCACCACGGCCACCTCGGGCAGCAGTGCCGAAAGGGCCCGTACCGCGGTCGACTTGGCGGTGCCCTTCTCGCCGCGCACCAGCACACCGCCGACCGCCGGGGACACGGCGTTCAGCAGCAGCGCGAGCCGCAGATCGTCCTGGCCGACAACGGCCGTGAAAGGAAAGGGGGTGGTCACTGGTCGTCGCCCTCCAAGTCGCCCTCAAGCTCCAGATAGGTGGCGCGCAGCCGCTCCAGCGTCTCCGCGTCCGGCTCGGCCCACAGGCCCCGGTCCGCCGCCTCCAGCAGCCGCTCCGTGACGCCGCGCAGCGCCCACGGGTTGGACTTCTTCATGAAGTCCCGGTTCTCCGGGTCGAACACGTACTCGGCGGACAACTTCTCGTACATCCAGTCGTCCACCACGCCCGCCGTGGCGTCGTACCCGAACAGGTAGTCCACGGTCGCCGCCATCTCGAAGGCGCCCTTGTAGCCGTGCCTGCGCATCGCCGCCATCCAGCGCGGGTTGACCACCCGCGCCCGGAACACCCGGTGCGTCTCCTCGCCCAGCGTGCGGGTCCTCACCTGGTCCGGCACCGCCGAATCACCCACGTACGCCTCGGGGTTGGCCCCCGTCAGATGGCGCACCATGGCCACCATGCCGCCGTGGTACTGGAAGTAGTCGTCGGCGTCCGCGATGTCATGCTCTCTCGTGTCGACGTTCTTCGCCGCCACCGCGATCCGCCGGAACGCCGTCTCCATGTCCCCGCGCGCCGCCCGCCCGTCCAGGCCCCTGCCGTACGCGTAGCCGCCCCACACCGCGTACACCTCGGCGAGGTCCGCGTCGGAGCGCCAGTTGCGGGCGTCGATCAGCGGCAGCAGACCCGCGCCGTACGCGCCCGGCTTGGAGCCGAAGATACGGGCGGTGGCCCGCCGCCGGTCGCCGTGCTCGGCGGTGTCCTCCTCCACGTGCGCCCGCACGTAGTTGGACTCGGCCGGCTCCTCCAGCGCGGCCACCGCCCGCACCGCGTCGTCGATCAGCCCGACCACGTGCGGGAACGCGTCCCGGAAGAAGCCGGAGATGCGGACCGTGACATCGATGCGCGGGCGCCCCAGCTCGGCCGGGGGGATCACCTCGAAGCCGGTCACCCGGCGCGAGGCGTCGTCCCAGACCGGGCGGCAGCCCAGCAGTGCCAGGATCTCGGCGATGTCGTCGCCCTGGGTGCGCATCGCGGACGTGCCCCAGACCGTCAGGCCGACGGACTTCGGGTACGCGCCGGTGTCGGCCAGATACCTCTGCACCAGCGAGTCCGCGAGCGACTGCCCGACCTCCCAACTGAGCCTGGACGGGATGGCCTTGGGGTCGACGGAGTAGAAGTTGCGGCCGGTCGGCAGGACGTTCACCAGGCCGCGGGTCGGCGAGCCCGAGGGCCCCGCCGGGACGTAACCGCCGTCCAGCGCCCGCAGGATGTGCCCGATCTCGTCCGTGGTGCGCGCGAGTCGCGGTACGACCTCGTCGCAGGCGAACTCCGACACCGCGACCGCGTCCGGGAGTTCGACACCCCCGAGCGCCTCCCGCACGACCTCCCGTACGGCCTCGCGCGCCCAGTCCCGCGCCTCCATGCCCTCCGCGATCCGCCGGCACAGCTGCTCCAGCAGGTCGATCGCGTCGGCGGCCGTCCGCGCCGGACCTTCCACCAGGTCCGTCAGCTCCACGGGCACCTTCAGCGGCGCGCCCGGCTCGGCCAGCAGCTCCTTCTCCACCAGCCCGAAATGCTCGGCCAGGGCGGCCCGCAGGCCCGGCAGCGCGTTCGCCTGCCCGCCCCAGACCTGGGAGGCGCGCAGCACGGCGAGGACGAGGTTGACGCGGGGCTCGCCGACCGGGCCGCCGCCCAGGATGTGCAGGCCGTCGCGGATCTGCACGTCCTTGATCTCGCACAGATAGCCGTCGATGTGCATCACGAACTCGTCGAACGTCTCGTCGTCCGGCTGCTCGTCCACATGCAGGTCGTGGTGGAGCTCGGCGGCCTTGACCAGGGTCCAGATCTGGGCGCGCACGGCCGGCGCCTTCGTCGGGTCGAGGTCGGAGACGAGCGCGTACTCGTCCAGCAGCTGCTCCAGCTTGGCGAGGTCGCCGTAGGTGTCGGCGCGGGCCATCGGCGGCACCAGGTGGTCCACGACCGTGGCGTGCCCGCGCCGCTTGGCCTGGGTGCCCTCGCCGGGGTCGTTGACGATGAACGGGTAGATCAGCGGGAGTTCGCCGAGCACCGCGTCCGGCGCGCAGCCGCGCGAGAGGCCGAGGCCCTTGCCCGGCAGCCACTCCATGGTGCCGTGCTTGCCCATGTGCACGATCGCGTCCGCGCCGAAGGTGTGGTCGAGCCAGCGGTAGGCCGCCAGGTAGTGGTGGGAGGGCGGCATGTCGGGGTCGTGGTAGATCGCGATCGGGTTCTCGCCGAAGCCGCGCGGCGGCTGGATCATCACGACGACGTTGCCGAACCGGAGGGAGGCGAGCACGATGTCGTCGCCGTCCACGTAGAGGTTGCCCGGCGGCTCGCCCCACGCCTCGGTCATCGCCTCGCGCAGCTCGGGATCCAGCGTCTCGAACCACGCCCGGTAGTCGGCCAGCGGCACCCGCGCGGGTGCGGTGGCCAGCTGCTCCTCGGTCAGCCACTCCACGTCATGGCCGCCGGCCTCGATCAGCCGGTGGATCAACTCGTCGCCCTCGGACGGGTATTCGCTGAGGGAGTACCCGGCGTCGCGCAGCGCGTCCAGCACCCGGACCGCGGAGGCGGGCGTGTCCAGGCCGACCGCGTTGCCGACCCGGGAGTGCTTGGTCGGGTAGGCGGTGAAGACCAGCGCTACGCGTTTCTCGGCGTTCGGCTTGTACCCGAGCCGGGCGTGCCGCACCGCGATCCCGGCCACCCGGGCGGCCCGCTCGGGGTCGGCGACGTACACCGGGACCTCGTCGGGGCCCTGTTCCTTGAAGGAGAAGGGCACGGTGATCAGCCGGCCGTCGAACTCGGGGATGGCGACCTGCATCGCCGCGTCCATGGGGGAGAGGGCGGCGTCCGACTCGTCCCACGCGGAGTGCGAGGAGGTGAGGCAGAGCCCTTGCAGGATGGGCACGTCGAGATCGGCCAGCGCGCCGATGTCCCAGGCTTCCTCGTCGCCGCCCGCCGACGCCTCGGAGGCGTGGGTGCCGCCGGCCGCGAGCACGGTGGCGACCAGCGCGTCGGCGCGGCCCAGCAGTTCGTACAGCCCGGCGTCCGCGCCGCGCAGCGAACCGCAGTACACCGGAAGGGCGTTGGCGCCCTGCGCCTCGATGGCCGTGCACAGGGTGTCCACGAAGGCGGTGTTGCCGCTGAGTTCATGGGCCCGGTAGAAGAGCACGCCCACGGTCGGGCGGCCCTCCTGGACCTCGTATCCGCCGTGCACGCCGAACTCCGGCATCCGGCGCGGCTCCTCGAAGCCCTCGCCGGTCAGCAGCACGGTGTCGGACAGGAACCGGGACAGCTCGCGCAGATTGTCCGGGCCGCCCTCGACCAGATAGCGCAGCGCCTCCGCCACCACTCCGGCGGGCACGGTCGACTCGGCCATCAGCTCCGCGTCCGGCACCGCCTCGCCGCCCAGCAGCACCGCCGGGACGCCGGACGCCTTCAGCGCGGCCAGCCCGTCCTCCCAGGCGCGCTTGCCGCCGAGGAGCCGTACGACGGCGAGGTCCGCGCCCGCCAGCAGCCGCGGCAGCTCCTCGGCGACGTCGACCCGGGTGGGGTTGCCGATCAGATAGCCGGCGCCACAGGACCGGGCCGCCAGCAGATCGGTGTCGGCGGTGGACAACAACAACACTGTGCTCATGCGGGCGCTCCCGGTGGGATGAAGGGCAGTCCTTGCGGCGCGCCGGACTCGATGAGCCGCCACAGCGCGTCCGTGTCCGCGTGCTGTTCGATCAGATCGCCGAGCCGGTCCAGCTGCTCCTCGCGCAGCGCGGCGAAGGAGGTGTCCGGCGCGGGCACGAAGCGGCGGCCCGCGGCGGCGGCCACCTCGCGCAGGAAGGCCCGGCGGAAGCCGTCCGACTCCAGTGAGCCGTGCCAGTGGGTGCCCCAGGTCGCGCCGACCCGGCAGCCGTCCAGGAAGGCTTCGCCTCCCGTGACGCGGGCGACGCCGTGGTGGATCTCGTACCCCTCGACCGGTTCGCCGAGGGCCCGGCCGGCGGGGCGGGTGAGGGTCTTCTCGCGGGCGAACCGCACCCGCACGGGCAGCAGTCCGAGGCCGGGGACCGCGCCGGCCCGCGACTCCACGTCGTCCTCGATGTGCTCGCCGAGGATCTGGAAGCCGCCGCAGATGCCGAGCACGGGCCGGTGCTCGGCGGCCCTGCGGGCGAGCGCGTCGGCGAGGCCGCGCTCGCGCAGCCACCGCAGCGCCCGGACGGTGCCCCGGGTGCCGGGGACGACGACCAGGTCGGCGTCGGCCAGCTCCTCCGGGCGGTCCACGAACCGCACCACGACGCCGGGTTCGGCGGCGAGCGCGTCCACGTCGGTGAAGTTGGACATCAGCGGGATCGCGCACACGGCGACGCGCAGCACGTCCGCGCCGAGCGGGGGAGCGACGGCCGACTCCCGCACCGTGCCCCGCAGGGAGACGCGGAGGCCGTCCTCCTCGTCGATCCCGAGTCCGTGCCGGAACGGCAGCACGCCGTACGCCGGCCGCCCGGTGAGGCCCTTGAGCATGTCGAGGCCCGGCTCCAGCAGCGAGACGTCACCGCGGAACTTGTTCACCAGGAACCCGGCGACCAGTTCCTGGTCCTCGGGGGAGAGCAGGGCGACGGTGCCGAAGAAGGAGGCGAAGACGCCGCCGCGGTCGATGTCGCCGACGACGAGCACGGGCAGCCGGGCGCCGCGCGCGATCCCCATGTTGACGATGTCGGTGCGGCGCAGATTGATCTCGGCCGGGCTGCCCGCGCCCTCGCAGATCACCGCGTCGTACTGCCCGCGCAGCTCGGCCAGGCAGTCCAGCACCGTGCCCAGCAGCCGCTGCCGGCGCCCGCCGTGGTAGCCGCGCGCGCTCATCTCGCCCACCGGTTTGCCCAGCAGCACCACCTGGCTGCTCTGCTCGCCGCCCGGCTTGAGCAGCACGGGGTTCATCTGCGCGGTCGGCTCGATCCGGCACGCCTGGGCCTGCATGGCCTGCGCCCGGCCGATCTCGGCGCCCTCACGGGTGACGAAGGAGTTGAGGGACATGTTCTGCGCCTTGAACGGCGCGACCTTCACGCCCTGGCGCACCAGCCACCGGCAGATCCCGGCCGTCACGACGCTCTTGCCGGCGTCGGAGGTGGTGCCGGCGACGAGGAGACCACCGTTCACTTCCCGCGTCCCTTCGGTCCGTTGACGAAAAGGCGCGCGGCGAGTGTGGTGCCGAGCGCGAGCAGGCCGACGCGCCGGGAGAGCCGTACGGCCCGCCCGATGTCGGGGACTTGTACGGCCCGTCCGGCAGCGCCGTTGAGCACGGGCCGGTGTTCGACGCGGCCGCCGTAGGAGAGGGTGCCGCCCAGGCGGACGCCGAGGGCGCCCGCGAAGGACGCCTCCACGGGACCGGCGTTGGGGCTCGGATGGCGGCGGGCGTCCGCGCGCCAGGCCCGCAGGGCGCCGCGCGGATCGGGTCCGGCCGCGGCGGCGAGGACGGCGGTCAGCCGGGCCCCCGGCCAGCCGGCCACGTCGTCCAGGCGCGCGGACGCCCAGCCGAAGCGGCGGTACCGGGCGGACTTGTGACCCACCATCGCGTCCAGGGTGTTGACGGCCCGGAAGCCCAGCAGCCCCGGCACCCCGGCGGCCGCGCCCCACACCAGGGCGCCCACGACCGCGTCGGAGGTGTTCTCGGCGACCGACTCGACCACGGCCCGTGCGATCCCGTCGGCGTCCAGCGCCTGCGGGTCCCGGCCGCACAGATGCGGCAGCCGGGCGCGGGCCGTCTCGATGTCCCCGGCCGTCAGGGCGGCCCCGATGGCCTCGGCCTCGCGGGCGAGGGAGGTGCCGCCGACGACGGCCCAGGCGGCCGCGGCGGTCAGGGCGGCGGAGGCGGCGGGGGAGGGGCGTACGACGTGTGCGGCCAGCGCTCCGAGCGCGACGGCGCCACCGGCGCACACGGTGGTGTGCAGGGTGCCCCAGCCGCGGTGGTCGTGCCACAACGCGCCCTCGACAGCGGCGGCCGCACGTCCGAACGCGGCGACCGGGTGCCCGCGGCGGGGATCGCCGAGGAGGAGGTCGCCGAGAAGTCCGGCGGCGGCGCCGTACGCGTAACTGCGATCGGCGGCCATCGGCTCAGTCGGCCGTGGTCACCGTGGCGGTGGTCCTGGTACTGGTCCTTCGGCAGCCGGGCATGGCGATGTGTCCTCACTCAGGGTGTCCGCGCCCTGGTTCGACGTGATCGGCGGCGAGAGTTCCTGGCTACCCGGGGAGTTCTTCCCCGGTGACAGTGGCGGGACCGCGCCGGATTCGCACCGGCTTCCTCTCCTGCTGCCGTACATGGCGTGGGCAGTCCACCACGCCCCCGGAACGGCCGTCAACTTGCCGTTGACCTGCGGGAGTGTGCAGATTCCCACACCACGAGGGGTGGCCGGGCACGCGAGAGGCTCCCCTGCCGCGGGCGGCGGAGGGGAGCCTTCGGGAAACTGCCGGGACCCGGGACCGGGCCCCGGGCTCAGGACTTGGAGACGATGAGGAGGATGCCGTACGCCACCGCCGCCGCGCAGGCCGCGAAGCAGACGTAGGCGCCGGTGACGGCGAGCGTGGCGGAGCCGCCCTCGGCCGCGGCCTTCTCGCGCCGGGCCAGGCCGTTGACGCCGAGGGTGAACAGGACCACCAGGCCGACGGTGAACGCGAGGCTGACGCCGAAGACGGAGCCGATGGCCGCCCAGTCGATCTTCATGGGGTTGCTTCCTTGGTGAACGGGGCTCGGGGTCAGACGGTGGCGGCCGGCGGGGCCGCGGCGGCGGGGGCCGCCGGTCCGGCGGCCGGGGCCTGTGCGGGGGCCGGGATGGTGGCCGTGAGGTCCTCGGTGATCGTGCCGGCGGGCGGGGGGCTCACCGCGGCGATGGCGGTGGTCACCACGCCGGAGGGCTCCGCGGCCGGGTCGGCGACCACATTGGTGTGGTCGATGACCTCGCGCCGGGACAGCTTGTAGATCCAGGCGCTCGCGGCGACCAGGAAGACGGCGACCGCCGCGGTGCCCCCGTCACCGAGTTCGGTGACGGCCTCGGCGCCCGCGCCGACCAGCGCGGCGGCCGGCAGGGTGAGCACCCAGGCGACGGCCATCCGGGTCGCGGTGGACCAGCGGACCACACCGCCCTTGCGGCCGAGACCCGAGCCCATCACCGCGCCGGAGACGACATGGGTGGTGGAGAGGGAGAAGCCGAGGTGGGAGGAGGCCAGGATGGCGGTCGCGGCGCTGGTCTGCGCGGCGAAGCCCTGCCGGGGCTCCAGATCGGTCAGGCCCGTGCCCATGGTGCGGATGATGCGCCAGCCGCCGATGTAGGTGCCGAGCGCGATGGCGAGGCCCGCGGAGAGGATCACCCAGGTGGGAGGGTTGGAGCCGGGGGCGATGGCGCCGCCCGCGATCAGCGCGAGGGTGATGATGCCCATCGTCTTCTGCGCGTCGTTGGTGCCGTGCGCGAGGGAGACCAGCGCGGCGGAGGCGACCTGGCCGACGCGGAAGCCCTTGCGGGTGGCCTCGCCCTCGGTCCTGGTGCCGGCGCCGTAGGAGAGCCGGGTGGCCACCAGCGCGGCGATCCCCGCCACGACCGGCGCGGCGACCGCGGGCAGCAGCACCTTGGTGACCAGGACCCCGCCGTGCACGGCGCCGAATCCGGCGGAGGCGACGGCGGCGCCGATCAGACCGCCCATCAGGGCGTGCGAGGAACTGGAGGGCAGGCCCACCAGCCAGGTCAGCAGGTTCCAGAGGATCGCGCCGACCAGGGCGGCGAAGATGACCTCGGGGCGGATGCCGCTCTCGTCGACGAGTCCCTTGGAGATCGTGTTGGCGACCTCCACGGAGAGGAAGGCGCCCACCAGGTTGAGGGTGGCGGACATGGCTACCGCGAGCTTCGGCTTCATCGCGCCGGTGGAGATGGTGGTGGCCATCGCGTTCGCGGTGTCGTGGAAACCGTTCGTGAAATCAAACGCGAGTGCGGTGACCACCACAATCGCGAGGATCAGCGAGAAGCTTTCCATTTACCCAGACAATCATTCGAGGTCGTTGTCCGGATGAACGTAGGCAACCTGGGTGAACGGAAGATGAACTGGGGCGGGCAGGGTGGTGTCCGCGTCGGGGGTATGAGGCTCCGCTTCCGCTTCCGGAACCCCCGGTGCCCGTGCACCGCTTGGGTCGCCGGCCGTGGCGAAGGTCCGCAGCCTGCTGGAGCTGCCGTTGAAGAGATTCTGGTCACCCGGCAGCCGGCCGGAGGTGGCGTGCTGCCAGAAGGTCCAGTACTGCCAGCCGCCCGGCAGCCTGCCCGGGTCCGAGGAGCCGTGGCGGGCGACCCACAGGGGGTGGCGGGAGGCGAAGGCGTGGCTGTCGCCGGTGCACTGCCTCCACCAGTGGGCCGTGGTGTAGATCACGGGACGGCGGCCGGTCTCGCGGGCGATCTCGTCGCTGAACGACCAGATCCAGGCCGTCATGCGCTTCCAGCCCAGCCTGTAGCAGGGGTGCTTCGCACTGTACGGGTTGTACTCGATGTCCAGCGCGGGCGGCAGCGTCCAGCCGTCGGGCCGCCAGTCCCCGCCGTGCGCCACGAAGTACCGGGCCTGCGTGGCGCCGGAGGACTCGTCGGGCAGCGCGAAGTGGTAGGCGCCGCGGATCAGTCCCGCGTCGCGGGCGCCGTCGTACTGCTGGTGGAAATAGGGGTTGCGGTAGCCCGTGGACTCGGTCGCCTTGACGTAGACGAAGCGCGCCCCGCGGGCCCGCGCGGCCGGCCAGTCCACCGTCTTCTGGTGGGACGACACGTCGTGCCCCCTGGGCAGGCTCGCGACCCGCTCCGGGGGGCCGGCCGCGGCGGTGGCGGCGCAGGTGAGGGTGAGGGCCGCGGTGGTCGCGGCGAGGGCACCGGCGCGGCGGCGGAGGTGGGTGCGGTGACGGGCCATGAGCCGGCTCCCCGGGGGTGACGGACGACCAGGTCGCCCGGAGGGCAAGGAGCGCTCATTCAAGGGCCGGTGATCATTGAATCAGTGGAGATTCTTAGCGTTTGGCCGGATGTACACCCTTTTGGGGGTGCGGGAGTTCGGTCGGAAGTGCGGCGACCGGCCACCTGGTGTACAAGCGGCTGGCAGGATCGCGGGCATGACCTCCAAGCTGCGGGAGACGGGCCAGGAAGTGCGCGAGGAAGCGGCCGGGACATGGGCGGCGCTGGTGGCGACGGCGCGGCGGAGCGTCGCCGACGGGCTGGTCGTCGGCACCTCCGGCAATGTCTCCGCGCGCGTCGGGGACGTGGTGCTGGTCACCCCGTCGGGCGTGCCCTACGACCGGCTCACCCCGGACGACATCACCGGCGTGGACCTCACCGGCCGTCAGGTGCTCGGGACACTGGTGCCGACCAGCGAACTGCCCATGCACCTCGCCGTCTACCGCACCACCGACGCCCGCGCGATCGTCCACACCCACGCCGTGCACGCCACCGCGGTCTCCACGCTGGTGCCCGAGCTGCCGCTGGTGCACTACATGGCCGCCGCCCTCGGCGGACCGGTGCGCGTCGCGCCGTACGCCGCCTACGGCACCGACGAACTGGCCGCGCACATGCTCCAGGCCCTCGCCGGCCGCTCCGGCTGCCTCCTCCAGAACCACGGCACCCTCACCCACGGCGCCACCCTCGACCAGGCGTACGACCGCACCGCCCAGCTGGAGTGGATGTGCCGCCTCTGGCTGACCGCCTCCTCGGTGCCGGGCCTGACCCCGTCTCTGCTGACGGAGGCACAACTCGCCGAAGTCGGGGAACGCCTGAAGGGATACGGCCAACGGAGGTGACCCGTGTCCCGCAGCTTTTCGATCAGCTCCCCGATCAGTTCCCCGATCCGCGACCTGGCCTCGCTCCTTAACCTCTCGCCCCCTTCACCCCCCTCACCCCGCCCCGCCTCTCCGCTGGCCGGGCACCGCACCCCCCGTGACACTGGTGCCGTGCGCCCCCTCAAAGCGACCGCCGCCGCGGTCACCGCCGTCGTGGCCGCCGGACTAGCATCCGTGGCCGCCGGGCGGCTCGCCAGTGATGTCGCGCTGAAGGCCAGCGGCGGCCGGCCGCTGCCCACCGAGCCCCGGCTCACCGTGCACGGCACCGCGGCCGGCCAGATCACGCTCACCCGGGACCTGGCCGCGCTGCGCCCCGGTCTCTACGGCCTCGCGGGCGACGGCTCGCACGCGGTCGTGGGGCCCGTCCTGGACACGGCACGGCACACCGCCGACACCGTCGTGCGCCGCCTGGACGGCGTGACCCACGGCACCCTCGCGCCCGGCGACTCCGTCTGGCTCACCCCCAACCTGTACGTCGGCAACCCGCGCACCGCGCTCGGCCTCGACCACGCCGACGTGGACGTGCCCGGCGAACTCGGCGCGCTGCCCGCCTGGTTCCTGCCCGGCGACCGGCACACCTGGGTGATCGCCGTGCACGGCCTGGGCACCACCCGCGAGCACGCCATGAACGTCATGCGCTTCCTGGTCGCCCGCAGGCTTCCGGTGCTGGCCCTCGCCCACCGCGGCGACCTCGGCGCGCCCCGCCCCGCGGACGGCCTGAACCACCTCGGCGAGACCGAGTGGCGGGACGTGGACGCGGCGATCCGCTACGCCGTGCGCCACGGCGCCCGCCGCGTCGTCCTGCTGGGCTGGTCCACCGGCGCCACCATGGCGCTGCGCGCCGCCGAGCACTCCGCCGTGCGCGAGCACATCGCCGGGCTGATCCTCGACTCGCCGGTGCTCAGTTGGGAGGCCACGCTGCGCGCCCTCGCCCGCGCCCGGCACACCCCCGCCCCGCTGCTGCCGCTCGCGGTCCGCGCCGCCCAGGGCCGCGCCGGACTGCACGCCGACCGGGTCGCCGAGATCACCGACCCCGACCGGCTCGCCGTGCCCACCCTGATCATCCACGGGCCCGGCGACCGGGTCGCCCCCTGGGAGTTCTCCCGGCTGCTCGCCGCCCGCCGCCCCGACCGTGTCGCCCTGCACACCGTGCCGAACGCCCCGCACGCGGCGATGTGGAACCCGGACCCCCCGGCGTACGAGGAACGGCTGCGGCGCTTCCTGACCCCACTGATGTGACGGCGCGCGCCGGGTCGCACCGGGCGCGCGCGGGAACGGCCGGGGTCCTTCCGGTTGTGATCGCGCGGTTGGCCGGAACATGCCCCCCGACCCCCTGTGGAGCCCGGTGCGTTGGCCAGCCCCGTCGCCCGCCGTGACATTCCGTTTGGGTTTTCGGACCGTCAACCGGAAGACTGCCCCTGTGACGTCCCGTATCCCGCGCGACTCCAGGCTCCGACTCGTCCGACCTCGACCCCTGGCCGCCGCCCCCGCAGCTGTGAACCAGCGGCCCACGCGCCGCCCCGCACCCCGGCCGCCGGAGGGCACCCCCGCGCCCGCCGAGCTGGCCAAAATGGCCCGCGCCGGGCTGGCCGGCGCGGTCCGCGTCGCCCGCTGGGCGGACAACGCCCTGGGCCCCGGCCGCGACGCCGCCACCGCCGACGGCAAGGCCACCCTCTCCGCCGCCACCGCGGACCGCGCGGCCGCCGACCTCGGGCTCACCCCCGAGCAGATCCGCGCCGACTGGGACACCGCACGCCTGGCCGGACTGGTCGAGGTGCACGGTGACAGCGCGCGCCCCGGCTGGCGGCTGCGCGCCTGGGACCGGGACGACAGCGCCGTGCTGCGCGGCTGGGTCGCCCTCTTCGACGCCTGGTCGCTCGCCCTGCCCGAACCCGAGGGACACGAGCCGGCCGCCGTCGCGGAGGCCGTCTCCGCCATGCCGCAGGTGCTCTCCTTCCTCCAGCTGTCCGCCGGACCCGTCCCGGTCGAACAGCTGCTCGACCTGCTCCAGCAGCGGGTCACCGAACTGCGCACCGAACGCTGCGAGGTCTCCTACGGGCCCGGCACCGAGCCCCCCGTCGAGGCCGCCGCCGAGCCCGCCGGGACCCCGGACACCCCGCCCGCCTCCCTCGCGCCGCTCCTCGACTGGGCGCTGGCGGCCCTCGCGTCCGTCGGCGCCCTCACCTGCGGCGGCGGGCAGGCCACCCTCACCCCGCTGGGCAGCTGGGCGGTGTGGGTCAAGCTGGAGCAGATCTGCGTGGCCGCGCAGAGCCCCGCCGGCAACATCGAGCAGTCCGCCGAGGACATGCTGCGCGGCTGCGCCCAGCTGCGCCCCAACGCGGCCCGCGCCGAGTACCGGGCCTGGCTCGCCGCCCGCACCGTCGGCAGCGCCGTCAGCGAGCTGATCGACGCCGCGCGGGGCGAGGACGCTTTGCTGCGCGGGCTGGCCTTCGAGGCGCTGCGCGTGGTCGGCGCCCCCGCCGAGCCCGAGGTGCGCGCGGTGGTGGACGAGCCGACGCTGCGGCCGTACGCCCTGCTGTGGCTCGCCGAGCACGACGGTCTCGACCCGGAGGACGCCCACGAGGTGCTCACCCGCGAGGAGGCCACCTGGCTCTGGGTGGACACCGCCGCGGCCGTCGCCGACCACGGCGAGGCGCCGATGCTGGTACGGCACCTGGAGTCCGCGGTGCAGCCCACCGTGCCCCGGCTGCTCGACGAGGTCCGCGCCGTCGGCCACCCGCGCACCGTGCAGGTCCTGGTCGCCCTCGCCGCCGCCCATCCCGACCCGGCCCTCGCCAAGGCCGTGCGCCGGGCCGCGTTCCAGGTGCACACCGGCGGCTGAGGGGGTGCGCCGGCGACTCCGGCGGGTGTGCGGGTCCGCGCGCCCGCCGGGGACGGCTCAGAGGCCGATCTCCGGCGCGTACGTCCCGAAGTTCCAGATGTTGCCCTCGACGTCCCGGGCCAGATAGTCCCGCGAGCCGTAGTCCTGGTCCGCCGGGGGCGCGAGGATCTCCACGCCGTGCGCCGCGGCCCGCCGGTGATGGGCGTCCACGTCGTCCACCACGACGTAGATCCCGGTGGGCCCCGCGTCGCGCAGCGCCGTGTCGAAGGGCCCGCCGCGGCCCTTGGAGGCGATCATTATCGCGCCGTTGCCCTGCACCAGCTCGGCGTGCAGCACCTTGCCGTCGGCCGCCTCGTACACGGTCAGCTCGGTGAAGCCGAGGCCCCGCGTGAGCTGCCGGATCGCCGCCTTCGCGTCCGTGTACAGCAGCGTGGGGCAGATGCCCGGCCGTCCCCCGCCCATCGATGCCATGCGGATCACTCCTCCCGTGGCTCCCGGGAATTTCTCCCCGGTCCGCCGCCCCTGGATGCGGCCCCGGGGGCGCGGACGCGGGAAATCGGCTTGCACGGCCCCGTTAGACTTCTTCCCATGGCCATTCTCCTCGCGCATTAGACGGCGGGAACGTCCTCAGCCGCCCACCCGCCAACCTCTGTACGCCCAGGAGTCTGTCCGTGATCTCCGCCACCGGAATCGAGCTGCGCGCCGGCGCCCGCATCCTCATCGAGAACGCCACCTTCCGGGTCGCCAAGGGTGACCGCATCGGCCTCGTCGGCCGCAACGGCGCAGGCAAGACCACCCTCACCAAGTGCCTGGCCGGCGAGGGCATCCCCGCGGCCGGCACCATCACCCGCTCCGGCGAGGTCGGCTACCTCCCGCAGGACCCCCGCACCGGCGACCTGGACGTCCTCGCCCGCGACCGCATCCTGTCCGCGCGCGGCCTGGACACGCTGCTGCGCAAGATGCGCGAGAACGAGCAGCGGATCGCCAACGGCACGGGCGCCACCCGCGCCAAGGCGATGAAGCAGTACGAGCGCCAGGAGACCGAGTTCCTCACCAAGGGCGGGTACGCCGCCGAGGCCGAGGCCGCCACCATCGCCGCCGCGCTGAACCTGCCCGACCGGGTGCTCGGCCAGCCGCTGCACACTCTCTCCGGCGGTCAGCGCCGCCGTATCGAGCTGGCCCGGATCCTGTTCTCGGACGCCGACACCCTGCTCCTGGACGAGCCGACCAACCACCTCGACGCCGACTCGATCATCTGGCTGCGGGACTACCTGAAGACCTACCGCGGCGGCTTCATCGTGATCTCCCACGACGTCGACCTGGTCGAGACGGTCGTCAACAAGGTGTTCTACCTGGACGCCAACCGCTCGAACATCGACGTCTACAACATGGGCTGGAAGCTCTACCAGCAGCAGCGCGAGGCCGACGAGAAGCGCCGCAAGCGCGAGCGGGCCAACGCCGAGAAGAAGGCCGCCGTCCTGAACGCGCAGGCCGACAAGATGCGCGCCAAGGCCACCAAGACGGTCGCCGCGCAGAACATGGCCCGCCGCGCCGACAAGCTGCTCTCCGGCCTGGAGGCGGTCCGCCAGTCCGACAAGGTCGCCAAGCTCCGCTTCCCCGAGCCCGCTCCCTGCGGCAAGACCCCGCTGATGGCCGAGGGCCTGTCGAAGTCGTACGGCTCGCTGGAGATCTTCACCGACGTCGACCTCGCGATCGACAAGGGCTCCCGGGTCGTCATCCTCGGCCTGAACGGCGCGGGCAAGACGACCCTGCTGCGCCTGCTCGGCGGTGCCGAGCAGCCCGACACCGGCGAGGTCGTCCCCGGGCACGGGCTCAAGCTCGGCTACTACGCGCAGGAGCACGAGACCCTCGACCCCGGGCGCACGGTCCTGGAGAACATGCGCTCGGCCGCCCCGGACATGGACCTGGTCGAGGTCCGCAAGGTGCTCGGCTCGTTCCTGTTCTCCGGCGACGACGTGGACAAGCCCGCGGGCGTCCTGTCCGGCGGCGAGAAGACCCGGCTCGCGCTCGCGACGCTGGTGGTCTCCTCCGCCAATGTGCTGCTGCTGGACGAGCCGACCAACAACCTCGACCCGGCCAGCCGCGAGGAGATCCTCGGCGCGCTGCGCACCTACAAGGGCGCGGTCGTCCTCGTCACCCACGACGAGGGCGCCGTGGAGGCGCTCCAGCCCGAGCGGATCATCCTGCTGCCCGACGGCGTCGAGGACCTGTGGGGCTCCGACTACGCGGATCTCGTCGCCCTGGCGTGATCGAAAGCCTGATCCACTGAGTATGGATCATTCGGCCGAGCCGTGATCCGCCATCTGTGTGAGATCTCCTCATACCAGGGTGTGTCGTACACCGATTTCCCGGCCGATCCCTTGTCCAGCAAGGGGTCGGCCGTGTCGCGTCTCTGACCTGGTACTTCGCGAGCCCACCCGTTCGGCCCTGTCGACGGAGAGGGCTGGAATCCGGCGTTCCGCTTGTGGGGATCCGCTCCTGTCGTCACAACGATGTCCCATCGACCTTGCCGAATGGGTGGCCATCACGCCCCGGAGGGGTGATCATGAGGAGACCAGAGCGCACTTCCCATGAGGAGGCACGGGTGGCCGAGACTCTGAAGAAGGGCAGCCGGGTGACCGGCGCCGCGCGCGACAAGCTCGCGGCAGACCTGAAGAAGAAGTACGACTCCGGTGCGAGCATCCGGGCACTGGCCGAAGAGACCGGCCGCTCGTATGGCTTCGTCCACCGGATGCTCAGCGAGTCGGGCGTCACGCTGCGAGGGCGTGGCGGAGCGACCCGGGGCAAGAAGGCCGCGACGTCCTGACTCCGGGCGGCCCATCGGCTTCGATGGTGGCCACCCGGTCGGCGAACCGACCGGCCGGGTGGTTACTGTGCAGTCACTTAGCTTCGCTTCGCTGACCGCACCCACCGGAGGCGCCCCATGGCCACGCCCGACAAGGACCTCGCTCCTGTACTCGACAAGGACGGCGTACGGCTCACCGTCGACGACGCGATCGCCACGGTGACGCTGACGAATCCGGCCAAGCGCAACGCACAGAGCCCCGCCCTGTGGCGGGCGCTCGCCGAGGCCGGCCGGCTGCTGCCGGGCTCCGTCCGTGTCGTGGTGCTGCGCGGCGAGGGCAAGTCCTTCTCCGCCGGGCTGGACCGCCAGATGTTCACCCCGGAGGGGATCCCGGGCGAGCCGACCTTCACCGATATCGCGCGTCGTGACGACGCAGGGCTCGACGCGACCATCGCCGAATTCCAGGAGGCGTTCACCTGGTGGCGACGCAACGACATCGTGTCCGTCGCCGCCGTACAGGGACATGCCATCGGTGCCGGATTCCAGCTGGCGCTCGCCTGCGACCTGCGGATCGTCGCCGACGATGTGCAGTTCGCCATGCGCGAGACCGGTCTCGGCATCGTTCCCGACCTGGCCGGCACGCATCCGCTGGTCGGCCTGGTCGGGTATGCCCGCGCGCTGGAGATCTGCGTGACCGGGCGGTTCGTCGGCGCGCAGGAGTCGGTGGCCTCGGGCCTGGCGAACCTGGCCGTCGCCGTGGACGAACTCGACGGCGCCGTACGCGATCTGACCGCCGCTCTGGTGGCCGCCCCGCGGGACGCCGTGGTCGAGACCAAGGCACTGCTCAGCGGCGCGGCCGGCCGTTCGTACGACGAACAGCGCTCCGCCGAGCGCGCGGCCCAGGCCCGCCGCCTGCGCGACCTGGCCGGCATCGGCGAATAGGGCTCACCCCACCGACGTGACCAGGACGGCCACCGTCGGCCTGTCCTCCAGCGCTTCCCGTACGGCCGCGCGCACCCGCCGGGCCACCTCCACGGTCCGGTGGGTCGCGTCGGTCGCCAGGTCCACCCGCACATGGCGGTGGGCCAGCGCGGCCGTGCCGTCCGTCCGCTCCTCGATCCGCACCGCTCGGCCCGGTCCGGTCAGCCGTACGACTCCCGGCACCGCGACGGCCGCCTCGGCCGCGCGCAACGCGGACAGGGCCGTCTCCTCCCGGGCCTCCGGCGGCTCGGGCGGCCGTACCTCCACGAGGTGCCCGTCCGGCTCCAGCAGATCCGTGATCCGCAGATCCACCTCCGCCACCACCAGGCCGAGGCGCTCGCCCGCCGCCGTCGCGAGCAGGTCCCGCAGGCGCTCCGCGGTGGCGGGCAGCGGCTCGGCGGAGGTCGCCGTCAAGTCCGCCGTCACCCGCAGGGCGCCCGGCCCCAGCGCGCTCGGCGGGGCCGGCACCACGGGCTCGGCCACGTCCTGCGGGTCGGCGAGCCCGATCCGCAGCGCGCCCAGGCGCACCCCGGGCAGCCCGTCCGCCACCGCCCGCCGCAGCACCGCGCCCGCCGCGTTCTCCGCGATCCACGCGCCGTCCTCCGGCTCACCCAACGGCAGCAGCCTGCCGAGCCCCGTGTGATGTCGTACGACCTGGGTCCACGCGTCCGTCATGCATCCAGCCTGCCCCATCCACGGCGCGCGGTCGCGCAAACGTGCTTACGGTGGTGGAAGGACGACGACCGAAAGGGACGTACGGCGATGACCGACATGACGACGACCCCTGAAGGCGGCGGCGAGCCGCAGACGTCGACCCGGAAGGCCGTCCGGCGCGGCGGCGGGGATCCGTCGACCCGGGGACGGACCACCATCGCGGACGGCGTGGTGGAGAAGATCGCCGGGATGGCCGCCCGTGACGTGGTCGGTGTGTACGCGATGGGCGGCGGCTTCGCCCGCACCCTCGGCGCCGTGCGCGACCGGGTCCCCGGCGGCTCCAAGTCGGTGACCCGTGGCGTGAAGGCCGAGGTCGGGGAGGTGCAGGCCGCTCTCGACCTGGAGATCCTGGTGGACTACGGCGTCTCCATCCGCGATGTCGCCGGTGCCGTGCGCGAGAACGTGGTCGCCGCGGTGGAGCGGATGACCGGCCTGGAGGTCGTCGAGGTCAACATCGCGGTCAGCGACGTCAAGCTGCCCGACGAGGAAGAGGAGGAGGAGCCGGAGCCCCGGATCCAGTGACCCGGCCCGCGCCGGACCCCGTACATCCGATGGACTGAGGAGCGCTTCATGAGCACGGCCATGGTCGGCATGATCGCCGGGTTGGCGCTGGGGTTCGCCGGCTACTTCGGCGGGTTCGGCGCGTTTTTGCTGGTGGCGGCGTTGGGCGCCGTCGGGTTCGTGGTCGGCAGGTTCGCCGAGGGCGACCTGGATCCCGGCGACTTCTTCCGCGGCCGCGACCGGCGGCGGTGACCACCGTGAGCACCGGGACCGGAGCGGTACGAGAGCCACCGGCCCGGGTGCCGCCCGGGGAGCGGGGCGCCACCCGGATCGCCGACCGGGTGGTGGCGAAGGTCGCCGCGCGGGCCGCCCGCGAGGCGCTGGGGCCGCCGCCCGCCGACGCCGGGGCGCCGCACGCCACGGTGGCCGTCCACCGCGACACCGCCCGGATCCGCGTCTTTCTCGAACTCGGCTACCCCTGCGACATCGGCGCCCGCTGCGCCGCCGTGCGTCGTCACGTCACCGAGCGGGTGGGGGCGCTGGTGAACCTGACGGTCTCCGAGGTCGCCGTCCACATCGAGCGGCTGCACCCGCCGACGGCCGCGGGCCGGAGGATCCGATGAGCCAGGTCACCCTCGACAAGAGCGCCGACGCCCCCGCGGACGCGGGCCGCAGCCGCCGATCCTGGGCGCCGCGCCGCGTCCCCGCGACCGTCGTCGCCGTCCTGCTGCTGGCCGGCGCGGGCCTGCTGCTCTACGACATCATCTCGGTACGCGCCCACCGGCCCGCGATGCACTGGCGCCGCTACCTGGCCCGTCAACTGGCCGAACGGCCCCTGGACGACACCTGGGTACTGGCCGGCGCGGCCCTCGCGGTCGCCCTCGGCCTGTGGCTGCTGCTCCTCGCGCTCACCCCGGGAAAACGCTCCCTGCTGCCGATGCGCCGCCCGCACCCGGACGTCCGCGCGACGCTCAAGCGGGCCGCCGCTGCCCAGGTGCTGCGCGACCGGGCCATGGAACTGTCCGGCGTACGGTCCGTACGGGTGCGGATGCGCCGCCGCAAGGCCGCGGTCCGCGCCGTCTCGCACTTCCGGGAACCGGACGAGGTGCGCGCCGACCTGGACACCACGCTGACCGAGGCGATCCACGGCCTCGGCCTGACCCATACCCCCCGGCTCGCCCTGCGGGTGACCCGGGCTCCGCGGAAGGGGTGACGGCGATGCGCTCCGGGGCACTCAACCGGGCCCTGCTCGCCCTGGCCGGACTGATCCTGCTCGCCCTCGGCGGCGCGGTGCTCGCCGTCGGCCTCGGTGTCCGGCCGCCCTCCTGGTGGATCCACGGCGGCTCGCACGACGTCCTGCTCAGCCGTGCCGAGCGCACCCACTACCGGGCCGCCGACTGGTGGTGGCCCGCGCTGATCGCCGCGCTGGCCCTGCTCGTGCTGGGGGCCCTGTGGTGGCTGAACGTGATCCTGCGCCGGCACCGCCTCGCCGACATCCGGGTGGACACCGGCGACGGCGGCGCCGCGCTCCTGTCGGCCAAGGCGCTGGAGAGCGCCCTGGCCGAGGAGACCGGCAGGGGGACCGGAGTGGCCCATGCCCAGGTCCGGTTGCGGGGCCGGCGCAGGAAGCCCAGGGCACGGGTCGCGCTGCGGCTGGCCCCCGAGGTGGCCCCCTCGACCGCGCTGAGCGACTTCGCCGCCGGGCCCCTGGCCCACGCCCGCGAGTCGGCGGGCCTGCCGTCCCTCCCGGCGGAGGTCCGCCTCGCGGCGGTCAAGCACCGGGCGGAGCGCGTCACCTGACGGGCCTCCGGACGGACTCCGGCGCAGTCAAGGACCTGCGGGATCAGAATCCGTGCCGCATCCCGCCGTCCACCGGCACCATGATCCCGGTCAGATAGGACGCCGCCGGGGACAGCAGGAAGGCCGCGACCCTGCCGAACTCCTCCGGGGTGCCGTAGCGGCGCAGCGGGATGCGGGACTGGTTGGCGGCGCGGGTGGCCTCCGGGTCGGCGGACAGGGAGTCCAGCTCGCGCACCCGGTCCGTGTCGATGCGGGCCGGGAGCAGGCCCAGCACCCGGATGCCGCGCGGACCCAGCTCGTCCGCGAGGGACTTGGCGAACCCGGCGAGCCCGGGGCGCAGGCCGTTGGAGATGGTCAGCGCCGGGATCGGCTCGTGCACCGAGCCGGACAGCACGAAGCCGATGACACCGCCCTCGTCCAGCTCGGCCGCCGCCGCGCGGGCGAGCCGCACCGCGCCGAGGAAGACGGACTCGAACGCGGTGCGCCACTGCTCGTCGGTGTTGTCGGCGACGAACCCGGGCGGCGGACCGCCCACGCTCACCAGCACCCCATGGAAGCCGCCGAAGCGCTCACGGGCGGTCTCGATCAGCCGCTCGGGCGCCTGCTCGTCCGCGTTGTCCATGGCCACGCCCACCGCGTCCGGGCCCAGTTCGGCGGCCGCCGCCGCGGCCCGCTGCTCGTCCCGGCCGGTGATCACCACCTTCGCGCCGTCCGCGACGAGCTGCCGCGCGGCCGCGTTGCCGAGGCCGCGGGTGGCCCCGGTGACGATGTACACCCGGTCCTTCAGTCCAAGATCCATGGCCCCTATCCTGCCTCGTCGGTCCCGAACAGTGTGAGGGCGGAGTTCACCAGGCCGAGATGGCTGAACGCCTGCGGGAAGTTGCCCAGCTGACGGTCCGCGCCGGGGTCGTACTCCTCGGCCAGCAGTCCCACGTCGTTGGCCACCCGCACCAGCCGTTCGAACAGCTCCCGTGCCTCCTTCGGGCGCCCGGTCAGATGCAGCGCGTCCACCAGCCAGAACGAGCAGGCCAGGAACGCGCCCTCACCGCCCGGCAGCCCGTCGACCACCGAGTCGTCGTCGTCCTCGGAGTCGTAGCGGCGCAGGAAGCCGTGGTGGGCGAGGTCGGCGCGGATGGCGTCGACCGTGCCGATCACCCGGGGGTCGTCCGGCGGCAGGAAGCCGACGCGCGGGATGAGCAGCAGGGCGGCGTCCAGTTCGCGGGAGCCGTAGAACTGGGTGAAGGTGTTGCGCCGCGGGTCGTAGCCCTTCTCGCAGACCCTCCCGGTGCACCTGCGCGCGCAGCCGCCGCCAGCCCTCCAGGTCGCCGCTGGTCTCCTGGCCCTGTTCGAGGGTCCGGACCGCCCGGTCGGCGGCCACCCACACCATCACCTTGGAGTGCACGAAGTGGCGGCGCTCGCCGCGCACCTCCCACAGGCCCTGGTCCGGCCGCCGCCACGCCGACGCCAGGAAGTCCATCAGCGCCCGCTGGATCGACCACATGTGCGGCCGGGTGGGCAGGCCCGCGCCCCGCGCCAGCGACAGCGAGTCCATCACCTCGCCGTACACATCGAGCTGGAGCTGCTCCACGGCGCCGTTGCCGATGCGCACCGGGGAGGAGCCGGCGAAGCCGGGCAGCCAGGGCAGCTCGCTCTCCGGCAGGCGCCGCTCGCCCGCGACGCCGTACATGATCTGGAGCGCGGCGGGATTCCCGGCGACCGCGCGCAGCAGCCAGTTGCGCCAGGCCTCGGCCTCCTCCTGGTAGCCCGCGGTGAGCAGCGCGTCGAGGGCGAGGGTGGAGTCGCGCAGCCAGCAGTAGCGGTAGTCCCAGTTGCGCACCCCGCCCAGCCGCTCGGGCAGCGAGGTGGTGGGCGCGGCGACGATCCCGCCGGTCGGGGCGTAGGTGAGCGCCTTGAGGGTGATCAGGGAGCGGACGACGGCGTCCCGGTGCGGTCCGTCGTAGCGGCAGCGCCGGGCCCAGGCCCGCCAGTCGCCGACACTGCTCTCCAGGGCCTCGTACGGGTCGACGAGCCGGGGGCGCCGCTCGTGGGAGGGGTGCCAGGTGAGCACGAACGCGACCCGCTCGCCCTCGCCGACGGTGAACTCGGAGTGGGTGCGGTAGTCCTCGCCCCAGGTGCGCACCGGCGGCTCGGAGCGCAGCCACACCGAGTCGGGGCCCGCGACCGCCACCCGGTGGCCGTCCGAGCGGCGCATCCACGGCGTGATCGAGCCGTAGTCGAAGCGCAGCCGCAGGGTGCCGCGGACGGTGACCCGGCCGCTGACGCCCTCCACGATGCGCACGACATCGGGGGCGTGCTCGCGCTGCGGCATCAGATCGGTGACGCGGACCGTGCCCTCGGGGGTGTCCCACTCGGTGTCCAGGACGAGGGTGTCGGAGCGGTAGGCCCGGCGGGTGCAGGTGCCGTCGTCGCCCGCGGCCTCGGGCGCGATCCGCCAGTGGCCGTGGTCCGCGCCGCCGAGCAGCCGGGCGAAGCAGGCGCCGGAGTCGAAGCGGGGCAGGCACAGCCAGTCGATCGAGCCGTCCCTGCCGACCAGCGCCGCGGTCTGCTCGTCGCCGATGAGGGCGTAGTCCTCGATACGGGCACGGTCACGGGCGTTCACGGGATGCGGTTTCCCGGCGGGCCCGGGGGCCAATCAGGTGGTGCGCCGGGGGAGTGAAACGAGGCCCGCGCGGGCCGTCAGACGGCGGCCGGTTCGCCCTCCTTGGGCTGCGGCGCCGCCGCGGCCTCCTCCTGGTCCCGGATCTCCCGGCGGAGCAGGAACCACCAGCCGACCGGGACGGCCGCCGCGAACAGCCACCACTGGATCATGTAGGCGTAGTTCAGCGGGGCGTCCTCGGTGCCGGGGTCGGAGATCTGCTCCGGGGAGCCGCCCTTGGGCGTCGGCGCCGTCTGCTCCATGTAGCCGCCGAGCACCGGCACACCGAGCCGGTGCGCCTCCTCGGTGCTGTTGATCAGCATGATCTGCCGGTCGGGCAGGCCCTTGAGGTTCTTGATGCCGCTGGCCGCGGTGGTCTCGTCGGCCATCAGGCGCCCGCTGATGGTGGTCCGCCCCGGGGGCGGCGCGGGGATCTCCGGGAAGGCGGTCTGGGAGGCGTCCGCGGCGACCCAGCCGCGGTTGACCATCAGTACCTTGCCGTCGGCGAGGACGAACGGGGTCAGGACGTGGTAGCCGACATCGCCGTTCTCGTTGGTCCGGCGCCGGACCACTTCCGTCTTCGCGGTCTCGAAGGTGCCGGTCGCGGTGACGGTGCGGTACCTCTCGGTCCGGGTCACGGCGTGCCCGGGGGAGGACAGCCGCTCCACGGGGACCGGCCGGGCGTGCAGCGCGGAGGAGACGAGGTCGTTGCGCGCGGTGCGCTCCTCGTAGCGGTGCTTCTGCCAGAAACCCAGCTTGATCATCGTCGGGATCAGCGCGATCGCGACGATGGTGAGGATGACCCACTGGAGGGACAACAGGAAGCGGTAGCGATGCACCCCACGACGGTACATCCGGGCCGCGGGGTGCATTCAGGCGGGTACCGGGTCACACCCGGTGGCGTCCGGCCGGCCGGTCACACCCGGTCGACGACCCCGGTACGGCCCTCCGCGCGGGCGCAGTGCGCTCCGCAGTACCAGTGGCCGTCCACCTCCACGCCCTGCCCGATGATCTGCACCCGGCAGTGCTCGCAGATCGGGGCCATGCGGTGGATCGCACAGGAGAAGCAGTCGAAGACATGGACCGCGCCCTGGGCATGGACCTCGAAGGTCATTCCGTAGTCATTGCCGCACACTTCGCATCTCGCCATGCGCCACAGGGTGATCCGTCGGGCGGGTCCGGGCGAGCGGGTTCCGGGTGAGTCGTGCGTCAACCACTCTTTCGTACGATCACCCGGCCGTGGCCCTACTCGTCCGCGGGCTCGACATCCCGCAGCAGCTGTCCGAACGCGGCCTCGTCCACGACCGGCGTGCCGAACTGCCGCGCCTTGACCACCTTGGAGGTGCCCGAGTCGGGGTCGTTGGTCACCAGCAGGCTGGTCAGCCGGGAGATGCTGGACGCCACATGCAGCCCGCACTCGGTCGCCCGGTCCTCCAGCAGATCCCGCTCGGTGGAGGTGTCACCGGAGAACGCCACCCGCATGCCCTGTTTGAGAGGTTTGCCGTCTTCATAGCGGCCCGGGTTGGGATAGGGGCATGCGGGCCTTTTGCGGGAGGGGCGCCAACTGCCGGGACGGTAGCCGCCGTAGCCGGGGGAGGACTGCCGGGGCACCGGCGCGTCCGACCACTCCGTCAGCGGGCGGCACTCCAGCAGCGGCAGCCGTACGCCGCCCGCCGCCGCGGCCCGCAGGCTGGGCCGGAACGCCTCCGCGAGCACCCGCGCGTCGTCCAGCGCGTGGTGCGCCCGCTGCTGCACCACGCCGAAGTGCGCGGCGAGCGACTCCAGCTTGTGGTTGGGCAGCGGCAGCCCCAGCTCCTTGGACAGCGCGATGGTGCACAGCCGCTGGCGCACCGGCGCCCGGCGCTCGGCGCGCGCGTACTCCCGGGCGATCATCTGCCAGTCGAAGACCGCGTTGTGCGCGACCAGCACCCGGCCGTCCAGACGGGCCGCGAACTCCTCGGCGATGTCCGCGAACAGCGGCGCGCCCTCCAGCGCCTCGCTCGTCAAACCGTGTATCCACACGGGTCCCGGATCGCGCTCCGGGTTGACCAGGGTGTACCAGTGGTCCTCGACCTCGCCGCGCGCGTCCAGCCGGTAGACGGCGGCGGAGATGATCCGGTCGTGCCGGGCCAGGCCGGTGGTCTCCACGTCAACGACCGCGTACCCCTGGGGATACGCGGTCGGCCACCGGGTGGCGGAGGACACTGCGGGCGCACGGTCTTCGAGCATGGTCATTGAGGATACGGGCCGCGACCGACATCTCCGCCCCACAGGTCCCCCCGGCTCGCCCCGCCCGGGCCCCGGCGCGGCGCCCGTCCGGGCCGAACGGCCCTTTCCGCCGCGCCTGTTGTCGCTCCGGGAGCGTCCGAGCGGCGCGAACGCGTCCAAGAGTGCGATCCTCGCCGCTGTGACGGAACCGGAGCACGAGGAGAACCACGGCGGCGCGCTCGGCGCGCGCCTGAACTGGCTGCGCGCCGCCGTGCTGGGCGCGAACGACGGCATCGTCTCCACCGCGGGCCTCGTCGTCGGCGTGGCCGGGGCGACCGGCAGCCGCACCGCGCTGCTCACCGCGGGCCTCGCCGGACTGCTCGCCGGATCGATGTCCATGGCGGCGGGCGAGTACGTCTCCGTCTCCACCCAGCGCGACTCCGAACTGGCCGCGCTGGCCGTGGAGAAACGGGAGCTGCGCGAGCAGCCCGAGGCCGAACTGCGCGAGCTGACCGGGATGCTCAGGGCGCGCGGGCTGTCCGAGGAGGTGGCCCGGGAGGCCGCCGAGCAGCTCACCGAGCGGGACGCGCTGCGCGCCCACGCCAGGGTGGAGCTGGGCATCAACCCCGACGAGCTGACCGATCCGTGGCACGCGGCCTGCGCGAGTTTCCTCGCCTTCACCGTGGGCGCGCTGCTGCCGCTGCTGGCCATCGTGCTGCCCCCGACCGACCGGCGGCTGCCGGTCACCGTGTTCTCCGTGCTCGCCGCGCTCGTCCTCACCGGCTGGACCAGTGCCCGCCTCGGCTCGGCCGCGCCCCGGCGGGCGGTGCTGCGCAATGTGGGCGGCGGGGCGCTGGCGATGGCGGTCACGTACGCGGCGGGCAGCCTGCTGGGGGCGGTCGGCGTGTGAGCGGGGCGCACGCCGGGGCCGGGTCGCACCTCCAGGCACCGGGTGACCGGGCTCGCTCCCGGGCGACCCGCACGCGCGCCCCTGTGGTGCGGAGTGCTTTCCGGGGCCCGGAGGCCCCCGATGGCGACCCGCACGCGCGCCCCTGTGGTGCGGGCTCACGCCCAGGCGGCCCGGTCCGAACCCCAGGGCGTCGGCGGCCGGCGCCAATCCCCGGGCCCGCCCGCGAAGTTCACCGGGGAGAGGGCGTGCCGCAGCCGCCCGAGGGGACCGTCGGCCTCGGCGAGCCAGGCGTCCGGGGGGACACGGGCGGCGTCGTCCGCCTTCGGGGTCTCGACCGCCCCCGGGCCGTCGTCGTACGGCATCCCGTCCGTCAGCCAGTGCGCCGTGCGGGCCAGCGCCAGCCGGACGGAGCGTCCCGCACCGTCGTACGAGCGTTCGGTCAGCGCCCGCAGGACGGCCGCCGCCAGCAGATAGCCGGTGCCGTGGTCCAGGGCCTGCGCGGGCAGCGCGCCCGGTTCCGCCGCCGAGCCCTCGGTCACCGCGATGCCGGTGGCGACCTGCACCAGGCTGTCGAAGCCGCGCCGCCCGCCCCAGGGCCCGTAGGTGCCCCACGCCGAGACCTGCGCCAGCACCAGTCCGGGGTGCCGTTCCGCGAGCGCCTCGGGGGAGAGGCCGAAGCGGTCCAGCGCGCCCGGCCGGTAGCCGGTGACCACGACGTCCGCCCCGGCCAGCAGCTCCTCGAAGGCGTCCCGGTCGGCGGCCAGGTCCAGGGTCGCGGAGCGCTTGCCGAAGCCCGTGTCGGCGTGCTGGTCGGGGAGTTCGGGCGACCAGGGCGCGTCCAGGCGCAGCACGTCCGCGCCCAGCAGGGCGAGGGTGCGGGTGGCGACCGGGCCCGCCAGGACCCGGGTCAGATCCAGGACGCGCACCCCGGCGGCGGGCAGCAGCGGGGCGCTGTCCCCGTCGAGCGGCGGCAGCGGGCGCACGGGGGCCGCGCCGAGCACCGCGCGCTCCACCAGGGGACGGGCCCCCACCTCGGCGGCCTGCGCGGTCGCCCGCCACTGGGACGGGGTGCGCAGGGCCGCCGCGAGACCGCCGGCGGCAAACACCGCCTCCTCGGTCCCGAGGGCGGTGCGTTCGGCGAGCAGGGCGGCCACGGTCCCGGGCGCGGCGTCCGGGGGCAGGCCCAGCGCGTCGAGCAACCGGGCCCGGTGGTGCGGGTAGTTGGCGTGGGTGCGCACCCAGCCGTCGGCCGTGCGCCAGAACCGCGACAGCGGCGCGAAGGACACCGGCGCCCGCCCGTCCACCCGCAGCAGCCGCTCACTGTGGAACGCCGCCGCGACGGCACCGTCGTCGACCCGGACCCCGGGCACCTCGGCGCGCCCGGTCCGGCGGGCCCCCAGCTCGGCGGCGGCCAGGGCGCACGCGCCGACACAGGCGCGCGCGAGCCGTCGTACGGGAAGGCGGGCCGCGAGGGTGCCGGGCCGCTCGGCCGTCGTCACCCAGGAGAGCAGGGCGGGGTCGCCGCCCAGCGCAGTCCATGCGAACGCGATATCCGTCATGACCGCACTATGCACTATTGATTCGATCAACCCATGTATGGACTCGGCGTCGACCAGAGAAAGCGCACCAGAGAAAGCGCACGGGCGGGTGGCCGGATTTCCCCGCGTCACCCGCCCGTACGGGGGCGCTAATAGGTCACAGCGGCGAGGGCGTCCGCCATGCCACGGCCGTAGAAACCGTTGTGGTTCGCCGGTCCCCGGCACACCGCGTCGGCCTTGCCGTCGCCGTTGATGTCGTACGGGTCCGTGCACGGCGTGGCGTCGGCCTCCAGGTAGAGGAGAGCCTTGACCAGCGCGGCGGACGCATGCGGATGGGTTGACTTGATCAATGCGGCAACCCCGGCCACATGCGGGGTCGCCATGGACGTCCCCGCCATGTAGCCCCACTTGCCGCCCGGCAGCGTGCCCAGGATGAGGCCGCTGGTCGCCGGGGGCGCCGGCGGCTGGTAGACCGTCGAGTCACCGCCGGGCGCCGCGATGTCGATGACGCCCCGGCCGTAGTTGGAGTACGACGCCTTCAGCCCCTTGGCGCCGGTCGCGGCGACCGTGACGACGCCGGGCAGCTGGGTCGGGATGTCGAAGCACCGGCGCGGATCGATCACCCGGTCCGACGCGGTGCCGTCGTTCGGCGACTGCGGGTCGGTGATCGAGTCGGCGGCCAGGTCGTAGCTCTCGTTGCCCGCCGCCGCGATGTTGACCGTGCCCCGCTTCTCCGCGTACCGCGAGGCCCGGTCCACGGCGTCCACCAGCGCCCTCTGGTCCGGGTCGGTGGTGCAGTTGAAGTACCAGGGGTCGGTGAAGTAGCTGTTGTTGGTCACGTCCACGTGGTGCTCGGCCGCCCAGACGAAGCCGCAGACCACGGACTCGGCGTAGAAGTACCCGTCCGGGTTCGCCACCTTGATGCCGGCCACCTTCACGCCCGGCGCCACCCCCGTCATGCCGACGCCGTTCCGCGCGGCCGCGATCTCACCCGCCACATGCGTGCCGTGCGGGCTCTCCGAGGCGCTGGGCCGCCAGGCGCCGTCGGCCGTGTCCGGCTTGCCCGACACGCAGTCGACGGAGGCGGCGCGGTCGAAGTTGGGCGCGATGTCCGGGTGGGTGTCGTCCACGCCGGTGTCGATGACGCCGACCGTGACGTCCGGGCTGCCCAGCGTCTTCTGGTGCGCCTTGTCCGCCTTGATGGCGGGCAGGTCCCACTGCAACGGCTCCAGCGGGTCCTGGTCCCCGGTCGCCGCCGCGCCGGCCGCGGCCGCCTGCGCGCCGCCCAGCACCTGCGGCGCGCCCAGGTCCGCGGTGGACGCGGCGGCCAGCGGGGTGTGCCGGGTGGCGCCCGCCGAGACCACCCCGGGCACCGCGCGCAGCAGCCGGGCGAAGTCCGGGTCGGCGGAGTGCGCGACGAGAACGCCGATCCGGTCGTAACCGGCGACCAGGGTCCCGCCGTCGCGGCCGATCTCCCGGCGCACCGAGGCGAGCGTGCGAGGGTCCGTGCGGGTGTTGACCACGTACGACAGTCCGGGGCCGGCCGCCGCCGAGACCGCCTTGGCCGGGGTTCCCGCTGCCGCCGGGGCCGTCGCCGCCGTACCGGCCGAGGCGGGCGCGGCGGCGGCCACCGGCAGGAAGCCGAGCGAGGCGGTCAGCGAGAGCACGGCCGGCACGGCGAGCGACGCCCGGCGTCCGGTGCGCAGATGAGCCATGGGTTCTCCACTTCATCCCGATACGAAGCCTGCCCGAGACACGGATCGGTGCTCGGGCAGGTGCATGGCGAGTGGTGCAGGCGGAACGTATCCCGTCATCTCTGTGACCGGCAATGACTTGGCAATGACTCAATCAGATCGCTTGCGAACGAACTCAGGGCACTTGAATCGGCCTTCGCGTGGCGCCGTGGACCTGGGCGGGAAGCGCCAGCACCATCGAGCCTCCGGCCGCCCTGCCCGACCGCACCCGCGAGGAGAACCCGTGGCCACCGAGACACCGCCCCCCGCCCTCCCCAAAGCCCTTCCCGGCACCGAGGAGTTCACCGAGGTCCAGCAGAGCGCGGACTTCGCCGCACTGCGCCGCGCACACCGCTCGTTCGCCTTCCCGCTGACCATCGCCTTCATCGCCTGGTACCTGCTGTACGTGCTGCTCTCCGGCTACGCCGGCGGATTCATGGGCACCAAGGTCGTGGGCAACCTCAATGTCGCCCTGGTCCTCGGACTCGCCCAGTTCCTCACCACCTTCCTGATCGCCTGGTGGTACGCCCGGCACGCCGCGGCCGAGCTCGACCCGAAGGCGGGGGCCATCAAGTCCCGTATGGAGAGCGCCGAGTCCCGCACGGAGGACGCCGTATGAGCCCCGCGACCCACCACACCCTGCTGGCCGCGGGCGAGGCGAGCGAGCACCGGACGCTGATCGTCACCCTGTTCGCCGTCTTCGTCGCCGCCACCCTCGTCATCACCGTATGGGCCGGCCGGCAGACGAAGGACGCCGCCGACTTCTACGCGGGCGGGCGCCAGTTCACCGGCTTCCAGAACGGCCTCGCCGTCTCCGGCGACTACATGTCCGCCGCGTCCTTCCTCGGCATCGCCGGCGCCATCGCCCTCTTCGGCTACGACGGCTTCCTCTACTCCATCGGCTTCCTGGTCGCCTGGCTCGTCGCGCTCCTGCTGGTCGCCGAGCCGCTGCGCAACTGCGGCCGCTACACGATGGGCGACGTGCTCGCCCACCGGATGCGCCAGCGCCCCGTGCGCACGGCCACCGGTACCTCCACCATCGTGGTGTCGATCTTCTATCTGCTCGCCCAGATGGCCGGGGCGGGCGTCCTGGTCTCCCTGCTGCTCGGCATCACCGGCGACCTGGGCAAGATCGGCGTCGTCGCCCTGGTCGGCGTCCTGATGATCGTCTACGTGACCATCGGCGGCATGAAGGGCACCACCTGGGTCCAGATGGTCAAGGCGGTGCTGCTGATGGCCGGCGCCCTCCTGCTGACCTTCCTGGTCCTCATGAAGTTCCACTTCGACGTCTCGGACCTGCTCGGCCGGGCCGCCGAGAACAGCGGCAAGGGCGCGCCGTTCCTCCAGCCCGGCCTGAAGTACGGCGCCACCGGCACCACCAAGCTGGACTTCCTCTCCCTCGGCCTCGCCCTGGTCCTCGGCACCGCGGGCCTGCCGCACATCCTGATCCGCTTCTACACGGTGCCCACCGCGAAGGCCGCCCGTCAGTCGGTGATCTGGGCCATCGGCCTGATCGGCGTCTTCTACCTGATGACCCTCGCCCTCGGCTTCGGCGCCGCCGCGCTGATCAAACCCCAGGAGATCATCGCCTCCAACAAGGCGGGCACCACCGCGGCCCCGCTCCTCGCCCTGCACCTCGGCGGGACCGACTCCACCTGGGGCGCCGTCCTGCTCGCCACCGTCTCCGCCGTCGCCTTCGCCACCATCCTCGCCGTCGTCGCCGGCCTCACCCTCGCCTCGTCCTCCTCCTTCGCGCACGACATCTACGCCAACGTCATCAAGAAGGGACGGGCCGGCGAGAAGCAGGAGCTGCGCGCGGCCCGCTGGGCGGCCGTCGGCATCGGCGCCGTCTCCATCGTCCTCGGCGCCCTGGCCCGCGACCTCAACGTGGCCGGGCTGGTGGCGCTCGCCTTCGCCGTCGCCGCCTCCGCGAACCTGCCGACGATCCTCTACAGCCTCTTCTGGAAGCGCTTCACCACCGCCGGCGCCCTGTGGTCGATCTACGGCGGCCTGGTCACCGCGGTCGGCCTCGTGCTCTTCTCCCCGGTGGTCTCCGGCGGCCCCGCCTCGATGTTCCCCGGCGCCGACTTCCACTGGTTCCCGCTGGAGAACCCCGGGATCGTCTCCATCCCCGTCGGATTCCTGCTCGGCGCCGTGGGCACCCTGCTGTCGAAGGAGGCGCCGGACACCGGCAAGTACGCGGAACTGGAGGTGCGCTCCCTGACCGGGACGGGCGCGCACTGACGCCCGTACGACCGTCGTACGGCGGGCCGCGTCGCCGGGGCCCCACGGCACCCGGGGCTGTACGGTCCTACGACGCGGCCGCCGGACACCTCGTTCGATCGGGCCGGTGCCGCTGTCAGTGGCGTCACGTAGGCTCGCAGATGACAGGGAAGAACACCGATGACCGAGGGAGGGGGCCCAGGTGCTCATCGACACGTACGGCCGCGTGGCCACCGACCTGAGGGTCTCGCTGACCGACCGCTGCAATCTGCGCTGTACGTACTGCATGCCCGAGGAGGGCCTGCAGTGGCTGGCGAAGCCCGAACTGCTCACGGACGACGAGATCGTCCGCCTCATCGACATCGCGGTGCGCCTGCTCGGCATCGAGGAGGTCCGCTTCACGGGCGGCGAGCCCCTGCTGCGCCCCGGCCTGGTCGGCATCGTCGAGCGCGCCGCGGCCCTCGGCCCGCGCCCGCGGATGTCCCTCACCACCAACGGCATCGGCCTCGGCCGCACCGCCGCCGCCCTGAAGGCGGCGGGCCTGGACCGGGTCAATGTCTCCCTGGACACCCTGCGCCCCGACGTCTTCAAGACGCTCACCCGCCGCGACCGCCACAAGGACGTCCTCGAAGGACTCCGCGCCGCCCGCGCGGCCGGCCTCGCCCCCGTCAAGGTCAACACCGTGCTGATGCCGGGGCTCAATGAGGACGAGGCCCCCGACCTGCTGGCCTGGGCCATCGAGCACGACTACGAGCTGCGGTTCATCGAGCAGATGCCCCTGGACCCCCAGCACGGCTGGAAGCGCGAGGGCATGGTCACCGCCGGTGACATCCTCGCCTCCCTGCGCACCCGCTTCGACCTCACCCCCGAGGACGCCGGCGCGCGCGGCTCGGCGCCGGCGGAGCGCTGGCTGGTGGACGGCGGCCCGTACCGGGTCGGGGTGATCGCCTCGGTCACCCGCCCGTTCTGCGCGGCCTGCGACCGCACCCGGCTGACCGCCGACGGCCAGATACGCACCTGTCTGTTCGCCACCGAGGAGACCGACCTGCGCGGCGCCCTGCGCTCGGGCGCGCCCGACGAGGAGATCGCCCGGCTGTGGCGGGTGGCGATGTGGGGCAAGAAGGCGGGCGCGGGCCTGGACGACCCGTCCTTCGTCCAGCCGGACCGCCCGATGTCGGCGATCGGCGGCTGAGCGCGGGCCTCAACTCCCGTGCCGCTCCCACTCGTCGAAGCGGACGACGTCCTTCAGGAAACCCCGTGCGCCCAGGAACGCCGACAGATGTTCGCGGTGCTCCTCGCAGGCGAGCCAGGTCTTGCGCCGCTCCGGTGTGTGGATCTTCGGGTTGTTCCAGGCCAGCACCCACACGGCGGCGGCGCGGCAGCCCTTGGCGGAGCAGATGGGGGTCTCGTCACTCACAGATTCGTCTCACCAGATCGGGTGCAGAACGAGGCGACGCCGAGCAGCCACGGGGGGAGCTGCCCGGCGTCGGTCCGTCGCTCCGACGGGGGATGCGGAGCGCTTACGCAGTATGTCACGGCCCACCCGTCGCCCGGCACCGGAACTGCGTGATTGATTCTGAGCTTTTCTTGAGCATGAAATGCGAGCGGCGTCCGCTTCCTTCGCGTCAGCCCTGATCACGCGGGGGCTGCTCGTCCTCGCCGCGCGGCGCCCCGATCACCGGACGCATCGGCGCGGTGACGAACGTCGAGGGCAGGGAGGGCGGCCGCTCACGGCCCGCGTTCGCGATCACCACGGCGATGTAGGGCAGGATCGCGCCGGCCACCAACGCCACGACGGCGAAGGGCCGTTCGACATTCCACAGGGTGGCCGCCAGGATCACCGCCACCGTACGGATCACCATCGAGATGACGTACCGCCGCTGCCGTCCGCGCACGTCCTCGGCGAGGCCGGTCCGGGCGCCGGTGATCCGGAACACCTGGCCGCCGTCGCCGTGCTGCTTCCGCGTCGCCTTCACGGGTCTTACGGTACGCCGCGCCCGTCCGGCCGACGAGACCGGGTCGCCCGCCGTCTGCGGCAACGCCTCGGCCGTACGGCGGAGCCCGACATGCGCCCCGGGGTGCCCCGGCCGACACTGACGTAAAGCTCACGTCGATCCGGACGAGGAGGCAGCCATGGGCTGGTTGTGGGCGATCATCGTGGGATTCGTGCTGGGTGTGATCGCCAAGGCGGTCATCCCGGGCAAGCAGCACAGCCCCCTCTGGCTGACCACCCTCTGCGGCATCCTGGGCGCCATCGCGGGCAACGCGATCGCCGCCGCGCTGCACGTCCGCGAGACCCGGGGCATCGACTGGAGCCGCCATATCTTCCAGCTGGTGGCCGCGATCATCATCGTCGCCGTGGTCGACTCGCTCTACATGGCGACGCTGGGCAGGCGGAAGCGCGAGAGAATCTGATCGCGTCCGTGCGGGGCGCCCCGGAGGACGCCCCGCACCGCGACTAACCGGCGACGACCTCGACGGCCGCCAGATTCCGCTTCCCGCGCCGCAGCACCAGCCACCGCCCGTCCAGCAGCTCCTCCGGCGAGGCCACCGCGTCCTCGGAGGTCACCTTGACGTTGTTCACGTAGGCGCCCCCCTCCTTCACGGTCCGGCGCGCCGCGGACTTGCTCGCGACCAGACCCACCTCGGCGAACAGGTCCACCACGGACCCCAGCTCGGCGACCTGGATGTGCGGCACCTCGGACAGCGCCGACGCCAGCGTCCTGCCGTCCAGCTCCGCCAGCTCGCCCTGCCCGAACAGCGCCTTCGACGCGGCGATCACCGCGGCCGTCTGCTCGGCCCCGTGCACCAGCGTGGTCAGCTCCTCGGCCAGCGCCCGCTGCGCCGCCCGCGCCTGCGGCCGCTCCCCGGTCAGCCGCTCCAGCTCCTCGATCTCCTCATGGGACCTGAAGCTGAAGATGCGCAGGAACTTGGCGACATCACGGTCGTCCGCGTTGATCCAGAACTGGTAGAACGCGTACGGCGTGGTCATCTCGGGGTCGAGCCAGACCGTGCCGGACTCGGTCTTGCCGAACTTCGTGCCGTCCGCCTTGGTGATCAGCGGTGTGCCCAGCGCGTGCACCACGGCGTCCGGCTCGACCCGGTGGATCAGGTCGGTGCCGGAGGTGAGGTTGCCCCACTGGTCGCTGCCACCGGTCTGCAGCGTGCAGCCGTACCGCCGGTACAGCTCCAGGAAGTCCATGCCCTGGAGGATCTGGTAGCTGAACTCGGTGTAGCTGATGCCCGCGTCGGAGTTCAGCCGCCGGGAGACGGCCTCCTTGGCGATCATCTTGTTGACCCGGAAGTGCTTGCCGATGTCCCGCAGGAACTCGATCGCCGACAGGCCCTGGGTCCAGTCCAGGTTGTTGACCATCACCGCGGCGTTCGGACCGTCGAAGTCCAGCAGCGGGGCGATCTGGCCGCGCAGCCGCTCGACCCACTCGGCGACGGTCTCCGGCGCGTTCAGCGTGCGCTCGGCGGTCGGCTTCGGGTCGCCGATCAGACCGGTCGCGCCCCCGACCAGGCCCAGCGGGCGGTGTCCCGCCTGCTGGATGCGGCGCATCGTCAGGATCTGCACGAGGTTGCCGAGGTGCAGACTGGGCGCGGTCGGGTCGAAGCCGCAATAGAACGTGACGGGACCGTCCGCGAACGCCTTGCGCAATGCGTCCTCGTCCGTGGAGAGGGCGATGAGCCCGCGCCACTTCAGTTCGTCGACGATGTCCGTCACGGTTCTCGTGTCTCCTCGATGATCCTCGGCGGTCGGGTGACAGCCGAGTACGAGGTTATACGCCCTGGCTGACAGAACTCATGTTGAAATCGGGGACCCGCAGCGGCGGCATCGCGGCCCTGGTGAACCAGTCGCCCCATTCGCGCGGCAGCGTCTTCTCCGTGCGGCCCGCCTCGATCGCGCGCCGCAGCAGGTCCACCGGCGACTCGTTGAACCGGAAGTTGTTCACCTGCCCGGTCACCTCGCCGCCCTCCACCAGGTAGACGCCGTCCCGGGTCAGGCCGGTGAGCAGCAGCGTCGCCGGGTCGACCTCGCGGATGTACCACAGGCAGGTCAGCAGCAGCCCGTGCCCGGTGTCCGCGACCATCTCGTCCAGGGAGCGGTTGCCGCCGTCCAGGATCAGATTGTCCGCCGCCGGGGTGACCGGCAGCCCGGTCAGGGCCGCGCTGTGCCGGGTCGTCGTCAGGTTCTTCAGGGTGCCGCGCTCGATCCAGTCGGTGGCCGGCGCCGCGAGGCCGTTGTCGAACACCGACCGGTCGCCGTTCGAGGAGTGGGCGATCACGAAGGGCGCGCACTCCAGACCGGGCTCGTCCGGGTCGCTGCGCAGGGTCAGGGGCAGTTCGGAGAGCCGCTCGCCGATCCGGGTGCCGCCGCCGGGCCGGGAGAAGACCGTACGGCCCTCCGCCGCGTCCCGGCCCGAGGCCGACCACAGCTGGTAGATGAGCAGGTCCGCCACCGCGGTCGGCGGCAGCAGCGTCTCGTAGCGGCCCGCGGGCAGCTCCACGCGCCGCTTCGCCCAGCCCAGCCGCGTCGCCAGCTCGGCGTCCAGGGCGGCCGGGTCGACGTCCTTGAAGTCCCGGGTGGAGCGCCCGGCCCACGCGGAGCGGGTGCGGTCCGGCGACTTGGCGTTCAGCTCCAGCGTGCCGGTCGGCTGGTCGTGCCGCAGCCGCAGCCCGGTGGAGCTGCCGAGGTAGGTCGAGACCATCTCGTGGTTGGCGAAGCCGTACAGCTCCCGGCCGCCGGCCCGGGCGCGGGCGAACGCCTCGCCGAGCGCCGGGGCGAAGTCGGCGAACACCGCGGAGGAGGTCTCGGCGGGCGCGTCCGTGAAGTCGGGGGCCGCGGCCGCGCCCGTGACCAGCGGCTGAGCGTCCTCGGCGGGGCCCGCGCCGCGCGCGGCGGCCTCGGCGGCCCGCACCAGCGGCTCCAGTTCGTCGGCCGTCACCGCCGACCGGGAGACGACCCCGGAGGCCGTGCCCTGCCGGCCGTCCACGGTCGCGATCACCGTGAGGCTGCGGCCCCGGGTCACACCGTTCGTGGTGAGCGCGTTGCCCGCCCAGCGCAGGTTGGCGGTGGACGTCTCGTCGGCGATGACGAGGCAGCCGTCCGCCCGGGACAGCGCGAGCGCCTGTTCGACGATCTCGTGCGGCTTGTTGCTACGGGCGCTCATCGACCGGCCTCCTGCGTGGTGTTCGAGACGGCGACGCCCCGGAACAGGGCGAAGGGCAACCATGGGGCGGTGGATCCGTGCTGAGCGTACCCACCGACCGTGGGGGCGAGGGCCGTTATGCGTGCCGAGCCCGGCGCTCCCGCCACCGCCGGGGCCCGGTAAGGCTTGCCTTGCTTTCTGATCGGTCCGGCCTTTACGGTGAAGACCATGAAGTCCTCAGAGGACCTGAGGACCTGAGGATTCGGGGTGGCCATGACAGACCTCCATGACCTGACGCTCACCGAACAGGCCGCAGCGATCCGCGGCCGTACCGTGTCGCCGACCGAGCTGATCGACCACCACCTGCGCCGCATCGAGGAGTCGAACAGCGCGCTGGGCGCCTACCGCACCGTCGACGCGCCCGGCGCCCGGCGGGCCGCCGCCGCCGTCGAGGCCCGGCTGGCCGCCGCGCCCGACGACGAGGGACTGCCGCCGCTGCTCGGGGTGCCGCTGTCGGTGAAGGACACCTGGCCGGTCGAGGGACTGCCGTTCACGGCGGGCTCGGCGGCCTTCGACGACCGGACGGCCCCGGCGGACGCGGCCGTCGTGGGCACCCTGCGGGCGGCCGGCGCCGTGCTGCTGGGGACCACCACCGCCGCCGAGTTCGGCTGTTCCTCCTACACCGAGACGGTGTTCGCCACCGCCCGCAACCCGTACGACCTCACCCGCGGGGCCGGTGGCTCCAGCGGCGGAGCGGCCGCCTCGGTGGCCGCGGGACTGGCCGCCGGCGCCCTCGGCAGCGACGGCGGCGGCTCGGTCCGCATCCCGGCCGCGGCCTGCGGAGTGGTCGGTCTCAAGCCGAGCCGGGGACGGGTCTCGCCCGCCCCCGCGACGGACGCGCTGGGGCTCGCCACCGCCGGGCCACTGGCCAGGACGGTGGCGGACGCCGCCCTGCTGCTGGACGTGATGACCGGCAGCATCCCGGGCGACGCCGCCGCCCTGCCCGCCCCGCCCGCCGGGTACTTCCGGGCCCGCGCCGGACAGGAGCCCGGTCCCCTGCGGATCGGGGTGCTGCCGCGGACCGAGAGCCAGCACCCCGAGGCGGCACTGGCCTGCCGCCGTACCGCCGACCTGCTCGCCGGACTCGGCCACCACGTGACGGACGCCCCGCCGTACGACCCCGCCGAGTACCTGGCGGACTTCACCGTGCTGTGGAGCGTGCTGGCGGCCGCGGTGCCGGTGCCTCCCGCGAGGGAGACACGTCTGCTGCCCCTCACCCGCTGGCTGCGCGACCGGGGCCGCGAGCACGGCGCGGTACGGCTGTACGCGGCGATGGCCTCGCTGTCGGCCACCGCCCGCGCCCTGTGCCACCGCTACGCCGACTTCGACGCCGTACTGAGCCCGACCACGGACCGACCGCCGCTGCCGGTCGGCTCGTCGGCCGACCCCGACGACCCCGAGCGCACCTTCCGGCGGATGCTCGCCCACACCCCGCGCACCCCACTGGCGAACCTCACCGGACAGCCGTCGATCAGCCTGCCGCTGCACCGGACGCCGGACGGTCTGCCGGTCGGCGTGATGCTGACCGGCCGGCTCCACGAGGAGGGCGTCCTGCTCTCCCTCGGCGCCCAGCTGGAACGGGCCCGGCCCTGGCCCCGCCACGCCGCCCGGCCGGTGGCGGCGCTGCCCGAGCGGACGGCGCGATGAAGCGCGGCCGGCTGGCCTTCCTGACCGGCACCCATGTCGTCAACGACCTGTACCAGGGCGCGGTCCCGGCGCTGCTGCCCTTCCTGACGGCCGAACGGCACTACAGCTACACCGCCGTCTCGGGCATCGCGCTCGCGGCCGGCGGCCTGTCCAGCCTCGCCCAGCCGCTCTTCGGCCTGCTGGTGGACCGCCGCCACCGCGGCTGGCTCATCCCGGGCGGCTTCCTCACCGCCGCGGGCGGGCTCGCCTGCGCGGGGCTGGCCGGCAGCTACCCGCTCACCTGGCTCTGCGTCGCCCTGGCCGGGATCGGCATCGCCGCCTACCACCCGCCCGCCACCAATGAGGCCCGGGCCGCGGGCGGGCAGTCCCAGCGGGCGATGAGCCTGTTCTCGGTCGGCGGCACGCTGGGCGCCTCGCTGGCACCGGCGCTGGTCACCCTCGTGGTCGGCTCGTTCGGCCTGGCGGGCAGCTGGCTGCTGGCCGTGCCCGCCCTGGTCACCGCCGCGCTCTGGGCCGCGCAAGGGCCCTGGCTGCGGCACCGCGGACACACACCGGCGGCCCCGGCGACCGCGCGGGGCACGGTGGCGGGCGGGCACCGGGACGACTGGCGGGCGTTCCGGCGCCTGGCCGCGGCCACCGTCGCCTGGTCGGTGCCGTATGTGACGGTCACCTCCATGCTCGCCCTGCACATCCACCGCGACCTGAACGCCTCGACGGCCGTCGGCGCCACGGCGCTCACCCTGCTCACCCTGGCCGGGGCGGCGGGCACCCTGCTCGGCGGCTGGCTGGGCGACCGGTACGGACGGACGGTGCCGATCCGCGCCGGCTATCTGCTGGCCGTACCCGCCCTGGCCGCGCTGGCGTTCGCCCCGTCCGCGGGCGTGGCCGTGGTGGCCGCGGCGCTCTTCGGGTTGACCATGTTCCTGCCGTTCGCCTCCCAGGTGACGCTGGCCCAGGACTATCTGCCCACCCGGCCCGGCACCGCCGGCGGGCTGACCCTCGGGCTCGCCATGTCCGTGGGCGCGCTGGCCGCACCGGCGCTCGGTCGGCTGGCCGACGCCCAGGGGCTGCGCACGGTTCTCGCGCTGGTGCTCGGCGTGCTGCTGGTCGCACTCGGCTGCGCCCTCCGGCTGCGCGACCGCGTGCTGCCGACTCCGGCTCCGGCTCCGGCAGCGGCGACGGCGGCCGAGCCGGTGTCCGAGCCGGTGTCCGAGCCGGCCGCGGGCCCGGCGGGTCGAGGGGGCCGGACCTCGGCCGCACACGGTGCCGGTGGCCCCATGGGCCCGCTGTAGGGTCGTCCCATGACTGTCCGACCGGTACGCCACAGCTCGTTGGTCGAGGAGGCCGTCGCCGAGCTCCGCCGACTGATCGGTACGGGCGAGTGGCCGGTCGGGGCCAAGCTCCCGGGCGAGGTGGAGCTGAGCCGGCTGCTCGGCGTCGGCCGGACCACCTCGCGCGAGGCGGTCCGGGTGCTGATCGCCGACGGCCAGCTGTCCGCCCGGCACGGCTCGGGCACCTACGTCGTCGCCGCCGCCCCGGTCTCGCAGTTCGACCGGGAGCTGCGCCGCGCGGAGGTCTTCGACGTGTACGAGGTCCGCGCCGCGCTGGAGGTGGAGGCGGGCCGGCTGGCCGCGCGGCGGCGCACCCAGGAGGACGTGGCCGCGTTGCGGGCCGCACTGGCAGCCCGCGACGCGGCGGCCGACCCGGCCGCGCTCATCGAGGCGGACCTGGACCTGCATCGCCGGGTGGTGCTGGCCGCGCGCAATCCGGTGCTCGTCCGGCTCTTCGACTCCTTCGTCGGCGCCCTGCGCGAGGCGGCCGGGCAGCTGCTGGCCGACACCGACCTGCACGGCGCCGAGGAACGGCACGCGATCAACCGCGCGCACCACGCGCTGGTCGAGGCGATCGCGGCCGGGGACCCGGACGCCGCCGTCGAGGCGACCCGCGGCAATCTGGACCGCACCCTGGACGAGCTGCGCGCCGAGGGCGTCGGGCCGCGCTGAGCGCGGCCCGACGGCGGGCGGGCCCCGGCCGGAGGATCATCCCTTACGGGCCAGGAAGCGGATCTGCCGGTCGCCCGGCTGCCGGGACTCGACGTCCTCGAAGCCGCTGCGGTACAGGCGCCCTGGCAGGGTCCCGGGGTCGAGCACCAGCATGGTGTCGCCGATGTGCAGCAGCCGGAAACGCAGGCTGGGCAGGCTGTCCACGCCCCGGAACACCCCGCCCGGCCGCAGCACACGGCACGCCTCGGCGAACAAGGCGTCCTGGAGTTCGGCGGAAGGCACATGGTGCAGCATGGTGAAGCAGACGACGGCGGAGAACCGTCCGTCCGGAAAGGGCAGCCGGGTGCCGTCGCCGTGCACGATCTCGGCCCGGCCGGCGAACTCGGCACGCAGCAGGGCCGCGGAGGCCCGGTCGATCTCGACGGCGGTCAGCCTCGCCGCGGCGGACGACCCCGTGGCGGGTGCCGCCCTTGTGGCGGGGGCCGCCTTCGCCAGGTGCGACAACAGCGCGCGGGTGGTGGCTCCGAAGCCGGGACCGATCTCCAGGACGTCGTCCCCGAGGTCGACGCCGGCCAGCAGCTCGGGCATGCGTTCGGCCACGCCGGCGGCCCAGCGCGCGGAGCTGCATATCTTGCGATGCGGGTAATTCATCGGCATGGTGCGACTCTAGGAAGGCCGCTCGACGGCCGCGAGATCCGCCGGGGCCGGACGATGTCGTACAGAGGCCGGGGCCCGGACGACGAACGCTCTGGAGTGACCGGGTGACCTCTTCGGGTTCTGGCGGCTTACCGGCCCCTCACATGATGTCCGCGGCGGAGATCGAGCTGGGGGAGGGCGCCACTTCGGTGGGGCCCCTGCCGCTCCCGGCCGGCCGGTGGTTCCGGGCGCACGACCATCCGCGGCACCAACTCGCCTGGGCCGTCAGGGGGGTTCTGGGAGTGACGGTCGGCGACGAGACCTGGGTGCTGCCGACCACCCGGGCCCTGTGGATCCCCGCCGGAACCGTGCACCGCACCGGCGCCCCACGCGACACGGTCCTGCACAGCCTGTACGTGGATCCGACCCGCTGTCCGCTGGACTGGCCGGCGCCGGTCGCGGTCGGTGTCGGCGCCCTCCTGGCCCAACTGCTGGCCCACCTCGGCCGCTTCGACCTCGCGCCGGACGCGCGGCACCGCGCGGAGGGTGTGGTCTTCGACCTGCTCCGCCCGCTGGCGAGCGCGCCGATCACCGTGCCCGAACCCGTCGACGACCGCGCCCGGGCGGTGGCCGCCCTGCTGCTGGACGACCCCGCCGACACGCGCACGCTGGAGGCGCTCGCCCGCGCGGTCGGCAGCAGCCGCCGGACCCTGAGCCGGCTCTTCGTGCGGGACACCGGGATGAGCTTCGACCGCTGGCGCACCCGGCTGAGACTGCGTGCGGCCCTGCCGCTGCTCGCCGAGGGCCGATCGGTCGCCCACGCGGCCCGGGCCGTCGGCTACGCCACGCCCAGCGCCTTCCTCGCGGCCTTCCGCCGGGCCGTCGGCACCACCCCCCGGCGCTATCTGCACCACGCGGACTGAAACCGCCCCCGCGGGTGAAACAGCCCCGGCGGGTGAAAGGCCCTCCCGGAGAAGGGCCTCGCCTCCCGCGCCCCGGCGGCCGGGTGTGCCGCGACCACGTCAGGAACGGCCGGACTCGCTCGCGGTGTTCAGGATGTTCACACCGCGGAACAGTGCGGACGGGCACCCGTGCGACACGGAGGCGACCTGCCCCGGCTGGGCCTTGCCGCAGTTGAAGGCGCCGCCCAGGACGTACGTCCCGGGGCCGCCGACCGCCGCCATCGAACCCCAGAAGTCGGTCGTGGTGGCCTGGTAGGCGACGTCCTTGAGCTGCCCGGCGAGCCGCCCGTTCTCGATCCGGAAGAAGCGCTGCCCGGTGAACTGGAAGTTGTAGCGCTGCATGTCGATCGACCAGGAGCGGTCCCCGACCACGTAGATGCCCCGCTCCACGCCCCCGATCAGATCCTCGGTGGACAGCCCCGCCGGGTCCGGCCGCAGCGACACGTTGGCCATCCGCTGCACCGGCACATGGGCGGGGGAGTCGGCGTACGCGCACCCGTTGGACCGCTCGAACCCGGTCAGCCGGGCGATCCTGCGGTCCAGCTGGTAGCCGACCAGCGTGCCGTCCTTCACCAAATCCCAGGACTGCGCCTCGACGCCCTCGTCGTCGTACCCGATGGTGGCCAGGCCGTGCTCGGCGGTGCGGTCGCCGGTGACGTTCATCAGCTCGGAGCCGTACCTGAGCTTGCCCAGCTGGTCGAAGGTGGCGAAGGAGGTGCCGGCGTACGCCGCCTCGTAGCCGAGCGCGCGGTCCAGCTCGGTGGCGTGCCCGATGGACTCGTGGATGGTCAGCCACAGGTTGGACGGATCGACCACCAGGTCGTACAGGCCCGGCTCCACGCTCGGCGCCCGCATCTTCTCGGCCAGCAGCTCCGGGATCCGCGCCAGCTCGTCGTCCCAGTCCCAGCCGGTCCCGGTCAGGTACTCCCAGCCGCGCCCGGCCGGCGGCGCCAGTGTCCGCATGGAGTCGAACTCCCCGCTGGACCCGTCCACCGACACCGCGGTCAGCTCGGGGTGCAGCCGCACCCGCTGCTGGGTCGTGACGGTCCCGGCTGTATCCGCGTAGAACTTGTTCTCGTGCACGGCGAGCAGCGAGGCGTCCACATGGCTCACCCCGTCCGTCGCCAGCAGCCGCGCGCTCCACTCCGCGAGCAGCGCCGCCTTCTCCTCGGCCGGCACGGCGAACGGATCGATCTCGTACGACGAGACCCACGTCCGGTCGGCGTGCACCGGCTCGTCGGCGAGTTCCACCCGCTCGTCCGACCCCGCGGCCTTGATCACCTGCGCGGACAGCTTGGCCATGGCGACCGCCTGCGAGGCGACCCGGGCCGCCGCGTCCAGGGTCAGATCGACCCCGGAGGCGAAGCCCCACGTACCGCCGTGCACGACCCGGACCGCGTACCCGAGGTCGGTGGTGTCCGAGGACCCCGAGGGCCGGGCGTCGCGCAGCCGCAGCGCCGCGCTGCGCACCCGCTCGAAGCGGAAGTCCGCGTGCTCGGCCCCGAGCGAACGCGCGCGGGCGAGCGCGGCGTCGGCGAGGGACCTGAGCGGAAGCGCGGTGAAGGCTTCGTCGATGGAATGGGGCACGGAGGTCTCCCTGCTGTCGTGGCCTGTGGGCTCCGATCATGGCGCGCGGGCGGCCCCACCGACCACACCCCTTTCGGACCCGGACCCCGCGATTATGTAGGGACCCGACAGTGACGGTCCCGCGCCACTGTCGGTGCCCGAATGCCCACGGACGCGGCCGTACCGATAGGTTTTCGATGAAGCCGCCTGTCATCCAGGTGTTCGGGCGGGTTGTCGGACCTCTAGCAGACCGCTATCGAAAGGGTGATCCGTTGAGCCGCTCGGTTCTCGTCACCGGAGGCAACCGGGGCATCGGCCTCGCCATCGCCCGCGTTTTCGCCGACGCCGGCGACAAGGTCGCGATCACGTACCGCTCGGGTGAGCCGCCGGCGGGCTTCCTGGCCGTCAAGTGCGACATCACCGATCCCGAGCAGGTGGAGCAGGCCTACAAGGAGATCGAGGACCAGCACGGTCCCGTCGAGGTGCTGGTCGCCAACGCCGGCATCACCAAGGACCAGCTCCTGATGCGCATGTCCGAGGAGGACTTCACCTCGGTCATCGACACCAACCTCACCGGCACCTTCCGCGTCGTCAAGCGTGCCAACCGCGGCATGCTGCGCGCCAAGAAGGGCCGTGTCGTCCTGATCTCCTCCGTCGTCGGCCTGCTCGGCTCGGCGGGGCAGGCGAACTACGCCGCCTCCAAGGCCGCCCTGGTCGGCTTCGCGCGCTCGCTCGCCCGTGAGCTGGGCTCGCGCAACATCACCTTCAATGTCGTCGCGCCCGGTTTCGTCGACACCGACATGACCAAGGTGCTCAGCGACGAGCAGCGCCAGGGCATCATGTCGCAGGTGCCGCTCGGCCGGTACGCGCAGCCGGAGGAGATCGCCGCGGCGGTCCGGTTCGTCGCGTCGGACGACGCCTCGTACATCACTGGAGCCGTCATCCCCGTTGACGGCGGACTGGGAATGGGTCACTGATCACCATGAGTGGAATTCTCGAGGGCAAGCGCATCCTGATCACCGGGGTGCTGATGGAGTCCTCCATCGCCTTCCACGCCGCGAAGCAGGCCCAGGAGCAGGGCGCCGAGATCATCCTGACCGCGTTCCCGCGGCCCACGCTGACCGAGCGCATCGCCAAGAAGCTGCCGAAGCCGGCCAAGGTCATCGAGCTGGACGTGACCAACGAGGAGCACCTCGCGCGCCTGGCCGACCTCGTCGGCGAGGAGCTGGGCGGCCTGGACGGCGTCGTGCACTCCATCGGCTTCGCCCCGCAGGACGCGCTCGGCGGCAACTTCCTGAACACGCCGTTCGAGTCCGTGGCCACCGCCATGCACGTCTCCGCGTTCTCCCTGAAGTCGCTCACCATGGCCTGCCTGCCGCTGATGCAGAACGGCGGCTCGGTCGTCGGCCTCACCTTCGACGCGCAGTTCGCCTGGCCGCAGTACGACTGGATGGGCCCGGCCAAGGCCGCCCTGGAGGCGACCAGCCGCTACATGGCGCGCGACCTGGGCAAGCAGAACATCCGCTGCAACCTCATCTCCGCGGGCCCGATCGGCTCCATGGCCGCCAAGTCCATCCCGGGCTTCGGCGACCTGGCCGCCGTGTGGGACAGCCGCTCCCCGCTGGAGTGGGACCTGAAGGACCCGGAGCCGGCCGGCAAGGGCGTCGTCGCCCTGCTCAGCGACTGGTTCCCGAAGACCACCGGCGAGATCATCCACGTGGACGGCGGCCTGCACGCCATCGGCGCCTGAGCGCTCACGCCCGGCTGAAACCCGCCGCACGGCAGCACGGCGAAGGCCCGCACCCCGCAACGGGGGCGCGGGCCTTCGCCGTACCCGCGCCGTCGGCCTTCGCCGTACCCGCGCCGTCGGCCGTCCCGTATCCACGCCCTCGGCCGTCCCGTCCGGTGTCGGCCGGTATCGCCCGGCGTTCTCCGACGCCATCCCGTGCCGCCCGGCGTCGTCACCCGTTCGGCTCACCGGCCGGGCGGCCCGACCCGCGCGCGGCGCACCCTGAAGAGGCGCGCGTTCGTCCGGCTCATCCCTCCGCAGCCCGGCCGAGGAGGTCCCCCTTGTGCGCCTGTCCCGCTGCCTGGCCCCGCTGACCCTGGCCGCCGCCCTCGCACTCGCCCTGCCGTACGACGCGACGCCCCACGCGCACGCCCACGCGAGCACGGGCCCGCCCGCGCCGAGCCTGTTCGGGGCCGCCTGCCGGACCGCGGTGAGCGGCTCCCATGTGGTGGCCTACTGCCACAACCCCTATGTCGACACCGACCGGGTACGCCTGCACATCGAGTGCGCCCGCTGGTGGGACCTCGACACCGACAGCGCGCCGGTGGACGCCGGGGCCGCCCTGACGGTACGGCTCACCGGGCGCTGCTGGAAGGAGGTCGGCTCGGCGTGGATCAGCCACCAGAAGGTGCGCTGATTCGCCGGGACCGGGCCGTCAGCCGATGCCGGGCCCTCCCGGACGGCACTGGAAGGGGTAGCTCGCCGCCTCCCGGGCCGCCGCCTCGGTGTCACCGGTGCGGATCGCGTCCACCAGGCGCGTGTGGTCCATGTGCGCCCCCGGCGTCAGCTCCGCGCCGACGTCCGCGCGCAGCGCGTCCCGCAGCAGCTCGCCCAGGTCGGCGTACATCGCCGTCATGACCTCGTTGTGGGAGGCGCCCACCACGGCCAGGTGGAAGGTGGCGTCCGCGGCCACGAAGGACTCCGCCTCGCCGCTCTCCCATGCCTCCTCGCGCCGCAGCAGCAGCGCGTCCAGCTGCTTGAGGTCCTTCTCGGTGCGCCGTTCGGCGGCGAGCTCGGCCGCGGCCGACTCCAGGGTGGCGCGCACCTCGGCGATGTGCCGGGGGTCCGCGCCGGCGAACCGGCGGTGCATCACCCCGGCCAGCTCGCTGGTCGCCACCACATAGGTGCCCGAGCCCTGCCGGATGTCCAGCAGTCCGTTGTGGGCGAGCGCGCGCACGGCCTCGCGGACCGTGTTGCGGGCGACGCCCAGCTGCTCGACCAGCTCGGGCTCGGTCGGGATACGGGAGCCGACCGGCCACTCACCGGTGGCGATCTGGTTGCGCAGTTCGGCGATCACCTGCTCGGAGAGGGCCGAACGGCGCGGGTGGCTCAGAGGCATGGCACACCTTCGCACGACAGACCGGGGCACGCACGCTCCGGTGGTTCCAGGAATGGACAACCAATCATCCTATGATTCTATGATGGGTCTCATGGCTAGTGAGGAAACCCGGGCAGTGGACACCCGTACGGCGATGTCACCGACCGAACGCGACACGCCCCCCGCGATGGACGCGACCGAGACGACCCTGGAGAAGGGCACCCCGCGCACGTGGGCGACCCGGCTGGTGGTCGCCGGCATCGTGCTGTCCGCCGTCAACCTCCGCCCGGCCATCACCAGCCTCGGCGCCCTCCTGGAGGAGGTCCGCGACGGGCTCGGCATGAGCGGCAGCGTGGCCGGACTGCTCACCTCCGTGCCCCCGCTGTGCTTCGCCGTCTTCGGCGTGATGGCGCCCCGCCTGGCGCGCCGCTTCGGACCGGCCGCCGTGGTGTGCGCCGGCATGGCCGCGATCTTCACGGGCCTGCTGATACGGCCGTACGCCGGCGGCACCGCCGGATTCCTGGCCGCCAGCGCGCTCGCCCTGATGGGCATCGCCGTCAGCAACGTGCTGATGCCGGTCATCGTCAAGCGCTGGTTCCCCGACCGGGTCGGCTCCATGACCGGCCTCTACTCGATGGTCCTCGCGCTCGGCACCGCCCTGCCGGCCGCGGTGACGGTCCCGCTGACCCACGCCATGGGCGGGAACTGGAAGCCGGGCCTCGCGGTGTGGGCCGTGCTCGCGGCGGCGGCGGTGGTGCCGTGGATACCGTTGGTGCGCAAGGACCGGAGGGAGTCGGCGTCCGCCGCGCGGTCGGCGTCGGCACCGGCGGCCGCGGGGGAGCAGCCGCCGCTGCGGATCGCGCGCAGCCGTACCGCCTGGGCGCTCGCCGTCTTCTTCGGCCTCCAGGCCACCGCCGCCTACATCACCATGGGCTGGATGCCGCAGATCTTCCGGGACGCGGGCGTCTCCGCCGGCACCGCGGGTCTGCTGCTCGCCGTCACGATGGTGATGGGCGTGCCGCTGGCCTTCGTCATCCCGCGGATCGCCGCCCGGCTGCCCCACCAGGGCCCGATCGTGCTGGTCCTGGGCGGCTGCGGGCTCGCCGGATACGCCGGTCTGTACCTCGCCCCGGCCGCCGGTGCCTGGGCCTGGGCGCTGCTGCTGGGCGTCGCCAACTGCGCCTTCCCGCTCGCGCTGACCATGGTCGGCATGCGCGCCCGCAGCGGTCCCGGTGTGGCCCAGCTGTCCGCGTTCGCGCAGAGCACCGGCTATCTGATCTCCATCCCCGGCCCGCTGCTGGTCGGCGTGCTCTACCAGCACAGCGGCGGCTGGGGACTGCCGATCGCCCTGATGGCGGCCCTGATGCTGCCCCAGATGGTGGTGGGCTTCCTGGCCGGCCGCAACCGCACGGTCGAGGAAGAGGCCGCGGCGCGCTGACCCCCCGCGCACGGCCACCGGGGCGGGGGTGCGAGACTGGGCGCATGCAGCCTGTGCTCGACCCGAATCCGCGAAACGGTCAGAAGAAGATGCTGCTCGTCTTCGGCTCCTTCTTCGCGATCTTCGTCATCATCGCCATCGTCGCGACCATCGCGTCCCCGTGACGCCTTCCGCCGCGTCCTCGTGACGACCCCCGCCGCGCGGCCGTGACGCCGCCCGGCCCGGCCCCGTCCACCAGGGGTTTTTGGTGGACGGTGGTGCTGGCCCCCCTATCCCCTAGGGGGTAAGGGTCAGGGGTAACTGGGTGGAAAACCTGATGGGTTGGCGGCCCGGGATTCCGTACCTTCGAGTGGTGACCGCAGGGGGCGGTCGCACGAACCGCTCAAGGCCCACGGAGGCGACCATGCCCGCCCGCACCCACTTCCGGACCCACCCGGCGACCACGGGCGGCGTCGACATGCGGCTGCCCTGGTGGGCCCTCGCGCTGCCCGTGCTCGCCTTCGCCGTCCTGTTCCTGCTGATCCTGAACCCCTCGGACGCGCACGCGGCGAACGCGGACCCGGCGATAGCCCACCTCGTCGAGCGCGCGCGGCTGCTGTTCACGCGCTGACCGGGAGCCGCCGTCCCGCATGGTGAATCCGCATGTCAACTCCCTGCGCCCCATGGCCTGTTTCATGCGAAGCTGGGACGCATGAGCGTCGCAGAACCCCGCAGGATCGCCCTTTTCCGGCATGCGAAAGCCGACTGGCCCCAGGTGTCCGATCATGAGCGCCCGCTCGCCGAGCGGGGCCGGATGGACGCGGCCGTCGCCGGGCGCAGGCTGACCGACTCCGGCCTCGCCTTCGACCTGGCCCTGTGTTCCACCGCGACCCGGACCCGCGAGACCTGGAAGCTCGCCGTGCACGAACTGGACCACCGGCCGAGGACCGTCTACGAGGAGCGGGTGTACGAGGCCTCCCCGGGCCAGCTGATCGCCCTGCTGAACGAGGTCCCGGACGAAGTCCGCACCCTGATCCTCATCGGCCACAACCCCGGCGTCCACGGCCTCGCCGAGATCCTGGCCGGCTCGGCCGAGGGGGACGCCCGCGACCGGATGAACCGCCGCGGCTTCCCGGCCGCCGCCTTCGCCGTGCTCTCCTTCGAGGGCCCGTGGAAGGGCCTGGAGCCGGGTGTGGCCACGCTGACGGACTACTGGGCACCGTCGGAGTGAGCTGACCCCCGGCACTCCCGCCAGGGCCGTCTCAGCTCTCGTCGTGGGTATCGGCCGCCTCGACCTCTTCGCGGGTGACGCCGAGGAGGTAGAGGACCGTGTCGAGGAAGGGGAAGTTCACGGCCGTGTGCGCGGCCTCGCGCACCACGGGCTTGGCGTTGAAGGCGACGCCGAGACCGGCCGCGTTCAGCATGTCGAGGTCGTTGGCGCCGTCACCGATCGCCACCGTCTGCACCAGCGGCACCCCGGCCTCGGCGGCGAACCGGCGCAGCAGCCGCGCCTTGCCCGCGCGGTCCACGATCTCGCCGGTGACCCGGCCGGTCAGCTTGCCGTCGACGATCTCCAGCGTGTTGGCCTGGGCGAAGTCGAGACCGAGGCGTTCCTTGAGATCGTCGGTGACCTGGGTGAAGCCGCCGGAGACCACGCCCACCTGGTAGCCGAGCCGCTTCAGGGTGCGGATCAGGGTGCGGGCGCCGGGGGTCAGCCGGATCTCGTCGCGCACCTTGTCGACCACGGAGGCGTCGAGGCCGGCCAGCAGGGCGACGCGGGCGTGCAGCGACTGCTCGAAGTCCAGCTCGCCGCGCATCGCCGCGGCGGTCACCTCGGCGACCTTGTCCTCGCAGCCGGCGTGGGCGGCGAAGAGTTCGATGACCTCGTCCTGGATGAGGGTGGAGTCCACGTCCATGACCACGAGACGCTGCGCCCGCCGGTGCAGACCCGCGGAGACGACCGCGATGTCCACGCCGAGCGCCCCGGCGTCCGAGGCGAGCGCGGTGCGCAGGGGCTCGGTCTCCACACCGGAGACCGCGAACTCCACCGCGGTCACGGGGTACTTGGCGAGCCGGAAGATGCGGTCGATGTTGCCGCCGGCCTTCGCGATACGGGCGGCGATGGCGGCCGTCGACTCGGCGGTCAGCGGATGGCCGAGGACGGTCACCAGGGAGCGTCCGAGGCCGCGCGGACGGTTGTCGCCGTGGCCCGAGATGATCTCCGCCTGCATCTTCATCGACTCGGCCCAGCTGTGCACGGTGGCCCGCAGATCACCCTCGATGCCGGCCGGCGGCTGGCTCACCAGCGCGCACAGGACCAGGCGCCCCCGGGTGACGACCTGCTCGATGTCGACCACGTCGACGGAGTACGCGGCGAGGGTGTCGAAGAGTCCGGCCGTGATGCCCGGCCGGTCCTTGCCGAAGATCTTGACGAGGAGAGTGGGGACCTCGGGGGTCTGCGCAGCAGTCATGGTCTTCCCACCGTATCCGGCACCCGGTGCCGTCCGCCGCCGAGGTCCGCCTGACGGACACGGAACAATGGATGGCGTCCCGGCATCAAGGATCTTGCCGACAGCTTCCCACCGGGTCGCCCCGACCGCGGCCGAAGGAGCCGGGGTGGCCTGATCCACCCGGTACCGGGCGCGCGCCCGGGGACCCGGCGGCAGGCGCGGTCCGCTCCTGTTCCGCACCGCACCCGGAAGCCGACCCCCCGGCTCGGGAGCCCTGCCCCGCCCTCCTCGCCCTCACCGCTCTCCCGCGCGCGGATCGCCGTATCGCGCGGCCTCGCCCCGCGGACCTGCGCCGTCCCCGCCCGCGCCCCGCACCGCCAACTCCCGCGCCCCGCCGCCGTACCGCCCCCGGCTCGCACGCGGCACCCCCACTTATCCCCCCTCGCCTGAATTGCCGTTCTCCCGCCGGAGCGCCGGGCGTCGATGCGCGCAAGGCCCGGGTTTTGGTCAGGGGGGTGGGCCTGAAATAGTTCCCCACGATGTTCGACATCCCTAGACTCCCTGCGATGGGGGTAATTCGGGGGACAACTCAGTGGGGCATGGAGTGCCGGAACTCGTACTGGAAACAAACGGACGTACCTGGACGCTCGACCCGTCCAGGCCTTACACCCTCGGCAGAGATCCGCAGGGTGACATCGTGTTCGACGACGCCAGGGTCTCCTGGCGACACGCCACCGTCAGCTTCGACGGCCGCAGTTGGGTCATCGAGGACCACGGCAGCACCAACGGCACCTATCTCCAGGGTCAGCGGATCCAGCGCACGGAGATAGGCCCGGGGACGGCGCTGCACCTCGGCAACGCGACGGACGGACCGCGGCTGGATCTCGCCGGTGCCGCCGTCGCCCAGGCGCAGCAGGCGCCGTACGCCGCGGCTCCCGCGGGATGGGCCCAGCAGGCGGCCCCCCAGCAGGCACCCGCCCAGCAACCCGGCTGGCAGCAGCCGCAGCAAGCGCCGCAGCCGCAGCCGAAGTCGCAGCAAGCGCCGCAGCCGCAGCCGGCCCAGCCCGCCCCGCAGGCCGGCTTCCCGCAGCAGCGGGACGCGGGAGCCGCCGCCTTCCCGCAGCAGGCCGGGTCGGGGGCGCCCGCGCACGGGGACCGCAGCCCGACCACGTTCCACCAGTTCTCCCTCGGCCGCGTCATGCGCATCGGCCGTGCCCTGGAGAACGAGCTGGTCGTCTCCGACCTCCAGGTCTCGCGGCACCACGCCGAGTTCCACTCGACGCCCGACGGCCGCTTCGAGATCCGCGACCTCGGCTCGCACAACGGCACGTACGTCAACGGCCACCCGGTGCCCAAGGGCGGCTCGGTGCAGCTCGGCCCGGCCGACATCGTCGGCGTCGGCCACTCCACCTTCCGTATCGTCGGCGACCGGCTCGAAGAGTTCGTCGACACCGGTGAGGTCTCCTTCTCCGCGCGCCATCTGACCGTCACGGTCGACGGCGGCAAGCAGATCCTCAAGGACGTCTCCTTCGGCGTCCCGGAGAAGTCCCTGATCGCGGTCATCGGCCCGTCCGGCTCCGGCAAGTCCACGCTGCTGAAGGCGCTCACCGGCTACCGGCCCGCCAACCAGGGCGAGGTGCTGTACGACAACCGCAACCTGTACAAGCAGTTCGCGGAGCTGCGCCAGCGCATCGGTCTGGTCCCGCAGGACGACATCCTGCACAAGGAACTCACCGTCAAGAAGGCCCTGAAGTACGCGGCCAAGCTGCGCTTCCCCGCCGACACCACCGCCCAGGAGCGCGACGCCCGCATCGAGGAGGTGCTGCGCGAGCTGAAGCTGGACATCCACAAGGACAAGAAGGTCACGTCCCTGTCCGGCGGTCAGCGCAAGCGCGTCTCGGTGGCCCTGGAGCTGCTGACCAAGCCGTCGCTGATCTTCCTGGACGAGCCGACCTCCGGCCTCGACCCGGGCATGGACCGCGATGTCATGCAGCTGCTGCGCGGTCTCGCCGACGACGGCCGCACCGTGCTCGTCGTCACCCACTCGGTGGCCGAGCTGGCGCTGTGCGACAAGCTGCTGGTGATGGCGCCGGGCGGCGCCGTGGCCTACTTCGGTCCGCCGGAGGAGGCGCTGAACTTCTTCGGCTACGACAGCTGGGCCGATGTCTTCTCCGCCTTCGAGAACTACCGCGACTACGACTGGGCGGGCCGCTGGAAGGGCTCGCAGCACTACCAGATGTACGCCGCGGACTTCGACGCCGTCGCCCCGCAGCAGGCGGCGTACCTGCCCCCGCCCGTGGCGATCAAGCCGCCCAAGCCCCAGGCGTGGGGCTCCCAGCTGCTGACCCTGATCCGGCGCTATGTGTCGGTCATCGTCTCCGACAAGGGCTTCCTCGCGCTGACGGTGATCCTGCCCGCGGTCCTCGGCTCGGTCAGCCTGCTGATGAACCACGACCGGGGCCTGCTGGTGAACCCGGCGGTCGACCCGCGCACCGGCCTGCACGTCCCCAACGGCACCGCCACCACCGTGCTGCTGATCCTCTCGGTGGGCGCGTGCTTCGCGGGCGCCGCGAACTCCGTGCGTGAGCTGATCAAGGAACGGGTGATCTACGAGCGGGAGCGGGCGACCGGCCTGTCCCGGTCGGCCTACCTGATGTCCAAGGTGGTCGTGCTCGGCGCCGTCACCGTGCTCCAGGGCCTGATGGTCGGCCTGATCGGCTTCTCGCCCCGCAAGATCCCGGACCAGGGCGTGATCCTCGGCGGTTCGACCCTGTTCGAGCTGTGCCTGCCGATCATGGCGCTCGGCTTCACGTCCATGATGGTCGGCCTGGTGATCTCCTCGCTGGTGAAGACCGCCGAGAAGACCATGCCGCTGCTGGTGATGTTCGCGATCGTCCAGGTCGTCTTCACCGGCTGCCTGTTCACCCTGCACGGCACGCTCGGCGTCAACGAGTTCTCGTACCTGATGCCCTCGCGCTGGGCGGTGGCCGCGGCCGGCACCACGCTGGACCTGAACAACATCGCCCCCAACGGCGACGACCCGGGCAGCACCGACCCGCTGTGGAACCACACGGCCGGGGCCTGGACCCTGGACATGATCGCGCTGCTCGCGCTCGGCGCGGTCTGCGGCTTCTTCGTGGCCCGCTTCCTGCGCCGCCACGAGCCCGAGGTCATGCGCAAGTAGCGTCCCCGGTACGTCACAAAGGGCGGCACCCCCTTACGGGGTGCCGCCCTTCGGCGTTCGTCAGAGGTCCGCGCCGACCTCAGTACGCGCTGTTGACGTTGTCCATCGAGCCGTAGCGGTGGGCAGCGTAGTTGCAGGCCGCGGTGATGTTGGCGACCGGGTCGTAGATGTTCCACGAGGTGCCGGGCACGTGGTACGTGTTGAAGGTGGGCTGGATCACCTGGAGCAGGCCCTTGGACGGGATGCCGTTGATCGCGTTGATGTCCCAGTTGTTGATGGCCATCGGGTTGCCCGAGGACTCACGCATGATGTTGCGGTACAGACCGTTGTAGCTGCCCGGGATGCCCTTGGAGTGCATGATGTCCAGGGACTGGCGGATCCAGCCGTCGAGGTTGTTCGCGTAGGTCTTCGCGGCGACGTCCTGCATCTGCGGGCGCTGCGCGGAACGGTTGGCGCTCTGCTTGGCGGCCCGCTCCTGCGCGGCCTTCTTGGCGGCGGCGTCGGCGGCCTTCTTCGCGGCGGCGTCGCTGCGCTGCTTGGCGGCGGCCTGGTCGGCGGCCTTCTGCTGCGCGGCGATGGCGTCGAGCTTGACGCTCTGCGCGGCGGCGCGGTCGGTGACCGAGCCCTTGACGTTCACCGGCGTGGCGTCCTGGGTGGCGACCTTCGCGACCTGCGCGGCGGTGGCCGGGGAGCCGGTGGTGACGGTGTCCGCGTTACCGGGGACGGCCGACAGGGCGATGGCGGCGGTGCCGAGAGCGGCGACACCGGCGACGGCGAACTTGTGCTGCTTGGTCAGGGACCGATTTCGAGCACGACTGAGCATGTTCTTGGGCATGGCGTTGGACCTCTTCGTTGGCGCGGAGGTCGCTCCTGCGTCCGCCGGGGGAATCGGTTCCTCCCGCACAGAAGCCGCGGGGAGAAACCCACGGCGCTGAGCGACGAGAGCAATTCTTAGCGGCCGCAAAATGCCCTGGCAAAGGTGTGACGTACGAAGCTCGATAGTGGATCAGGGAAGGCCAAAACGGGACAGATTGGACCATCTGTCCCGTTCGCAGCGGCGGGTATATCTCCTATGTCCGTTCGTACGTGATGCAGGCCCTATGTGAGGGCTCACAGGGAACACAGATCAACCTCACGGCGAGTTGCCATCGCAACGCACTCTGTGAGGCTCAGCGCCGGGTCTCGTCCCGTAGGAGGAGATGGACGTCCCCGAACTCGTGCCACAGGTAGAGCCCCCGCAGCGCCTCCTCATACGCGCGGTCGACCGCGGCCCGCCCGGCGACGGCCCGCAGCATCAGCAGATGCGAGGCCTCCGGCTCGTGCAGCCCGGTCAGCAGCCCGCCCACCACCCGCACCCCGCGCTCGGGCGTGACCACCAGGTCCGTCCACCCCTCGCGCGCCCGCACCGAGCCGTCCGCCCCCGCGGCCGACTCCACCGCCCGTACGGCCGTCGTGCCGACCGCGATCACCCGGCCCTCCCCGGCCGCCGCCGCGCCGATCGCCCGCGCGGACGCCTCCGGCACCGAGAACCACTCCGGGTACGGCGGCTCGTGTGCCTCCGCCGACGCCACCCCCGTATGCAGGGTGACCCGTGCGAAACCCACGCCCCGGCGGATCAGCTCGGCCACCACCCGCTCGGTGAAGGGCCGCCCCGCGCTCGGCATCTCCGCGCTGCCCGCGCCGTCGGGGGAGGGGAGGCAGAACAGGGTCTGGTACGCCGACAGCGGCTGGTCACGTGTCGTATAGGAGTACCGGATCGGCCGCCCGTGCCCGCGCAGCAACCCCAGCACCGCCCCGCCTTCGACCCGCCCCCACCACAGCCTCTCCCCATGTCCCCCTACGGGCCCCCGCCCGCTCACGGACTCCGGCCCACCGGTGAGCACCCGCCCGCCCACCGGCTCCTCCACCACCAGCCGGACCCCGTCCGGCAGCCGCACCTCTGTATCCGCGCGTGTGCCCGCCCGCGCGCGGGTGGTGCCCCGGCCGTCCGGCTCCCGGAGTTCCACCGCCCAGCGGCCGTCGTCGCCGCGGGTCGAGAAGTGCACCACCACGGGCGCGTCCCCGATCCGGCCGTCCACCGCCGCGGCCAGCGTCGGGGAGGTGTTCACCACCAGCAGGTCCCCGGCCCGCAGCAGCCCCGGCAGCTCGCGGAACGCGTGGTGCGTCACCCGGGTGCCGTGGGAGACGAGGAGCCGTACGTCGTCCCGGGCCCGCCCCGGACCCCGCTGCTCGGCCGGCACCCGCGCGGACCGTTCCCCCGGTACCCGCACGGTCGTGCTCATCGGCCCGCCCCCAGGGCCGCCGCCGCGTACCGCCCGCTCGCCGGTCGCTCGTCCAGCAGCCGCAGGAACGCCGGTACGACGGTGCCCGGCGCCGGCCGCTCGTCCGCGTCGCCGGGTACGGCCGCCGCGTACAGGTCGGTCGCCATGTCCCCGGGGTCCACCGCCCACACCCGCAGGCCCGGCTCCTCCATCGCGAGCACCGCCGCCAGCTGGTCCAGGGCCGCCTTCGAGGCGCCGTAACCGCCCCAGGTCGCGTACGCCTGCGCCGCCGCGTCCGAGCTGACCGCGATCACCGTGCCCGCGGCCGCCGCCCGCAGCAGCGGCAGCGCCTCCTGGACGAGGCCCAGCGCGGCCGTGACGTTCACCTCCAGCGCCCGCCGCAGCCCGTCCAGCGGCAGCCGGTCCAGCCGTACCAGCGGCTCGGCGCCGAGCGCGCTCGCGTTGCCCACCAGCAGTTCGAGACCGCCCAGCGCGCGGGCGGCGGCCACCAGCGCGGCCCGGTGTCCGGCGTCCGTGACGTCCCCGGGCAGCGCCGACACCCGGGTGCCGTACCGGCCGACCGCCGCCGCTGCCTCCGCCAGCGCCGCCTCGCCCCGCGCGTCCAGCACCAGGTCCCAGCCGCGCCCGGCCAGCGCCTCGGCGAGCGCCCGCCCCAGCCCCTTCGAGGCACCCGTGATGATCCCTACCGGCATGACTACCGTCCCCTCGTCGCTCCCCGCCCGTTCCGGCGGATGCCGCTCACCGTAGGAACGCCCCCTCCCTCCCCGCCTCGGCCGCGGGTCCCGTGGCGGAGGGGCCCTTCGGCGTACGACGGCCGCCCGGACCCTCGGACGTACGGCACCGGGCGGGGTCCCCGGGGCCTACGCCGCCCGGCCTAGGACCAGCGGACGGCGATGGGCCGTCGGCGGCCCGATCCGCGCCCGGGCACCCCGCCGGTACCGTGAGGGCATGAGCCACCGCCCCGGTCCGGCCTCGCCGCGGTGAGTTCCGCGCTGCTGGCCATGAGCAGGCATCTGGAGATGCGCGACGTCCTGAAGACGATCGTCGCCTCCGCCCGCGAACTCCTCGACGCGCAGTACGCCGCCCTCGGCGTCCCCGACGACCACGGCGGCTTCGCCCAGTTCGTCGTGGACGGCGTCAGCGACGCCCAGTGGAAGGCGATCGGCCCGCTGCCCCGCCAGCACGGCGTGCTCGCCGCGATGCTGCACGAGGCCCGCCCCGAACGCCTCGCCGATGTGCGCAAGGATCCCCGCTTCGAGGGCTGGCCCGACGCCCACCCCGACCTCGTCGACTTCCTGGGGCTGCCCATCCGCGACGGCGACGAGATCATCGGCGCGCTCTTCCTCGCCAACAAGCTGCGCCCTGCGGAGGGACATCCCCCGTGCCCTGAACCGCAAGGCAGTTGCGGCTTCACCCAGGAGGACGAGGAACTCCTCGCCCTCCTCGCCCAGCACGCCGCGATCGCCCTCACCAACGCCCGCCTGTACGAGCGCAGCCGCGAACTGACCATCGCCGAGGAACGCTCCCGCCTCGCCCATGAACTCCACGACGCGGTCAGCCAGAAGCTGTTCTCGCTGCGCCTGACCGCACAGGCCGCCGCCGCCCTCGTCGACCGCGACCCCGCCCGCGCCAAGGACGAACTCCACCAGGTCGCCGCGCTCGCCGCCGAGGCCACCGACGAACTGCGGGCCGCCGTCGTGGAGTTGCGGCCCGCCGCGCTGGACGAGGACGGACTGATCGCCACCCTGCGCACCCAGATCCAGGTCCTCGACCGCGCCCACACCGCCCGCGTCACCTTCACCGGCACCGGCTACCGCGCCCTGCCCGCCGCCCAGGAGGAGGCCGTGCTCCGGGTCGCCCAGGAGGCCCTGCACAACGCGCTGCGCCACGCGGACGCGGAGCGCGTCGACGTGAGCGTGGCGCGGCGCGGCCAGGGGGCGGTGCTGCGGGTCAGCGACGACGGCGCCGGCTTCGACCCGGCCGCCGTCGGCCGCGCCGGGCGGCACCTCGGACTGGTCTCGATGCGGGACCGGGCGAGCGGGGTCGGCGGCACGCTGACCGTCGAATCGGCGCCCGGCAAGGGCACCACGATCGAGATGGAGGTCCCCGGTGGCTGAGCCCATCAAGGTGCTGCTCGTCGACGACCACCAGGTCGTCCGCCGGGGCCTGCGCACCTTCCTGGAGGTGCAGGAGGACATAGTGGTCGTCGGCGAGGCGGCCGACGGCGCGGAGGGGGTGGCCCGCGCCGAGGAACTGCGGCCCGACGTCGTCCTCATGGACGTCAAGATGCCGGGCATGGACGGCATCGACGCGCTGCGCAGGCTGCGTGAGCTCGACAACCCCGCGCGGGTGCTGATCGTCACCAGTTTCACCGAGCAGCGCACGGTCGTACCGGCCCTGCGCGCCGGCGCCGCCGGGTATGTGTACAAGGACGTGGACCCCGACGCCCTGGCCGGCGCCATCCGCTCCGTGCACGCCGGGCACATCCTGCTCCAGCCCGAGGTGGCGGGCGCGCTGCTGTCTCAGGAGGAGGTCAACTCCGGTCAGGGCCGGGGGAGTTCGCTCACCGAACGGGAGCGCGAGGTGCTCGGCCTGATCGCCGACGGCCGCTCCAACCGGGAGATCGCCCGTGCGCTGGTGCTGTCCGAGAAGACGGTCAAGACGCACGTCTCCAACATCCTGATGAAGCTCGACCTCGCCGACCGCACACAGGCCGCGCTGTGGGCCGTACGGCACGGAGTGGCCGGCTGAGACCTCCGTACGGACGAGACTTCCGTACGGACGCCGTACGGAAGTTCCCCCCAGAAGTCCCGTTCCGGACTGAGATTCATACCGTCGTGGGAATGTCACCCGGATGGCGCATCCCCGGGCGATCTCCGCCGTTCTCCAGTGCGTGCCACGGAGAACCGCCGTGGTGAACGTCCAAGAGGGGTTTGAAAGTGAAGAACCTGAAGAAGGCAGCGGCCGTGACGATGGTGGCCGGTGGCCTGCTGGCCGCCGGTGCCGGCCTGGCCTCCGCCCAGAGCGAGGCGGGCGGCGCGGCCGTGAACTCCCCGGGCGTCGTCTCGGGCAACGCCATCCAGGCGCCGATCCACGTCCCGGTGAACGTGACCGGCGACAGCATCGACGTCATCGGCGTGCTGAACCCGGCCTTCGGCAACGTCGGCCTCAACCACTGAGGCATCACGACCGCGGCGCGGGCCCCCCGGATCCACCGGGGGGCCCGCCCCTTTGTCCGGCCCCGGAGGTCACCTCACCCTCCGCTCCCTCTCCTCCACCATCGAGTTGTACGCCGCCACCTGCGCCCGCCGGGCCGTCCGCTCCACCGGGCGCAGCGCCTGGGTGCGCGCCGCCATCTCCGAGGCGGTCACCGCGGCCCCGTGGCCGTGGTCGTGCGCCAGGGCGATCAGCAGGCCGATCCGCTGCGCCAGCTCCAGGACCCGGGCCGCGCGGGGCGGATAGCCCGGGGCCAGGACCTCGCGGCCGGCCTCCGCCCGCGCCCGGTACGCGTCGATCGCGGCCTCGGCCACCGGGCCCGAGGCGGCCACGTCCAGCCGGGCGAGCACCGCCGTGGCGTCCCGCAGGGCCTCCGCCAGCTCCCGCTCCGCCTCGCCCAGGGAGGGCACGTCCGCGGGCGGGGCCTCGCGCACCGGCAGGGCGTGCCAGACCACCTCGACATGCACATCACCCGCGGGCCCGGCCTCGTGCACCTCCGGCACCAGCCCCAGCGCGGTGCCGAAGCAGACCACCGCCTCCTGCGCGTCCAGCGCCCGCGCGTTGAACTCCGGCGGGCCGCTCAGCCCCAGCGGATGGCCGGGTGCCGGCAGCGCCACCCGCAGCCCCGTCGCCCCGAGCGCCCGCAGCCGCCCCAGCGCGAGCGTCAGCCCCACCGGCGCCGCTTCCCCGGGCAGCCCGGCCACCCGGTGCACGGTGTCGTCACCCACCATGGCGAGCGCGGCGTCATCCGGAGAGACAAGTCCGGCCAAAAGGGCATTTCCCCAAGCGGCAAGGCGTCCTGAACGCGGTTCCGTGAGCATGCCCCCACCCTAAGGACCGGACCGATGGAATGGACCGGCGCGCCGGTGGCGTAGATTTCATACGGGCCGTGCCCACCGGCGCGGCGGACCGCGCCACAGGCGTACGCGACAGCCGAGACCGGCCACACAGCAAGGGGAGACAACGCGCTCATGAGCGATGTTCTGGAGCTTCAGGACGTATCCGTGGTCCGTGAGGACCGGGCTCTGGTGGACCAGGTCTCCTGGTCGGTGAAGGAGGGCGAACGCTGGGTCATCCTCGGCCCCAACGGCGCCGGCAAGACCACTCTCCTGAACGTCGCCTCCAGCTACCTCTACCCCACCAAGGGCTCCGTCACCATCCTCGGCGAGACCCTGGGCAAGCCCGGCACCGACGTCTTCGAGCTGCGCCCCCGCGTCGGCGTGGCCGGCATCGCCCTCGCCGACAAGCTCCCCAAGCGCCAGACGGTCCTCCAGACGGTCCTCACCGCCGCCTACGGCATGACCGCCGCCTGGAAGGAGGAGTACGAGGACGTGGACGAGCAGCGCGCCCGCGCCTTCCTCGACCGCCTCGGCATGAGCGACTACCTCGACCGCCGCTTCGGCACCCTCTCCGAGGGCGAGCGCAAGCGCACCCTCATCGCCCGCGCCCTGATGAGCGACCCCGAGCTGCTGCTCCTGGACGAGCCCGCCGCCGGTCTCGACCTCGGTGGCCGCGAGGACCTGGTGCGCCGCCTCGGCCGGCTCGCCCGCGACCCCATCGCCCCCTCGATGATCATGGTCACCCACCACGTCGAGGAGATCGCCCCCGGCTTCACCCACGTCCTGATGATCCGTCAGGGCAAGGTCCTCACCGCCGGCCCGATCGAGCTGGAGCTGTCCTCCCGCAACCTCTCCCGCTGCTTCGGCCTGCCGCTCGTGGTCGAGCAGGTCGGCGACCGCTGGACCGCCCACGGCCTGCCGCTGTCCTGACCCCGCCACCGCCCCCGGCCACCCCCGGCCGCCCGTGACCCCACCCGGCCGGGACCCTCGCGCAAACCTGCCGGGGTCCCCGACGCGCCCTGTCCGCCGCCCGGCCGTGGCCCTACGATGACCACGTGAACGACATCGACGCATGGGTGTGGTGGCTCGTCGGCGCGGCCGCGCTCGGAATCCCGCTCGTCGTCACCGCCATGCCCGAGTTCGGCATGTTCGCGGTGGGAGCCGTCGCGGCCGCGGTCGTCGCCGCCCTCGGCCCCGGCGTCGTCGCCCAGGTGATCACGTTCCTCGTCGTCTCCGTCGCGCTCATCGCCGTCGTACGGCCCATCGCCAACCGGCACAGCAGGCAGCGGCCCCAGTTCGCCAGCGGCATCGAGGCGTTGAAGGGCAGGCAGGCCGTCGTACTGGAGCGGGTCGACGGCGCCGGCGGCCGCGTCAAGCTCGCCGGGGAGATCTGGTCGGCCCGCGCCCTGGACGCCGACCGGGCCTACGAGGCGGGCCAGGAGGTGGACGTCGTGGACATCGAAGGAGCCACGGCGATCGTCATCTGAGCCATCCTGCCTGCGAGTTGGGCCGGAGTCTGTCAGACTCGACGGGCAAGATCCTTTGAGGAGAGGGGTACGGGCAACACGATGGAACCGGTCATCATCGTCCTGATCATCCTGGTGGTGTTGGTCTTCATCGCCCTGATCAAGACCATCCAGGTCATCCCACAGGCCAGCGCGGCCATCGTCGAGCGCTTCGGTCGCTACACGCGGACCCTGAACGCGGGCCTGAACATCGTGGTCCCGTTCATAGACACCATCCGCAACCGCATCGACCTGCGCGAGCAGGTCGTACCGTTCCCGCCCCAGCCGGTGATCACCCAGGACAACCTGGTCGTCAACATCGACACCGTCATCTACTACCAGGTGACGGACGCCCGTGCGGCCACCTACGAGGTCGCCAGCTACATCCAGGCGATCGAGCAGCTCACCGTCACCACGCTGCGCAACATCATCGGCGGCATGGACCTGGAGCGCACCCTGACCTCCCGCGAGGAGATCAACGCCGCCCTGCGCGGCGTCCTGGACGAGGCCACGGGCAAGTGGGGCATCCGCGTCAACCGCGTGGAACTGAAGGCCATCGAGCCGCCGACCTCCATCCAGGACTCGATGGAGAAGCAGATGCGCGCCGACCGTGACAAGCGCGCCGCGATCCTCACCGCCGAGGGCACCCGGCAGGCCGCGATCCTCACGGCCGAGGGCGAGAAGCAGTCCCAGATCCTGCGCGCCGAAGGTGAGGCCAAGGCCGCCGCCCTGCGCGCCGAGGGCGAGGCCCAGGCCGTCCGCACGGTCTTCGAGGCCATCCACGCCGGCGACCCGGACCAGAAGCTGCTGTCCTACCAGTACCTCCAGATGCTCCCGAAGATCGCCGAGGGCGACGCCAACAAGCTCTGGATCGTCCCCAGCGAGATCGGCGACGCCCTCAAGGGCCTCTCCGGCGCCATGGGCAACTTCGGCTCCCTGGGCGGCGGCAACAGCGGCGGCGGCGCCTCCCTGCCGGCCCAGAACAAGGGCCCGGCCACGGAGCGCCGCGAAAAGCCGAGCATCGACTAGGGGCTGCTTCGCAACGCAGGGCACCACCCGCGCCCCATCAGGGGCGCGGGGCCGTATCGATATACGGCTCCGCCGCGCGGGCGCGAGCAACGCACGGCAACCCGCACCCGCCGTCAGACAGAACCCGGCAGACTCTTAGGCCGCATCCCGAGCGAGCCACTCAGGAAGCCCGTCCAGGTCGTCCTGCCGCAAAGCCAGGAGCATCGCATCCGCCGGCGTCGGCTCGAAAGGCGCCCGCAGCAACGCCATCCCGGCCTCCTCCGGAGTCCGGTCCGCCTTCCGGTGATTGTCCTCCGCACACGCCGCCACCGTGTTCAGCCATGTGTCCTGCCCACCCTGCGCCCGCGGCACCACATGGTCCACCGTCGTCGCCCTGCGCCCGCAGTACACGCACCGGTGCCGGTCCCGCACCAGCACCCCCCGCCGCGACCACGGCGCTTGTCTTCGGAACGGCACCCGTACATATCTGCACAGCCTGATCACCCGGGGCGCGGGTATGTCCACAACGGCCCCCCGCATCCGCAGCTCGGGATGGGCCTGCTCGACCACCGCCTTGTCCTGGAGCACCAGGACGACGGCTCGGTTCAGAGTCACCGTAGACAGCGGCTCGAAACTCGCGTTCAGCACCAGCGTGTCACGCATCCAGCCCACCTCCCGTGCGCACCTGCCCACCCCCCGGCGGGCTCGGATCAACTCTGGACGGGCGCGCCGAGATGGACAACGCAATAAAAAATGCCCGCCCCCGATCACTTCCAAGACCGGAGGCGGGCAAACGTTCAATGAACGCTCGGCTCGAACCAGACGGGGCGTTCAACCCTGCTCGGTGTTCTCGTACTCGCCGATGAGCTGCGCCCGCGCGATCGCGTGGAAGCGCAGGTTGAACCCGACGAAGGCCGGCGAGGCGTCCGCGTCGGGACCCAGCTTCTCCTGGTCCACCGCGTACACCGTGAACACATAGCGGTGCGGGCCGTCACCGGGCGGCGGGGCGGCGCCGCCGAAGTCCCGCGTCCCGTAGTCGTTGCGCGCGTGCACGGCACCCTCGGGCAGGCCCTCGAACTTGCCGCTCGCCGCGCCCGCGGGCAGCTCCGTCACCGAGGCCGGGATGTCGAACAGAACCCAGTGCCAGAACCCGCTGCCGGTCGGCGCGTCGGGGTCGTAGCAGGTCACGGCGAAGCTCTTGGTCTCCGGCGGGAAGCCCTCCCACCGCAGCTGCGGCGAGGTGTTCCCGTCCGCGTAGACCTGGGCGCCCTTCAGCGTCGCGCCCTCCTGGACGTCCTCGCTCGTCACCGTGAACGACGGCACCGGCGGGTGGAAGTCATGGGGGAGCGGTCGCCGCTTCAGCTCGGTCACCTTGGTACCTCCTGATCGATGATCTGGAAAGAACAGAGCGAACTCTAGAGCCAGTTGCGCCGGCTGCCGACCTCGGAGAGCCACTGGTTGAGGTAGGCCGCCCAATCGGTCCCCTGCCAGTCGTGGTGGCCCACCTGGAAGGAGCGGTAGGTGTCCGAGCCCTCGCTGAACAGACCCGCCTTCTTGTCCATCTCCAGTACGACGTCCATGGCGTGCTCGTCGGCCACGAAGCTCAGCTCGACCTGGTTCAGACCCCGGTACTGCGACGGCGGGTAGAACTCGATCTCCTGGTAGAACGGCAGCCGCTGCCGGGTACCGCGGATGTGGCCGCGCTCCATGTCGGCGTTCTTGAACCGGAAACCGAGGCCGATGAACGCGTCCAGGATCGCCTGCTGCGCCGGCAGTGGGTGCACATTGACCGGGTCCAGGTCACCGGAGTCGACGGCCCGCGCGATCGCCAGCTCGGTCGTCACCCCGATGTGCATCCCGCGCAGCTCCTGGCCGTCGATCATCGTCACCGGCGTCTCCCAGGGGATCTCCAGGCCGAACGGCACCGCGTGCACGGCACCGGCCTGCAGCTCGAAGGCACCGCCGAGCCGCACCTTGGCGAACTCGATGTCCTGCTTGTACTCCTCGTCGCCGCTCTCGACCTCGACCCGCGCCTGAAGACCGACGGAGAGCCCCTCGACGGCCTGGTTCACGGACCCGCCCTGGATCCGCACCTCACCCTGGACCACGCCACCCGGTACGACATTCACCTCGGTCAGCACCGTCTCGACCGAGGCACCGCCGGCTCCCAGGCTCGCGAGCAGCTTCTTGAACGCCATTGACTCTCCCTTTACGAACGGACCTCGCCCCTACAAACGCCCGCACCCCCGTGGCCGGTTCCGCTCGGGCCGTACCCCGTCCGGACCACTCGCCGTGCACTACCCTCGGACGGCATGATCGCGCCCAGGGACCGTATGCCACTGCCAAGGAAGTTCTTCGACCGCCCGATCCTGGACGTCGCCCCCGACCTCCTCGGCCGCATCCTGGTCCGCACGACACCCGACGGCCCGATCGCGGTACGCCTGACGGAGGTCGAGGCGTACGACGGTCCGAACGACCCGGGCTCCCACGCCTACCGCGGCCGCACCGCACGCAACGCGGTGATGTTCGGGGAGCCCGGACATGTGTACGTCTACTTCACCTATGGCATGTGGCACTGC